>CAZEFK010000004.1:0-71487 GCA_964511405.1 uncultured Comamonadaceae bacterium | reverse complement strand
AGCGCGGCGCGAACCGGCAGCCCGGCAGGTCGGCAATGCGCGTGAGGCCCGGCATATGGTCCGGCAGCGTGGCCAGGCGCCGGCGCGGGCCGGTCAGGCTGGGGTTGGCGCGCTGCAGGCTTCGCGTATAGGGGTGCCGCGGCTCGGCGAACAGGGCGCGCGCCGGACCGGCTTCCACCGCCTCGCCGGCATAGAGGACCATGAGGTCGTCGCAGACATGGGCAGCGAGCCGCAAGTCGTGGGTAATGAACAGCAGCGCCGTGCCGTGCTGCCGCTGCACGCGGCGGATCAAGCCGGCGACCCGGGCCTGGGTGCGCACGTCGAGAGCCGTGGTCGGCTCGTCGGCAATCACCAGCGGCGGATCGGCCGCGAAGGCCATGGCGATCAGCACCCGCTGGCATTGCCCGCCCGACAGTTGGTGGGGGAAGCGACCGAGCAGCGCCGGCGGGTCCGGCAGCTCGACCTCGGCCAGCGCCGCCGCGGCTCGATCGCGGCGAACGGTGCGGCCGCGCACGCCCAGCCGCCTGAGATGCTCGTCGAACTGGGCGCCGATCGACAGCACCGGGTCCAGCGCCGCCATGGGTTCCTGAGGGATGAAGGCGATCCGGCGCCCGAGCAGGGCCCGGCGCGCCCGCGGCGCCATCGCCAGCAGGTCGCGGCCCTCGAATGCCAGGCTGCCGCCCGTGACCTGGAAGCCCGGCGGCAGGAGCTGCGAGACCAGGCGTCCGATCATGCTCTTGCCGGCGCCGCTCTCGCCGATCACGCCCAGCACCCGGCCGGGCGCCAGGGCGAAGCTCAGGTCGCGCAGCAGCGCGACCGGCCGGCCGCCGACCCGGGCGCTCAGCTCGAGCCCCTCAGCTGCCAGCACCGGGGTCAAAGCCGGCCGCCGTGCAGCCGCGGGTCCAGCGAGCGGCGCAGGCCGTCGCCCAGCAGATTGAAGCCGATCACGGTCAGCAGGATCGCCAGCACCGGCAGCACCAGCGACCAGGTCGCCTCGTACATGTCCTGGCGGCCGTCGGCGATCATCACGCCCCACGCCGGCATGTCGGCCTCGACGCTCAGGCCCACGAAGCTGAGGATGGCCTCGACGACGACCGCGATACCCATCTCGAGGGTCAGGAGGGTGACGATCAGCGGCAGAACGGCCGGCAGGATCTCGCGGCGCAGCACCTGCAGGTGGGTATAGCCGATCAGACGGGCCGCGGCGACATAGTCGCGGCGCGCCACCACGGCGACGTCGCTGCGCACCACCCGGCAGAACCGGGTCCAGTCGACCAGCACGATCGCCAGCACCACCTTGTTGATGCCGACGCCCAGCCCGACCATCAGGATCACCGACAGGATGACCGGCGGGAACGACATCCAGACCTCGACGGCGCGGCTGATCAGCCAATCGACCCAGCCGCCGAAATAGCCGGCGGCCAGGGCCAGCAGGCTGCCGAGCAGCATGGTGCAGGCCGCCGCCAGCACGGCCACGTACATCGCCACGCGCGCGCCCCAGATCAGGCGCGAGAGGATGTCGCGGCCGAGCGCGTCGGTGCCCAGCGGGAACGCCCAGTCGCCGCCGGCCCAGACCGGCGGCAGCAGGGTGTTGAGCAGGTCCTGGTCCTCGGGGTT
Organism: uncultured Comamonadaceae bacterium; assembly: GCA_964511405.1. Lineage (GTDB taxonomy): Bacteria > Pseudomonadota > Alphaproteobacteria > Elsterales > Elsteraceae > CAZEFK01. The sequence goes on along the minus strand of CAZEFK010000004.1, from coordinate 69,870 downwards.
GCGCGGCGCCAGCCACGGGGCGAAGGCCGCAGAGGCCAGCACCAGCAGCACGATCGCGGCCCCGGCCCACACCCGGCCCGAGGCCCTGGTCGCCCGCCAGCGTCCGGTCATGCCGGCCGGAGCTTGGGATTTAGCGCGAGCGCCAGGATGTCGACGGTGACGTTGATCGCCAGCACCGCCACGCAATAGGTCAGGGCCACCGCCTGGATCACCGGCAGGTCCTGGGTGTGGACGGCCAGCACCATCAGGTTTCCGAGGCCCGGATAGCCGAAGATGACCTCGACCAGCAGGGTGCCGCCGAACAGGAAGGTGGTCTGCACGCCGAGCAGGCTCAGCGTCGGCAGGGCGGCGTTGCGCAGGGCGTGGGCGATCAACACCCGGGTCTCGCCCAGGCCGCGCAGCCGCGCGGCCGCGATGAAGTCCTCCTCGATCACGTCGAGCAGGCTGGCGCGCACCACCCGCATGACCAGGGGCGCGAAGCCCAGGCCCAGCGCCAGCGACGGCAGCACCATGTGGCCGAGCACGCTGATCAGCAGCGCCGCCCGCCCGGTCAGCGCCGCGTCGATGGTCATAAAGCCGGTCACCGTCGGCACGGACAGGTCGGGGCTGATCCGCCCGACGAAGGGCAAGAGCTGCAGCGCCACGCCGGCGCCCAGGATCAGCAGCAGCGACCACAGGAAGTCGGGAATCGACTGCAGGACCGTGCTGCCGAGATCCGCGACCGCCTCGCCAGGCCCGCCGCGCAGCGCAAACAGCACAACGCCGCCGCCGACGCCGAGCACCGCGCCGACCAGGAACCCGGCGACCACCAGCTCCAGGGTCGCCGGCAGGGCGGTGCCGATCAGCTGCCCGACATCCTGGTGCAGATGGATCGAGCGGCCGAAATCGCCGCCCATGAGCCGCCCGAGCCACAGGGCGTACTGCTCGGGCACCGGCCGATCGAGGGCAAAGGCCGCCCGCAGCGCCGCATGGTCCGCCTCGGTGGCGTTGGGCGGCAGCGACATCGCCACCGGATCGGCCGGCAGCAGCCGCAGGATCACGAAGATCATGGCCGAGACCACGGCCAGGATCGGCAGCGCCGCCGCCAGCCGCCGCGCCAGGACCGCCAGCGCCAGACCGATCATGGGGCCGCGCCAGCCCTCATGAAGCCCAGCTCATGCCCGCGACCTCGAACCAGCCGCTCTGGAACCAGGTCAGGTTGAGGCCGGCGCGGTGCACCAGCGTCCCGACTTCCTGGAGCACCGGGATCGAGTAGCCCTTCTCGATAACGTAGCGGTTGAGCTCGGTGTAGCCGGCGATGCGCTTGTCGTAGTTCGGCTCCTTGAACAGCGGGTCGAGCTTCTGCGCGACGTCGTCGCTCTTCCAGGCGGCGAACTTGAGCTTCGGGTTCAGGATGTAGCCGACATAGATCTCGGGGTCGTTGGTCGCATTGGCCCACGTGTAGAGCGTCGCCTCGGGCAACTGGCCGGAATGGTCGAGCTCGAAGTACTTGGCCAGCTCCATGACTTCCAGGTTGGCGTCGATGCCGACCTTCTTCCACATGGCGGTGATGGCGCGCGCGGTATCCCAGTCGTTGGGGAAGGCGCCGTTGGTCGCGAAGAAGCCGATCTTGGCCGGCTTGTCCGGGCCATAGCCGGCCTGCGCCAGGAGGTCGGCCGCCTTCTTCGGGTCGTAACCCCATTGGAAGTCGGCCGGGTAGCCGGGCGCGCCGGGCACGCTCAGCACGCTGATCGGCTTGGCCTTGCCCTCGAACAGCGCCTTGGAGAGCGCAGCCTTGTCGATCGCCAGATTGGCCGCGACCCGCACGCGCTGGTCGGTGAAGGCGCCGGCGTTGCGGCAATGGATCATGACGATCTCGGAGATCGGCTCGATCACGCTGGCCAGGCCCTGGACCTTGCCCAGGCGCGCCGCCTCGCGGATCGGCACCGCCACCGCCATGTCGACCTGCCCGGCCTGGACCGCGGCGACGCGGGCGCTGGGGTCCGGCACGATCTGGAAGATCACGCGGCGGATCTTGGGCGCCCCCTTCCAGTAGCGGTCGTTGGCTTCGAGCACGATGCGCGCCCCGCGCTCGTACTCGACAAGGCGGTAAGGTCCCGAGCCGACCGGCTTGGCCAGGAACCCGTCCTTGCCGACCTTCTCGAAATAGGCCTTGGGCATCAGGAAGTTGCCGAGGAACGCCCACCATTGCAGCACCGTGGGCATGACCTGCTTGAAATGGACCACCGCCTCGGTCGGCGACTTGATCTCGATGTCGTCCAGCGTGCTGTTGAACGTGCCGGCAATGTTCAGCGTTTTGTCGGCGCGCAGCCGGTCGATGTAGGTGAAGCGGAAGTCCTCGGTGGTGAGCTTGTCGCCGGTATGCCACAGCACGTCGTCGCGCAGGGTCACCGCCAGGGCCTTGCCGGCATCGTCCAGCCAGCGCCACGCCTGGATCACGTTGGGCGCCAGCTTGAGGTCGGGGGTCTGGGTCAGCGGCTGGTCGAACACCGCCTTGAAGATCGGCATCCCCAGCGGCTGGGTGTGCGCTTCGGCGTCCCAGCTGTTGACGTCGGTCGGCACCGCGATCGCCAGCGTGTCCTTGGCGGCCTGGGCCCAGGCGCGCCCGGCGCCCAGGGCCAGGGCCAGGGCGAGCGCCGGCGCCGATGTCAGCAGATCACGGCGGGACGAGGTCCAGGCCATCGCGGGGCTCCTCCTTCGGATGAGCCGCCATCCTATGGCCTGCCTCCGCGGCTGTCATCGCGCCCCAAGCGGTCTCGCGCTGTTCCGTCGACCGCCCGTCGGTTCTGACATTACAGGTCGTTAATGTCGCAGGCGGCCGGACTCGGCGCGGTTCCACCGTATCTCTAGCGACGAACATGAACGATCGGTAATGTTTGCGCTTGATCCAACATTACAGATCGTTAATGTCCGCCGACCCTGACACCCAAGCGAGGGCAGTGATGCCGCGCGACCTGAGGCTGGATTTCTGCCGGGGCCTGGCCCTGCTGATGATCTTCGTCGACCACGTGCCCGACAACGTGCTGCGGCACGGGACGCTGCACAGCATCGGCTTTGCCGACGCCGCGGAGCTGTTCGTGTTCATCGCCGGCTATTCGGCGATGCTGGCCTACGGCCACCGCCTCGAGGGTGCGGGCTGGTCGGGATTCGGGCGGGTCCTGCGCCGCTGCGGCCAGATCTATGCCGCCCATCTGGGGCTGTTCGCCGGCGTCGCCGCCGGATTCTGGCTGCTGGCCCTGGCCGGCACCACGCTCGACGGGGTCCCGCCCGACCTGCTGTGGCCGTTCCTGGAGGGCCTGCCCGGCAGCCTGGTCGGCGCCGCATCGTTCCGCGCCCTGCCGCCCTTCCTCGACATCCTGCCGCTCTATGTCCTGCTGCTGGCCGCGTTCCCGCTGGTGGCGCTGCTGCTGCGGCGAGCCCCGGGCGCGGTGCTGGCGCTGTCGGGCGTCCTGTGGCTGCTGGCGCCCGATCTCGAGCCGATGTGGACCGCCCATCACTGGAGCTTCAACCCGCTGGCCTGGCAGGCCATTTTCGTGCTCGGCGCGACGGCCGCGCACATCAAGCGCGCCGGCGGCCAAGTGCTGCCCGAGGGACCCTGGGTGGTGCGCGCGGCGGCGGCCGTGGTCGCGGTCAACCTGGTGCTGGCGGCGCCGTGGACGCTGCTGCCCGGATTGGCGGACTGGGCGCCAGCCGGCCGCGACTTCATCTACAGCGTCAGCAAGCCCAACCTCGCCTGGCCGCGGCTGGTCGACTTCCTGGCGCTGGCGATCCTGGTCGCCCGCCTGGCGCCGCCCGACGCCGCGTGGTATCGCCGCGGCCCGGCCCGCCTGATGGTGCAGCTCGGTCAGCATTCGCTGCCGGTCTTTTGCCTGGGAATCCTGCTGACCTTTGCTGGCGCGGTCGCGTTCGCCGCGCTGGGCACCGACTGGCCGGCGCAGCTGGCGGTGAATTCTGTCGGGTTTGTAAGTATGGCCGGCTTGGCCGCCTTGCTAGCCTGGCGCCGTCAGCAGACGCGGGGCGGGGGACGGGCGGGTGGCGGCAAGGCGAGCGGGCGGGCGGTGGCATCGCGCCGCCTGGGGAGCAGTTTTGGGCTTGGCGGCCCTGGTCGCAGCCATGCCTGAGGCCGACGCCGCCTGCGGCACCCCGGCGGCGCTGGAGCGCCTGGACCAGCCGCTGCCGCACTTGGAGCGCCTGCTGCGGCGCGTCAGCGCCCGGCACCCGGGTGCCGCCGGCCTGACCCTCGTCGCCTTCGGCTCGTCCTCCACGTTCGGCACGGGGGCCTCGTCGCCGGCCCACAGCTATCCCGCCCAGCTGCAGCGCGACCTGGCGCGGCGCCTACCGAGCGTGGCCGTGACCGTCGTCAATCGGGGCGTGCCCGGCGAGACCACCGCCGACATGCTGAAGCGGCTGGACCGCGACGTGCTGGCGCCCCATCCCGATCTGGTGATCTGGCAGCTCGGCTCCAACGACGCCCTGCAGCGCCTGCCCGTCGACCGGTTCCGGGTCCAGGCCGGCGAGGGCCTAGCGCGCCTGGCCGCGGCCGGCATCGACGTGGTGCTGATGGAGCCGCAATACATGCCCGACGCGGCGCCCGATGCCGTGGTCCGGGACTATGTCGCTGCCGTCCGTGCGCTCGGCCACGAGCACCGCCTGCCGGTGGTGCGGCGCTACGACCTGATGAAGGCCTGGCTCGGCGCCGGCCGCTTCCAGCCGGCCAGCCTGCTGGGCCCCGACGCCATCCATATGACCGACGGCGCCTATGCCTGCCTGGCCGGCGCCGTCGCCGACGAGCTGGCGGGCGGCGGTGCGCCGAAGGTGGTCACGGCCAGCATGCGCTAGCATCGCTTGCCGGCCTCGGCCGCGATGCCCTAAAACCGGCCGACGTTCCCCACGCGCCGCCAGCCGGTCCGGCGGCGCCGACCTGGAGCCATTCGTTGGCCGACACTCCCAGACCGCGCAGCCGCGACACCGCCCTGGTCCGCGGCGGCCTCCGGCGCAGCCCTCATGGCGAGACCGCCGAGGCCCTCTATCTCACCTCGGGCTTCGTCTATGACAGCCCCGAGGCGGCCGAGGCCCGCTTCTCCGGTGACCAGCCGGGCTTCGTCTATTCGCGCTACGCCAACCCGACCGTCGAGATGTTCGAGCGGCGGCTGGCCGAGATCGAAGGTGCGGAGGCCTGCCATGGCACCGCCTCGGGCATGGCGGCGGTGTTCGCGGCCCTGGCGAGCTGGCTGCAGGCCGGCGACCATGTCGTGGCGGCGCGGGCGCTGTTCGGCTCGTGCCTCTACATCGTCAACACCCTGCTGCCGCGCTACGGCATCCAGACGACGCTGGTCGACGGCGCCGACCTCGACCAATGGCGGGCCGCCATGCGTCCCAACACCAAGGCGGTGTTCTTCGAAACCCCGGCCAACCCGACCCTGGCGCTGGTCGACATCGCGGCGGTCGCCGAGATCGCCCATGCCCATGGCGCCCAGGTGATCGTCGACAACGTGTTCGCGACGCCGCTGCTGCAGCGGCCGCTGCTGCTGGGCGCCGACATCGTCGTCTACTCCGCGACCAAGCACATCGACGGCCAGGGCCGCTGCCTGGGCGGCGCGATCCTGGGCACCGCCGAGTGGTGCGAGAACAGCCTGAAGCCGTTCCTGCGCCACACCGGCCCCGCGCTCAGCCCGTTCAACGCCTGGGTGCTGGTCAAAGGCCTGGAGACCATGGCGCTCCGGGTCGAGCGCGCCAGCCGGACCGCGCTGGCCGTGGCCCAGCGCCTGGAGGGCGCGCCCGGCATTGCCCGCACGCTCTATCCGGGCCTGGCCAGCTTCCCCCAATACGCGCTGGCGCAGCGCCAGATGTCCGGCGCCAGCACTCTGGTCGCCTTCGAGCTGGCCGGCGGCAAAGCCGCCGCCTTCGCGTTCCTGAACGCCCTGGAGGTCATCGACATCTCGAACAACCTGGGCGACGCCAAGAGCCTGATCACCCATCCGGCCACCACCACCCACCGCTCGGTCGCCGAAGCCGACCGCCTGGCGCAAGGCATCACCGACGGCCTGCTGCGGCTATCGGTGGGCATCGAGGGCGCCGAGGACCTGCTGGCCGATCTCGAGCGCGGCATCGCCGCCGCCGCGGCGGTCGCAGCAGATGCCGGGGAGCGCGCGGCATGAGCTACGCCGGAGATCTCTCGCCCGAACAGGCCTGGACGCTGCTGAAGGACGAGTCGGGCGCCGTGCTGGTCGACGTGCGCACCCAGCCGGAATGGAGCTTTGTCGGCCTGCCCGACCTGTCGTCCGTGGGCAAGGCGCCGGTGACCCTCGCCTGGCAGCTCTACCCCGCCATGCAGGTCAACGACCGCTTCGCGGCGGAGCTGGCGGCCAAGGGCATCGGCCCCGAGCAGCCGCTCCTGTTCCTGTGCCGCTCCGGCGCCCGCAGCCAGGCGGCGGCCGTCGCCATGACCCAGGCCGGGTACCGGCGCTGCTACAACATCGCCGGCGGCTTCGAGGGGCCGCACGACGCGGCCAAGCATCGCGGCACGGTGGCCGGCTGGAAGCATGCCGGCCTGCCCTGGAGCCAGGGCTAGCCCCGATGGCCGCGCCGCTCGGGCTGACCCTGGTCCTGGGCAACCGCACCTATTGCAGCTGGTCGCTGCGCGCCTGGCTGGCGCTCAAGCAGACCAAGGCGGCCTTCCAGGAAATCGTGGTCCATCTGGGCGAGCCCGACACCGCCCAGGCGATCCTGCGCTATTCGCCGTCGGGCCGGGTGCCGTGCCTGCGGGTCGGCGACCTGGCGATCTGGGAGAGCTTGGCGATCGCCGAATACCTGGCCGAGCGCTTCCCCCAGGCCGGGCTGTGGCCGGCCGACCGCGGCGCCCGGGCCATAGCGCGCACGGTTGCGTGCGAGATCCACGCCGACTTCGCCGCCCTGCGCCGCCTGCTGCCCCAGAACTGCCGCACCACCCGCAAGCGCCCGGAGCTGGACGACGCGGCCAAGACCGACCTCGCCCGGCTGTGGGCGCTGGTGACCGACACCCGCGCCCGCTTCGGCCAGGGCGGCCCCTACCTGTTCGGCAGCGGCTTCACTGTCGCCGACGCCATGCTGGCCGGCGACCTGCCCATGGTGCGCACCTACGCCCTGGACGTGCCGGCCGACGCCCAGGGGTACGTCACGGCGGTGCTGGACCGTGCTGACGTCAAGGAGTGGTACGCCGCCGCTCTGGCCGAGCCGATGCTGATCCCGGAGCTGGAATAGGTCCGGGCGCGGGGCGAACGTCGGAGACGGCCGATCCGGATCAACGGGCATCTTCGACCTGACCAAAGTGTCTCAGCAACGGAGCCATAGATCGGCGCGACGTTGTCACATCACTCGGAACATGAGATATTCCTGGCGATATGATCGTCGCCTTGGATGCCGACGTCTTGGTTGCGGCGGTTCGGAGCCGACGCGGTGCGTCGCGCGCGTGGCTGCGGGCGATCCTGGAAGGCGAAGCTACAATTGCGCTGTCGGTGGCGCTGGCCCTGCAATACGAAGCCGTGCTGATGCGGCCGGAGCAATTGGCCGCCAGTGGTGCCAGCGAGCAGCAGATCGGCCGGCTGTTGGATGCGCTCTGTGCGGTGTGTCGGCAAGTCGAAATCTCGTTCCTGTGGCGCCCGATCTTGCGCGACGCCGACGATGAGATGGTTCTGGAAGCAGCCATCAACGGCGGTGCCAACCGACTGCTGACGTTCAACGAGCGGGATTTCGCCGGTGCCGATCGTCTGGGAATCACGATCGAACGACCGGGTCCCGCATGGCTTTCTTGGAGGCAGTCATGAGCCAGTCGAACTATGCTCTTCGGTTGCAGTCCTCGCTGAAGGCAGAAGCGGAGCGGCTCGCCAGGGCCGAAGGCACGACATTGAATCAATTCATCAATGTGGCGGTGGCCGAAAAGATTTCGGCGTTGCGCACTGCCGACTTCTTCCGGGAACGAGCGCAGCGCGCCGACGTGCCGGGCGCGCTGGCGTTGCTGGACAGCCTGGGGACGGACGAGGCGCCTGGGCCCGGCGACGAGCTTGATGTGGGCGCGTGACGGCGCGGTCCTACGCCGAGGGCGGCAGCGCCTGGCGCAAGGCCTCCAAGGTCTCGTCGAGCGCCGCCTCCAGCCGCTCGTACAGCAGGTCCTCGACATCGGCCGCGCCGCCGCCGGCCTGGGCCCGCTGGAGGGCGGCCAGGTAGGTCGGCCGGTCGGCCGGGCGCACGGCGACCGGCGGATAGCCGCCCCGCAACAGGATCAGGTTCATCAGCAGGCGCGCCGTCCGGCCGTTGCCGTCATTGAACGGATGGATCTCGACCAGCCGCCGGTGCGCCTCGAACGCGGTCGGCGGCGACGCCGGCGCTGCGCCCAGCCAGGCGACGAAATCCCCCATCAAGGCCGGGACCTCCGCCGGCGACGGAAAGGTGTGGCGGCCGCCGTCCTGCAGGACGAACCGGCCCTGGTCCGCGTAGCGGCCCGCGAACGCCGGCTGTGAGCGCTGCACCACCAGGGCATGCAGGCTGCGGATGTCGGACTCCGTCAGCGGTGCCCGATGGCGCGCAAGGCCGCGGACATAGCCGATCGCCGCGTAGTGGTCGATTGCCTCCAGATGGTCCTTGAGCGGCTTGCCGCCGATCGTGATGCCCTGCTCGATGACCAGCGTCGTCTCGGCCGCCGTCAGGGTGTTCCCCTCGATGGCGTTGGACGTGTAGGTCAGTTCGAGATCGCGAGAATGCTCCAGGTTGTCGAGGCCATGCGGCGCCAGCGGCCGAAGCCGATCGAGCTCAGCCTTCTTGGCCTCGATCCGCTGCTTCCGATCGCCGCGCATCGCAGTTCCCGCGGCGCTCAGGACAGCCCGTCGATGACGCCGCCTGGCCCCAGGCGGATGCCGTTGGCCGCCGGCACCCGCGGCAGGCCGGGCATGGTCCGGATGTCGCCGCACAGGGCGACCACGAACTCGGCGCCGGCCGCCAGCCGCACCTCGCGCACCGGAACGATGTGCCCCGACGGCGCGCCGCGGGCGGCGGGGTCGGTCGAGAAGCTGTACTGGGTCTTGGCCATGCACACCGGCAGACGGCCGTAACCGTCGGCCTCGAACTCGGCCAGCCGCTTGGCCGCCGCGTCGTCGAGGGCGATGTCGGCGGCGCCGTAGATCTCGGTCGCGACCCGGCGGATCTTGTCGGCCAGCGGCAACTCGTCGGGATAGAGCAGGCGGAACTTGGCGCCGCCGTCGGCGGCGCCGACCACGGCCTGGGCCAGGGCCTCGGCGCCGCGCCCGCCCTCGGCCCAGTGCCGGCATTCGATCGCCTCGACGCCCAGGCCCTCGCACAGCCGCCGCACCAGGGCGTGCTCGGCGTCGGTGTCCTTGGTGAAGTGATTGACCGCCACCACGACGGGCAGGCCGAACAGCCGGCAGTTGGCGATATGGCGCCGGAGGTTGGCGAAGCCGCGCTCCAGCGCGCCCAGGTCCTCACGGTCGAGGTCGGCTTTGGCCACGCCGCCATGCATCTTGAGTGCCCGCACCGTCGCCACGACGACAGCGGCGGCGGGCTCCAGCCCGGCCTTGCGGCACTTGATGTCGAAGAACTTCTCCGCCCCCAGGTCGGCGCCGAAGCCGGCCTCGGTCACCACATAGTCGGCCAGGCCCAGGGCCGTGCGGGTCGCCAGCACCGAATTGCAGCCATGGGCGATGTTGGCGAACGGCCCGCCATGCACGAAGGCCGGCGTGTGCTCCAGCGTCTGCACCAGGTTCGGGCGCAGCGCGTCCTTGAGCAGCACGGCCATGGCGCCGGCCGCCTCCAGATCGCGGGCGGTGACCGGGCGCTTGTCGCGGCGGCGGGCGACGATGATGCGGCCGAGCCGCGCCTCCAGGTCCTCCAGCGAGGTCGCCAGGCAGAAGATCGCCATCACTTCCGAGGCGACGGTGATGTCGAAGCCGTCCTCGCGCGGGATGCCGTTGGCGCCGTCGCCCAAGCCGACCACGATGCGGCGCAGCGCGCGGTCGTTGAGGTCGACAGCGCGGCGCCAGGTGATCCGGCGCTCGTCGATATCAAGCGCGTTGCCCCAGTAGACGTGGTTGTCGATCAGCGCCGACAGCAGGTTGTGGGCGGCGCCGATGGCGTGGAAGTCGCCGGTGAAGTGCAGGTTGATCTCGTCCATCGGCACGACCTGCGCCCGGCCGCCGCCGGCGGCCCCGCCCTTGGCGCCGAAGCAGGGCCCGAGGCTGGGCTCGCGCAGGCAGATCGCCACCCGCTTGCCGATCCGGGCGAGCGCGTCGCCCAGCCCGACCGTGGTCGTGGTCTTGCCCTCGCCGGCCGGTGTCGGGCTGATCGCGGTGACCAGGATCAGCCGGCCTTGCGGCCGGCCGGCCAGGCCTTCCAGGAAGCCGAAATCCAGCTTCGCCTTGGTCGGGCCGTAGCGGTAGAGCGCGTCGGCGGGGATGCCGAGGCGGGCTGCGACCGCCTCGATCGGCTCTAATGGAGCGGCGCGCGCGATCTCGGCATCGGTCAGCATGGGGTGGGCTCTCCTGGCGTTGCAGCCATTGGCTACACGAGGCGGCCGACGGTCGTCGACATGCGCATCACCCCGCGCGTGGTTCCTCCAAACCGGCTGCGTGACCACGCCCGAGGATATCGGCATCATCGGCGCAGCCAACCGGGAGAGAAACCATGCCCCAATTCCTGATCATCGCCTATGACGGCACCGACCCCGAGGCGCCGAACCGGCGCAAGGCGGCCAGGCCGCTCCATTTCGAAGGCCTCGGACCGATGGTCGGGCGCGGCGAGATCAAGGCCGGCGGTGCCATCCTGGACGATGCCGGCGCCATGATCGGCTCCTCGACGATCGTGGAGTTCCCGAGCCGGGCCGAACTGGACGCCTGGCTGGCGCGCGAGCCCTACGTCACCCAGGGCGTGTGGCAGAGGATCGAGGTCCGGCCGTTCCGCCTGGCCGTGCTGGGCGACAAGATCAACCCGTGAGGCGGCTGGTCGCGGCCCTGGCGCTGGGCCTGGCTGCCGGCCCGGCCCACGCCGGCACGCCGTCGCCGCTCTATCAGGGTCATACGATCGTAACCGGCACCGACATGCGCAGCCGGCCGACGGGCTTCGCCGACTGCCTGCGCGATGTGCTGGTGAAGGTCTCGGGCGACCCGACGCTGCTCGGCGATCCACGGCTCGACACGCTGGCCGCCCATGCCGGCGACCTGGTCGCCGGCTTCGGCTATGTCGACCACCTGACCGGCCAGCCCCATCATGACGAGCAGGGCAGCCGGGACCGGCCCTACGACCTGACGGTGCGGTTCGACCCCGCGCGGGTCCGCGCGGCGCTGGCCAGCCTCGGGCGCCGGCCCTGGACGGCGCCGCGCCCGACGCTGTTCCCGGTGATCCTGGTCGACGGCTTCAAACCGCCCTATTACCTCGCCGCCGATGGGCCCGGCGGCGCCGACCAGCGGACGGCCCTGGCCGCGGCCGCAGACCGCTATGCCCTGCCGCTGCGCCTGCCCGCGTCGGGCGGAGCGGCCTTCCGGCCGCCGCCGGGCAGCGTGACGGTCGCCGGCACCCTGGTGTTCAGCGACGCCGCTCAAGGCTGGATCGGATCCTGGCAGCTCGCCTGGCATGGCCGGATCCATGCGTGGGCGGTCCGCGGCGTCTCCTATGACGAGGCCTTCCGCGACCTGGTCCGCGGCGCCGAACGCGTCCTCTCGGGACAGGCCCGCCCCGACGGCGAATGACGCCTCGACGGCAGCGTCAAGACACCTCCTTGCCCGAGGAGGCCGAGACGGCGGTGCCGGCGCCGCGGGCCGGCGCGGTGGCGGATCGCCGGTCCGGACCCGGGGCGGACCGCCGCGCCTCGGCCAGCCGTCGGATGCAGACGGCCACGTCCTTCGGCTCGATCGGCTTGTGCAGCACCGCGTCGGCACCGTGCTCGCGAGCCACCGACTCGGGAACGCCGTCCTGGATCCCGGTATAGAGGACGGCAAGCAGCGCGGGGTGCCGCTTCTTCAGCATCCGGATCAAGGTCAGCCCGGTCAGCCCGGGCATGACATGATCAGCGATGACCACGTCCCAGCCGCCGCCGTCCGCGGCCAGCGCGTCGGCGGGTTCGGTCAGGCCGTGCGCATCGTAGCCCAGGCGCCGCAGGCCGACGACCAGGACCTCCACGAGCTCCGGCTGGTCGTCGACGACCAGGACCCGCTCGTCGCCACGGCCATCGGGCTCGGCCGGCCGGTCCGCGGCGGCGGCCGGCGCGCCGACCACGAGCGGCAGGTAGACCGAAACCGTGGTGCCGCGGCCGGGCGCGCTCTCGATCGACAAGGCACCGCCATAGGCCGTGATCAGCCCGTGGACCACGGCCAAGCCCAGCCCAGTGCCACGCCCCCGCTGCTTGGTCGTGAAGAACGGCTCCAGGATGCGGGCCAGCACGGCCTCGTCCATTCCCGACCCGGTGTCGGCCACGGTCATTCGGGCATATCCGCAGCCGGCCTCCAGCCGTCCCGAAACCAGGCGGCCGTGGCGCTCGGCCCCAACGGCCTGCGCCGACGCCCGGTCGAGCTCGATCGCGATCGTGCCCGTCCCCCCGCCCAGCGCGTCGTTGGCATTGAGGCAGAGGTTGAACAGCAGCTGGTGCAGCTCGCCGTCGTCGCCCAGGACCGGCAGCGGCCCGCCAGGCTCCCGGACGGTCAGGGCCGTTGATATCGGCAGGGACGCGCACAGCAAGTCGCGGCTGGACTCGACGACCGCCACCAGGTCGAGGACCCGGCGCTCGACATCGCGCGCCCGCGCGAACGCCAGGAGCTGGCCGACCAGTGCCTTGCCGCGAACGCAGACGTCCATGATCCGTGTGGCGAACCGGTGGGGCTGCGACCCCGCCGGCAGGTCGGTCGCCAAGAATCCGGCGAAGCCCAGCGCGGCCCCCAGCAGGTTGTTGAAGTCGTGGGCGATGCCGCCGGCCAGCCGGCCGATCGCCTCCAGCTTGGCCGCCTGCTGCAGCTGGGCCTGGAGCGCGTCGCGCTCGCGCTCCCGCGCCCGCCGCTCGGTGATGTCGGCGGCGCTGCCCCGGAAGCCGAGGAACCGGCCATCGGCGTCGAACACCGGCTTGCCGCTGATCGACACGTAGTATGTCGCGCCGTCGCGGCTGCGCATCTCGTAGATGAACTCGCGGAACCGCTCGCGCCGGTCCAGCCGTTCGATGAACGCCCGCCAGGCCTCAGGGGTGCCGGTGACCGCCGCCGCCGGATCCCAGCCGTGGCGGCCGATCGCCCGCGCCGGGTCCACCCCGATCATCCGGACCTGCTCGGACACATAGGTCATCGCGTGGTCCGGGCCAGTCTCCCAGAACCAGTCGGAGGCCGTCTCGGCATAGTCGCGCAGGCGCTGCTCGCTGGCCCGCAGGCTGGCGGTGGACTCGCGCAGCCGCGCGGCCATGGCGTTGACGCGCTCGGCCAGCCGGCCCAGCTCGTCGCCAGACGCCACCGGGCAGCGGGCGTCGAGGTCGCCGCCGGCGATGCGGTCGACCATCTCTTCCAGCCGGCGGATCGGGCTGCCGACCAGCCGCTTCAGCAGCACGACCGTGACCGCGTACAGCAGGGCGACCACCGCGGCCACGATGGCGACGATGCTCTCGCGGGCGTGGGCGATGGTCTGCTCGGTCGCGATGCGGCTCAGCACGACGCGCACGGTGCCGATCGGCCGGGCCGGGAAGTCCTGCGACGGCGCGTGCAGGATCGCCCGCTCGCGGACCACGCCGCCGGCCACCGAGGCCGTGTCCTGGCCGCCGACCGTCGCCACGGTGCCATAATTGGCGGCGGTCACCGTGACCTCGGCGACGTCGCGGTCCGAGGCGAGGGCGGCGAGCTGGCCCGCGATCGCCTTGCGGTCCACGTTCCACAGCGGGTCGGCTACCGACCGGCTGAGCAGCTCGGCAAGTTGCGTGGCGTGCGCCTCCAGCTCCTGGCCGCGGCGCTCGGCGTCGCGCTCGGTCAGCAGGAAGGCCGAGCCGCCCGCCACCAGCGCGACCAGCACCGCCAGGGCCAGCATCAGCTTGGTGTGCAGGCTGGCGGTGCGCGGCCTCAGCCCGGACGGCAGGCGCAGGCCGCGCATGTCAATTCGCCGGCACGGACGCGACCAAGCGCTCCAGGCTGAACCGGTAGGGGCCGGGCTGACGGTCGGCGAGCTTGGAATACACCCCGAAGTCCAGGGCGTCGCCGCGCTTGAACACCGCCTCCTCGTAGCGGCCGACGGTCTCGCGGTTGACGACGTACAGGTAGTCGAAGCTCTGGTTCAGCCCGCCATGGCCGGCGAAGTCCTCGCCATGATGATAGTCGTGCAGCATGACCATCGCCCAGGCGCCGATCAGATAGTCGCCCGCGGTATCGGCCGCCAGCCGCCCCTCGGCGACCGCGACCAGGGCATCGCCCCAGCCGCCGATGCCGCCCACCAACACCTTGGCGCCGCGCGCCTCGACCGCGCGCAGCGCCCCCATGGCCATGGAGTCGTTGGTCGCCCAGAGGCAATTGGCCTCCGGGTAGCGCGCCAGCAGCACGCGGGCCTTCTCCTCGCCGTCGGCATAGCTCCAGTCGCCGAAGGCGAGCTGCACGACCTGGCCACGTCCGGCATGCTTGAGGTAGTCCTCGACTCCGTTGGCACGCTCCAGCGATACCGGCGTTTGGCGGTCGCCGGTCAGCCCGATGACCTTCGGCAGCTGCGGCCCGAGCTGGCGGTCCAGCTCGGCCATCAGCAGGTACGCGCCGCGCCCGGCGTCGGTGGTGGCGGTTCCGATCCAGTTGGCGATCGTCTGCCGTTCGTTGCCGATCGTGCGGCGCTGCTCCGGCGTCAGGTCGTTGTGGATCAGCAGCAGCTTGGACGGCGTGCCCGCCAGCGTCGTCAGCATCTGCTGGGCGGCGAGCTTCTCGTTGACCAGGACGACATAATCAGGCGGATCGGACCGACGGGCCAGCGCCTCGGCCTGGCCGATCATCTTCAGGTGGTCGCGCTCCGCGTACAGCACTTCGAGCTGCATGCCGAAGCCACGGGCCGCCGCCTCCATGTACTGGCTGACCATGCGCCAGAACGGCCCGGTCCCGCGCTCGACCGACTCGCCGGGGTTCAGGAACACGACCCGCGGCCGCGCCTGGCCCCAGACACGACGGCCAAGACCCAGCAGCGGCGCCTGGGCAGCGATCCGCAGGATGGCGCGACGATCCATGGTGACCTCCGCCTGACGCGGTTGGGACGACCGCCTGGGTCATTCTGTCACGCTGCCGGCGGCTCGCCTAGGGTTGCGATCCCGGCCGCAGGGGTGGTGCCGCGCGAACGCGCACTTAAAGAGATGTCAATGATTTGGACGCCTGATTATTGGGAACCAGAGAGGAGTCCATGATGCGGAGCATGCGGATTCGCGCCGGCTTGTTGTCGCTGGTGCTCTCATGTCTGGCGACGACGATCGCATGGGCGCAGACCGGGAAGACCGTCACCTTCGCCACGGACGCCGAGAAACCCGGCGGCTTTCTGCTCGAGATCACGACGCAGGCGCTCAAGGAGGCCGGCTACGACACCCACGTCGATTTCGTGCCCTGGGCGCGGGCGCTCAGCCAATCCTACGACGGCGACGTCGATGGCCTGCTGGGCTGCCTGTATTCGGACGAGCGGGCCCAAAAGCTGATCTATTCCGATGTGGTTGCCGAATCCCCGTATGTCCTCTTCGCCCTCAAGGACTCCGGCCTAGCCTATCACGGGATATCGGACCTCCGCTCGCACAGCGTCGGGCTGATCAACGGCGGCAGCTATCCGAAAGAACTGACCGACGATCAACAGATAAAGAAGGAATATGCCTCCAGCTTTCAGCAGAACCTCCAGAAGCTGCAAGCAAAGCGCATCGACACATTTCTCGAAAAGAAGTTCGCCGTCCTGAATTACCTGAAGGCACAGGCGCCGGCCGACGCGGCTGCGATCGTCGTGCTGGACCCGCCGTTGGTCGTGAACAAGTTCTATGTGGCGTTCTCCCGAAAGAAGCAGAATGCCGAGCAGCTGGCCGCCGACTTCAACCAGGGCCTGGCGAAGCTGAAGGCGGACGGCGGCTACGCGGCGATCATGTCCAAGGGCCTGCACGAATGAGCGTCGGCGGGTAAACCCGGCGGTCAAGAGTCCAGGTTGCCCTGGGCCCACGCCGCCCAGGTCAGCAGCGCCCAGTCGGCGCGGCGGGCGCCGACCAGCTGCACGCCCAGGGGCAGGCCGGCCGGGCCCTGGCCGGCCGGCAGGGTGATGCAGGGCAGGTGCAGCAGGGTCCACAGGCTGTTGAACAGCGGCCGGCCGGTCGAGGCCAGGCTGTGCGGCGCCTCGCCCGGCGCCGCCGGCGTCAGCAGCAGATCGAAGTCGGCGAACAGGCCGGCCATCAGGCCCCGGCACTGCTCGGCATGGGCCTGGGCGGCCTGGTAGCGCTCGAACGACACCGCCGCGGCGTCGGGCAGGCCGCCCTCGCGGATCGCGGCGCTCAGGCCGTCCAGGTTGCGCTGGACCTCGTCGGCCCAGCTGCGCGCCATTTCGAACGCCATCACGGCGTGATGGCTCTCGACCAGGGTGCGGCAGGGCGCCGGCAGGTCGACGTCGACGACGCGGGCGCCGGCGTCCTCCAATCGCCCGGCGACCGCCTCGACCAAGTCGCGGGTCGCGGGCTCGGCCTCGTGCCAGTGCGGGGTCCGGCACAGCCCGACCCGCGGCAGCGGCGCCTGTGCGGGATCGAGCCGAGCCGGCGAGATGCCGAGCAGCGCAGCCCGGCCCAGCGCCACGTCCTCGACGCTGCGGGCGAAGAGGCCGACCGTGTCCAGCGACCACGCGCAGGCCTTGACCCCGACCGTCGGGATCTCGCCGTAGCTGGGCTTGAAACCGACCACGCCGCAGAACGCGGCCGGGCGGATCACCGACCCGGCGGTCTGGGTGCCTGTGGCGATCGGCACCTGGAAGTCGGCGACCGCGGCGGCCGAGCCCGACGACGAGCCGCCCGGGCTGTGGCTGGTGTTGTGCGGATTGCGGGTCGGGCCGGGGTGCCGGAAGGCGAGCTCGGCGGTCACGGTCTTGCCCATGATCACAGCACCTGAGGCGCGCGCCAGGGCCACGGCCGCGGCGTCGGTCGGCGGGCGGTTGCCGGCATGGATCGGCGAGCCGTAGGCGCTGGGCTGGTCGTGGGTGTCCATGATGTCCTTGACCCCGACCGGCACCCCGGCCAGCGACCCGCGGGCCCCCATGCGGTCGATCGCCTGGGCCTGGGCCAGCACCAGATCGGGGTCGAGATGCGCCCAGGCGTGGATCATGGGCTCGCGCAGGCTGGCGCGGTCGAGCAGCGCCGCAGCCAGGTCGGTCGCGGTGAGGGTGCCGGCGGCGATCCTGCGCGCGGCCTGGGCGGCGGTCAGCTTGGTCAGGTCGGTCACGCGCAGTCTCCGGGGGTTGGGTCG
The DNA here is from genome assembly GCA_964511405.1 of uncultured Comamonadaceae bacterium. GTDB lineage: Bacteria > Pseudomonadota > Alphaproteobacteria > Elsterales > Elsteraceae > CAZEFK01. The sequence goes on along the minus strand of CAZEFK010000004.1, from coordinate 52,426 downwards.
CGGGCCATCCGGCACCAGATGATGGCGGTCGGGCCCCTGGCGATCCAGCGCAGCGATCGGCTAGGGTGCCCCATCCCGGTTTCGCCAGCATCTAGGAGCGCAATGCGCCAGGTTCCCGTCACCGTCCTCACCGGCTTTCTCGGCGCCGGCAAGACGACCCTGCTGAACCGCATCCTGACCGAGCGGCACGGCAAGAAATACGCGGTCATCATCAACGAATTCGATGAACTCGGCATCGACGACCAGCTCGTGGTCTCGACGGACGAGGAAGTCTTCGAGATGAACAATGGCTGCATCTGCTGCACGGTGCGCGGCGACCTGATCCGCGTTCTCGACGGCCTGATGAAGCGCCAGGGCAAGTTCGACGGCGTGATCATCGAGACCACCGGCCTCGCCGACCCGGCGCCGGTCGCCCAGACCTTCTTCGTCGACGAAGACGTGAAGTCCAAGACCAAGCTTGATGCCATCGTCACCGTGGTCGACGCCCTGCATCTGCTGGACCACCTGGACGACAGCCACGAGGCGGTCGAGCAGATCGCCTTCGCCGATGTCGTCCTGCTGAACAAGACCGACCTGGTCGACCAGGCGCAGCTGGCCCGTGTCGAAGAGCGGGTGCGCGGCATCAACCCCCATGCCGCGCTGCACCGCACCCAGAACTGCGCCATCGACCTCAAGGAGCTGCTGGACCGCGGCGCCTTCGACCTCGACCGGATCCTGGCCGAGGAGCCGCACTTCCTGCACGGCCATCACCACCATCACCATGACCATGCCAGCGACGTCACCTCGGTGTCGTTCTCGGTCGACCGGCCGGTCGACCCGGAGCGCTTCGAGAGCTGGATCGGCACCGTGCTGCGCCTGAACGGCGCCGACATCTTCCGCTCCAAGGGCATCCTGAACGTGCGCGGCTCGGACAAGCGCTTCGTGTTCCAGGGCGTGCACATGCAGATCGAGAGCCGCTGGGGCACGCCCTGGCGGCCGCGCGACAAGCGCGACAGCCGCATCGTGTTCATCGGCCGCAAGCTGAACCCCGACTGGCTGAAGGCCGGCTTCATGGACTGCCTCGCGTAATGGCCCAGGCCGCAGCCGCAAGCCGGACCGCCTGGCGGGTCGACGGCTACATCGTCCAGGCGGCCGTCGACCATGACGGCCGCTGGGCGGCGCTGGCGCTGGGCAGCGGCCGGGTCCGCCTGATCGACCTGAAGAACCCGGTCAGCCACGCCTCCAAGGAGCTGCCGGCCCACAAGGGCGCGGTGCTGGCGCTGGCGGCCCACCCGGCCGGCGGCTTCGTGACCGGCGGCGACGACGGCCAAGTGGTGCGGGTAACGCCGGAGGGTGCCACGCCGCTGGCGTCGTTCAAGGGTAAGTGGGTCGATCACCTGCACTGCCTGGACGACGGCCGCATCGTCGCCGCCGTCGGCCGCGAGCTGCCGGTCCTGGATCCCGACGGCGCGGTGCTGCGCAGCCTGGGGCCCCATGCCAGCACGGTCCAGGGTCTCGACGTCCATGGCACCCGCATCGCCGCCTGCCACTATAGCGGCGTCACCCTGTGGGACCTGGCGGCGGAGGGTGCCGAACCCCGCCTGTTCCTGTGGAAGGGCAGCCACATCGCGGTCGCGCTCAGCCCCGATGGCCGGTTCCTGGCCAGCGCCATGCAGGACGGCGAGATCCATGCCTGGCGCCTGGGCGAGGATGGCGAGATGCGGATGTCGGGCTACCCGACCAAGGTGCGGTCGCTGGACTGGTCGCCCGACAGCCTGCTGCTGGCGGCCTCGGGCGCCTCGGTGCTGACCGCCTGGCCGTTCGACGGCGCCGGCCCCGAAGGCCGGCCGCCGCGCGAGCTGTACGAGGCCGAGGGCACGGTCGCCACGCGGGTGGCCCACCACCCCTCGGCGCCGCTCTTGGCCGGCGGCTTCGCGGACGGCACCGTGGTGATCGCCGCGACCGACAAATCCGGCACCTCAGGCGCCCGCGGGGGCCGCATCGCCGTGTCCAAGCAAGCGATCTCGGCGCTGGCCTGGGCCCCCGGCGGCACCCACCTGGTCGCCGGCGCCCAGGACGGGCGGGCCGTGGTCCTGGGGCTGCCGGCATGAGCGAGCATCCGCTCATTCCGGTGTCGGTGCTGACCGGGTTCCTGGGCAGCGGCAAGACCACGCTGCTCAACCGCCTGCTCGCCGACCCGGCGCTGGCCGACGCCCTGGTGCTGATCAACGAGTTCGGCGAGATCGGGCTCGACCACCATCTGGTGCGCGCGGTCGACGCCGAGATGGTGGTCATGGACAGCGGCTGCCTGTGCTGCACCATCCAGAGCGACCTGGGCAACACCTTGACCGACTTCGCGCTCAAGCGGTCGCGCGGCGAGGTCATGGCCTTCCGGCGCGTGGTGGTCGAGACCACCGGCCTCGCCGACCCGGCGCCGATTCTGCACACCCTGATGCAAGATCCGATCCTGGCCGGCCTCTATCGCCTGGACGGCGTGATCGCCACCGTCGACGCGGTGACCGGCGACACGACGCTCGACCGCCAGTTCGAGGCGGTCAAGCAGGCCGCGGTCGCCGACCGCATCGTGCTGACCAAGACCGACCTGGCCGAACCGGCCACCGCCGCGGCCATCACCGACCGGCTGGGCGGCCTCAATCCCGGCGCCCCGATCATCCCGGCGCCCGACGCCAGCGCGGACCGGCTGTTCGACGCCGGGCTGTACAACCCCGCGACCAAGAGCCTGGACGTGCAGCGCTGGCTGAACGCCGAGGCCTACGACCATGGCCATCATGATCATGACCACGATCATCACCACCACGCCCACCACGCGCATGACGTCAACCGCCACGACGCCCGGATCGCCGCCACCTGCATCACCCTGGACGAGCCGGTGGAGTGGGAAAACCTGGCCTTGTGGGCCCAGAGCCTGGCCAACTACCGGCCCGAGGACCTGCTGCGGCTGAAGGCGATCCTGAACGTGCGCGGCCGCGACAAGCCGATCGTCCTGCACGGCGTCCAGCATCTGTTCCACCCGCCGGTCGAGCTGCCGGACTGGCCGGATGCCGACCGCCGCAGCCGGATCGTCGTGATCGCCCGCGACATGACGCCGGAGGTGCTGCGCCAGAGCCTGGACAAGTGCCTGGCGGCCGGGACGGCTCAGGCCCCGGCGACCCAGGGGTCGGCCCAGGGCTGACTCGCGGAGTCTCGACCAGGTCGCTGATCGCCGCGAAGCGACTGACCTCCGGGGTCACAGCGTCCGGCCGTCGCGGCGGATCTCGCTCATCAGCGGCGTCCGCTCGCCATAGGCGGCCGCGGGGTAGGGCCGGGCATCGAAGAACGCCCCGGTGTCGTCGAGGAAGCGGACTCGCAGGTCCGCCAAGCGATCGAGCTCGGCCCAGCGGTCGGGCAACGTGGTCAGGAACACCGCCACGTCATAGTCGGAGTCGGGCCGAGCGTCGCCGCGCGCCCGCGAACCGAACAGCACCACACGATCCAGGCGCGCGCCATAAAGCTCAGCCAGCGCGGCACGAAAGCGAGCCAGCACCGGATCAGGATGGAGGCCGACGGCCGTGTCCATGATTTGTTCCTATCATGGCGCCACAGCGGGAGCAAGCCGCCGCCCGCCGTCGGGCTACGGATCGCCCACGCGTATACATATAATACGTCGATACGATGGGCTGCATGGCGCGCGCGAAGGTGTTCATGTCCGGGAACTCTCAGGCGGTGCAGCTGCCACGCGAGCTCCGGTTCGACAGCGACGAGGTAGAGATTTTCGGCCGCGGCGATGAGGTCGTGCTGCGCGAGCGTCCAGCGACTCTCGCGCACGTCATCGACATCATTTGCGCTCTGCCGCAGTTCGACGAGCCGGACGATTCGCCCGCGGAGGACCGGAATGCCTCTGAGCCCATCCAGGCGCCCAGGACCACCTGACGGCGCCCCAGCTATGCCGCCGCGCGCACCCCCACCGAGCGCGTGATGCCGCGCTGCAGCGCGATGAACAGGAACAGCAGCACGCCGATGACGATCTTGGTCCACCAGCTGTCGAGCGTGCCGTCGAACGAGATCAGGGTCTGGATCACGCCCTGGATCAGGCCGCCGAACAGGGTGCCGATGATCAGCCCGACGCCGCCGGTCAGCAGCGTGCCGCCGATCACGACGGCGGCGATGGCGTCGAGCTCGGTGCCGACCGCGGCCAGCGGATAGCCTGACGCGGTGTAGAGCGCATAGACCACGCCGGCGAGGGCGCTGTAGAAGCCCGAGAGCGCATAGATGCGGACCGTGGTCCGGCGGATCGGCACGCCCATCAGGGCCGCCGAGGTGCGGTCGCCGCCGATGGCGTAGATGTTGGTGCCGAGCCGCGTGAAATGGGCGATCACGATCGCCGCCGCCAGCACCGCCAGCATTACGCATGCCGAGCTCGACAGCTTGCCCTCGCCCGGCAGCGGGATCGCCCAGCCGGCAAAGGCGTCGACGAAGGGATGGCTGACCGCCACCGAGTCGAGGCTGACCACGAAGCACAGGCCGCGCAGCAGGAACATGGCGGCCAGGGTGATGATGAAGGGCTGGATGTCGCAGGCCTCGATGACGAAGCCGATGCCGGCGCCCAGCAGCACGCCGAAGGCGATCAGCACGGCCGCGGCGGCCAGCGGATGCCAGCCCAGGTTGGTCACCAGCTGGGCCATGACCACGCCGACGAAGCCGATCATCGAGCCCACCGACAGGTCGATGCCGCCCGACAGGATCACGAAGGTGGCGCCGATCGCCGCGACGATCACGAAGGCGTTGTCGGTCAGGAGGTCCGAGAACACCAGCGGCGTGAAGAAGTGGTTGAAGTGCAGGGCACCGCCCAGGCACAGCAGCGCGAAGACCAGGATCGTCGCGGTCAGCGGCGCGAACCGTTCCTTCATGCGCCCCTCCGCAGCCGGCCGGCGATGGCGGCGCGCAGGCGCTGCGACTGCAGCAGCAGCGCCGTCAGCACCACCAGCGCCTTGACGATCAGGTTGTATTGCGGCGGCAACCCGGTCACCAGGATCGAGGTGGTCAGGCTCTGGATGATCAGCACACCGACCAGGGTCAGGCCCAGATAGATCCGGCCGCCGGCCAGCGAGGCGCCGCCCAGCACCACCGCCAGGATCGCGTCGAGCTCGATCCACAGCCCGGCATTGTTGGCATCGGAGCCGCGGATGTCGGCGCTGATCAGCACGCCGGCCATGGCCGCCATCAGGCCCGACAGGCAATAGGCGGCGAGCGTGACCAGGCGGGCCTCGACACCGGCCAGCGCCGCCGCCCGGGCGTTGCCGCCCACCGATTCGACGAACAGGCCCAGCGCCGTGCGCCGCATCAGCAGCCACAGCAGGCCGAACAGGCCGGCGGCGATCAGGATGCGCGACGGCACGGTGGCGAGCTGCCCGGTGCTGATGGCCGAGAAGAAGTCGCTGCGGAAGGTGACGATCCGGCCGGCATTGATCATCTGGCCGATGCCGCGCCCGGCGACCATCAGCACCAGCGTCGCGATGATCGGCTGGATGTCCAGGAACGCCACCAGCAGGCCGTTCCACAGGCCGCAGGCGAGGCCGGTGCCGAGCGTCAGCGCCAGGATCAGCGGCGGCGACAGGTCGCGATGAATGAGGTCGGTCATGACCGCGCCGGCGATCGCGATCACGGCGCCGACCGACAGGTCGATGCCCTTGGTGCCGATGACCACGGCCATGCCCAGCGCCACCAGGGCGATCGGCGTGCCGCGGTAGAGCACGTCGATCAGGCTGCCATAGAGCCGGCCCTCGACGATGCGCACCGAGAAGAAGCCCGGCGCCAGCACGCCGTCGACGGCCAGGATCAGGGCCAAGGCCAGCAGCGGCCACAAGGCCTGGCGGCCGGACAGGGAGCCCAGGCGGGGCGGCGGCGCCGGCGGCGTGTCAAGGGGACGGGCGCTCATGCGGCGGCGATCGTTTCGATGATGGTCTCGCGATTGATGTCGGCCCCGGCCAGCTCGGCCACCTTGCGCCGATCGCGCAGCACGGCGACCCGATGGCTGACCGCGACGATTTCGTCCAACTCAGAGGATGCCACAAGCAGGGCCAGGCCGTCCTGGCACAGGCGGCGGATCAGGGCGACCAGCTGGGCATGGGCGCCGACGTCGATGCCGCGGGTCGGTTCGTCCAGGATCAGCAGGCGCGGCTGCGACACCAGCCAGCGCGCCAGGATCACCTTCTGCTGGTTGCCGCCCGACAGCTGCCCGACCGGCTTCTCGGCATCCGGCGTGGCAATGGCCAGCGCCTGGATCATCTCGTCGGCCAGGCGCCGCTGCTCGGCGCGCGGCACCCGGGCCAGCCAGCCGCGCTTGGTCTGCAGCGCCAGCACGATGTTCTCGCGCACGGTCAGCTCCGGGACCAGGCCTTCGCGCTTGCGGTCCTCGGGGCAGAAGCCGAAGCCCAGGCGGATCGCCCGGCGCGGCGCCTTGAGCGTCACGGGCCGGCCGTCGACCAGGATGCGGCCGCTGTCGGCCGCGGCGGCGCCGAACAGCAGCGACGCCGTCTCGGTGCGCCCGGCGCCCAGCAGCCCGGCCAAGCCGACCACCTCGCCCGCGCGCAGGGTAAGGTCGAAGGGCGCCATGTAGCGGCGCCGGCCGACGCCCTCGGCGACCAGCAGCGGCGGTCCGGCTGGCGGTGCGGTGGGCGGCGCATGGGCGTCGGTGACTTCGGCGCCCAGCTCGCGCCCCAGCATCATCGAGATCAGCTTGAGCTGCGGCAGGGCGGCGGCGGCCTCGGTGCCGACCAGCCGACCGTTGCGCAGCACCGTGACCCGGTCGCTGATCGCATAGACTTGGTCGATGAAATGGCTGATGAAGACGATCGCGATGCCTTCCGCGCGCAGCGAGCGCAGGATGCCGAACAGCAGCTCGACCTCGCGGGCGTCGAGGCTGGCGGTCGGCTCGTCGAGCACCAGCACCCGCGTGTCGGGGCGCAGCGCCCGGGCGATCGCGATCAGCTGCTGGACCGCGATCGAGTACGACCCGAGCGGCCGCTCGACGTCGAGGTCGAGGTCGAGGCGAGCCAACGCCGTGCACGCCTCGGCCCGCGCCGCGCGCCACGACACCAGCCCGAACCGCCGCGGCTGCCGCTCCAGGGTCAGGTTCTTGGCCACCGACAGCGTCGGCACCAGGTTGACCTCCTGATAGACGGTGCTGATGCCCAGGGCCTGGGCCGCGGCCGGGCTGCCGATCTCGACCGGCCGGCCGTCCAGGAGGATGTCGCCGGCGTCGCGGGCCAGCGCCCCGGTCATGATCTTGACCAGAGTCGACTTGCCCGCGCCGTTCTCGCCGAGCAGGGCGTGGACCTCGCCGGGATCCAGGCGGAAGTCCACGCCGTCGAGCGCCCGGGCGCCCGGGAAGCGCTTCACGATGCCGCGAAGCTCGATACGCGCGACCGGGGCCATGGGACCGCTCTCCCGCTCAGCGGCGCCGGCTCAGGCGCCGCCCTTGCGCTTCAGCACCGCGGCGGCATCGGCCGGGGTGTGCAGGTCGCTCGGGATCACGACCCACTTGGGATAGTCGTGCTTGCCGCCGAGATAGCCTTTCACCACCGAGTAGATGTCCTTGCCGATGTCGGAGCGCAGCTCGACCGAGGCGTTGCTTTCGCCGGCCAGCATGGCCTTGAAGATATCCGGCACGCCGTCGACCGACACCATCAGCACGTCCTTGCCCGGGTGCAGCCCGGCTTCCTTCATCGCCTGGATGGCGCCCAGGATCATGTTGTCGTTGTGCGCCCACACCGCACAGATGCCCTTCAGCCCGTCGGTCGCCTTGATGAAGCTCTCCATCACCTCCTTGCCGCCGGAGGTCGTGAAGTCGCCGCTCTGCGACTTGACGATCTTGATGCCCGGGAACTGCGCGGCGACCGCTTCGAAGCCCTTCTTGCGCTCGATCGCGGGTGCCGAGCCGACCGTGCCCTGCAGCTCGACGACGTTGCAATTGCCCTTGCTGGCCTGCGCCAGCCAGGCGCCGGCCAGCCGGCCTTCCAGGTTGAAGTCGGCGGCGACCCGGGCGACGAACAGCGACGGATCGGCCTCGACCGCGCGGTCGGCGATGAACACCGGGATCTTGGCGGCCTGGGCTTCCTTCAGCACCTGATCCCAGCCCGTCACCACGACAGGCGCGATGATGATCGCGTCGACCTTCTGGGCGATGAACGAGCGCACCGCCTTCAGCTGGTTCTCTTCCTTCTGCTGGGCGTCGGAGAATTTGAGATCGATGCCCTCCTTCTGGGCCTCGGCCTTCATGTCGGCCGAGAAGGCCGTGCGCCAGTCGCTCTCCGAGCCGACCTGGCTGAAGCCGATCGTCAGCGCCGACGCCGAAGACGCCGCCGCCATCATGCCGGCCGCGACCACTGCCGCGCCGAACCACATCCCTGTCCGCATGTACTCCTCCCCAGTGCAGTTGCCCCGCGCGTGCAGCGGCGCCGGTTCTGCCGCCTGCGCCATCCTCATCTGGCCGCGTCAGGCGGCCAAATAATAAGACAATCGCATTGGAACCTGCCTATGGAGCGGGCGCAACGGATTTTTTATGATAGTGGCACGGGGAGGCTCTCCCCGCCCCCCAGGAGCGGAGAGGCAGGGCATCGGTGCCGCTTGGAGTGTGATCGGCGCCGGCTCGGCGGCGATCCGACGCCGGCGATCCATTCGCACCGGCGCACCGACACGGTCCTACAGGGGTCGGGCGAACGCGGTTCGGTCGGTGACCAGCGCGGTCAAAGAACCTTGGACAGGAATTCCCGGGTGCGCGGGTCGCTGGCCTGCGCAAAGAATTCCTTTGGCGGCGCGTGTTCGACGATCACACCCTTGTCGGTGAAATAGACATGGTCGGCGGCCTCGCGGGCGAAGCCCATCTCGTGGGTGACGAGGATGCAGGTCATCCCGTCCTCGGCGACCTTCCGGACAGCGGCCAGCACCTCTTTGACCATTTCCGGGTCGAGGGCAGCGGTGACCTCGTCGAACAGAATCACCTCCGGTTCCATGCAGAGCGCGCGCGCGATCGCGACACGCTGCTGCTGCCCGCCCGACAATTCTCCAGGATACGCGTCGGCCTTTTCCGGCAGCCGCATGTCGGCGAGCAGCCGGCGCGCACGCTCCTCGACCACGGCGCGGGGCTGCTTCAGGACGTCGATCGGCGCCATGGCGACATTCTGCAGGACCGTCCGATGCGGAAACAGATTGTACTGCTGGAACACCATGCCGACGCGGTGCCGGAGCTTGACCTTGTCGAGCTTCGGATCGTTGACCAGGATCTCGCCGACCTGGACCGTGCCCGCGTTGATCGGCGTCAAGCCGTTGATCGTGCGGAGGATCGTCGACTTTCCCGAGCCCGAAGGGCCGATGACCGCCACGACCTCGCCCTTGCGGATATCCATGTCGATGCCGCGAAGGACTTCCAAATTGCCGAAAGACTTGCGGACCCCGCGCAACGAGATCAATGGCGCGGCGGCTGGTGACAGGGTCATGTTGCGCTCACTTCGTCCCGAACCGCCGCTCAAGCGCCAGCGACAGGCGATTGATTGGCCAAGTGTAGAGAAAGAACATCCCGAGCAGCGTCACATACATCGGGATAAGCATACGCGAATCCGCTTGGGCCTGGACCGCGGCCTGCGTTCGGCCCAAGGCCTCCTCGACCCCGACGATCACGGATAGCGGCGTCGCCGTCAGCAGAAGCGCATAGAGGTTCATCCAAGGCGGGATCATCCGGGTGACGCATTGCGGCAGGATGATGCGGAACAGGGTCGCCCTGCGGCGATAGCCCAAGGCCTCGGCGGCTTCCCATTGTCCCCGCGGGACCGAGTTCACGCTGCCGCGCACGATCTCCGAAAAGTTCGCCGCCACCGGGAAGGTGAAGCCGATCGTCGCCCGGAGCCAGCTCGGCAACACGATCTCGATGCCGCCGAGCTGAAACTGATAAGGCACCAGGAAGATGCAGTAGAATAGAAGGACGAGCCAGGGCGCGTTGCGGAACAGTTGGGTTGCCGCTCTCGATGGCCTGCTGACCAGAGTGGCGGGCGACAGTTGCCCGAAGCCGAGGAAGGTGCCCACCAGGGTACCCAGGGCGATGGCGACCAAGCTCATCAGGACGTTGAGCCCAAAGCCCTGCAGGACGAAGGGCATCCACTCGAAGACGCGGCCGAATAGCCCGATCCCGCTCATCGGGCGCCGCCTTGACCGAACCCTGGCAAGCGCATCGCCGCCTCGACGCGGCCGATGATGTAGACCACCACCCCGGTCAGGAACAGGTAGACCAGGAGCATCATGTTCATCATTTCAAATGTGTTGAGTGAATCGGACCAAATCTGGTTGGAAACATAGAGCAGATCGACCACGCCGACGGCGTAGGCGACGGTGGTCGACTTGGTCAGATCGACCAGATTGTTGGCCAACGAGGCGAAGGAGAAGCGCAGCGCCAACGGTGCGGTGACGGACAGAAACGCCTGGTAGCGATTGTATCCCAAGGCCAGCGCGGCTTCTTCGTAGGAATTATGGACGGCCCCGATCCCGGCGCGGAAGGTTTCGACATTGAAGGCGCCGGAATAGAGCGACAGCGAAATGACCGCCCAGCTGAAGCTGCCGAGCAGCGGCTGCGGCAGGCCGATGGCGTTGTGCGTGACCGGCATGATGCTGCCGATCGCGAAGTAGAAGAAATACATCTGCACGAGGAGCGGTGTATTTCGAAACAAGGCGACGTAGGCTCGGACGAGCGCGGCGGCCGGTCCCTTGCTAAGGGAGAGGATGGCGGCACCAGCGGCGCCGATCAGGATCGAGCCGAGCGCACATAGGCAGATCAGCAGAAGCGTATTGCCGAGCCCCTCGACGAAACGATCGAAGTCGAAGGCGTCATAGAAGATCGTCAGGTTAATTCCGGAGGCTGAAAGTCCGCGGAAAAAGTTCTGAATATGAGCGAGCATCACCGACCCCATCCTGTGTCCGACGCTTTGTGCGTCGGACATTGGCCGCGCAAGGATCAGTCGATATGATCTTTCAGCGCCTCGTGCATCTTGATAAGGTAGGCGGAGTTCTTGATTCCGTTGCCTTTTTCCACGGCCAGGAAGGTACCGTTCCGGTGCATCTCACTGATGATGCCGGCGACGAAATATCCGAACGGCGCGAACTGATCCTCCTGGCGCACGGCCATGCCCCACGGCGTGTCGGCCTGGATCGGCAGCGGCATCTGGTAGCCCGCCCATTTAGGGTCGGCCAGACGGGCGTTGAGCTGGTTGTCGTCCTCGAGCAGGCCGATGCAGCGCCCTTGCGCCATCGCCGCTTCCGTCTCGGCCGTGCCGGGGAAGGCGAGGACCTTGATATTGAATTGTTCCTGGGCCGGCTTGTTGTACCAGGCACCCTGGACGGAGCAGATCGTCTGACCGGAGATCTGGCTCCACTGCGTGGCGGTCACTGCTTTCGGCAACAGCACCGAATAGCCCGACGAATAATAGTTCGGATGGACGAACGCCACGATCTTCCGCCGCTCGGCCGTGTCGGACGCCGAGGCGATCATCAGATCGATCTGACCTTGGCGGAGGAATTCGAAGCGATTGGCGGAGTTGACCTTGACGTACTCGGCCTTGACGCCCAGGGCCTCGGCGATCTTGTTGCCGACATCCACCTCCATGCCTTTGAAACTGCCATCGGCATCTCGGTAGGACCAGGGCCGGTAGTCGTCCTTCGTGCCGATCTTGAGGACACCGGCCACCTTGACTTTACAAAGGGTGTCCGTTCCGCATGTCCACGTCGGCGTCTGCGCGAAACACCAAGTGGGTAGACTTGCGAAGCCAAGTGCAATGGCAGCAACTTTAAAAGTGTTCATCTTGCTTCCCTCCGCCGCGGTACCCTGATTACGGCCCCGTTCACACCGTGGTATGCCGGAATTGACGTTAGTTGGGTCGCTGCGATTGCGGCAATCGCTAACACGTGGTAGTTATGGAATCTCTGAGAATAATTAGCTCGAATGATGAAGCTCCATGCCGCAACTGCCCGACTTGCACGCGCTGGAGATCGCCGCCACCGTCATCGAAGAAGGAAGCATGACCAGCGCGGCCACGCGTTTGGGACTGACCCAATCGGCCGTGTCGCAGGCGGTGAAGCGCGCGGAGGCGCAAGTCAGGGCGGAATTGCTGCACCGGCAACAGCGGCCGTTGATGCCGACCGAGGCCGGGCGCGTCCTGCTCACGCATATTCGGGAGATCGCGCTTCGCGCCGAACGCGCCATCGAAGAGATCCGGGCCGCCGCTCATTTGCCCGAGCGCCAGGATCTCCGGTTGGGCATGGTCGACACCTTCGCCTCCGCCGTCGGCCCAGCGTTGATAAGGGGGCTGATGGAAGGAGCCATCGCGTTGCGCGTGGCCGCCTTTTCCGGCCTCGCGCCCGCCCTCGCCGAGGGCCTGATGCATCACGACATCGATGCCGTCATCACGTGCGACGCAAACGAGGAACTCGATGGCATCGCGCGGTTTCCGCTCTTTCGGGAGCCGTTCGTCCTGGTCAGCTCGACGGAACGAGCGGATGATATCCGGGACCGGCCGTTGCGTGATGTACTCGACGAACATCGGCTCATCCGCTACAGCGCTCGATCCCATATGGGGGCGCAGATCGAGCAGCACCTGCGGCGGCTGCGGATCGAGCTGCCCAGGGTTCTGTCGTTCGATACCTCGGATTCCCTGCTCGCCATGGTCGCAGGGGGAGTCGGCGTCGCGATTACGACGCCGCTTGCCCTGCTGCAGGGCGCGGTTCACCTGCCGAGGATTGCGACTTTACCGTTGCCCAGCCCAGGCTTCTCGCGCGATCTCGCTTTGATCACGCGCAGGGGAGAGCTTGATACACTGGGGCCGCGGATCGCAGATGCGGCGCGCGAAATGCTGCGCAAGCACACACTGCCGCAGATGGTCAGCCATATCCCCTGGCTTGCCCATCTCGCCGACCGAATGGTTTGGACACCGCCGGCCGACAGCGGTCATATCGACTGAAACCTTTCCGCAATCAGGTGCCGGTCGTCGCCTTGTGCCAAGCACAGGGCGAGCAAAATTCTCGCCTTTTGGGGATTGAGCGCGCCGCCGGATAGGATGCCGACGGCCCGGTGACGGGCGCTGTCGACGACCGGCCCGGCTCCGCAGCGCGAGGATTGGACGACGGCGACGCCAGTCGCGGCCGCACGGGCCAGGGCGGCGATCTCCGCCGGCGTGCCGACGCCGGGGCCGAAACCGGCGGAGACGAGCCCCCGGGCTCCGGCCTCGACGAAAGCGTCGATCGCCCGGCCGTCGGCGCCGACATGGCTGTAGACGATGTCGACACGCGGCAACCGACGGAGCAGGTCTCTGGTGAACCGCACCGGCCGCCCCCGGGCAGACCGCCTGGCGACATTGACCAGGGTGCCCTCGATGCGTCCGAGCGGCCCAAATTCGGGCGATCGGAAGGCGTCGACGCGCAGCGTGTGGGTCTTGGTGACCTCTTGCGGATCGTGGATGTCGTCGTTCAGGACGACGTAGACGCGACCGGGCTCGGCTTGCTGGGAGACGGCGACCCGCAGCGCCGCGGCGAGATTGCCCCCGGCATCGGACGAGATGCCGCTGAGCGGGCGCATCGAGCCGGTCAGGACCACTGGCGTCCGCACGTCCAACGTGAGCGATAGCACCCAGGCCGTCTCCTCGAGGCTGGCGGTGCCGTGCCCGATGACAATGCCGTCGAGCTGCGGATCCTCGGCCAAGTCGATGCAAAGATCCGCCAGATCGGCCCAATCGTCGGCGGTGATCGCGCTGCTGTCGATGCGTCGAAAATCGACGGGCTGGATGCTCACGAAGCTATCCGCAAGGCCCGTGCGTTCGACCAGTTCGGCCGCACCGACGCGGTCATCGGTGGCGTTGTAGTCGAGCAGATCGAACGGACCGGCGCCCAGCGACGCAATCGTGCCGCCGGTCCCGATGTACGCGACCTTGCGCATGGCCGTCCCTCCCCTATCGGTGAGCGATAGCGGTTAAAGCCGGGTCGTTCAAGCCGCCGATCACATCATCAATGAAATTCATCGTGTTAAGCGATTTGCCTAACGATGGGCCAATTCGGTTCAAAGTCTGGGAGGGACTTGCAACACTGAAGCGGTTCATAGGGGACATGACGGCATGCCACAAACGCGCACGGAGACCGACAGCCTAGGCTCGAGAGAGCTTCCGGCCGGCGCGCTCTATGGCGTCTCGACGTTGCGTGGGCGCGAGAATTTCGACATCTCGTTCCAGAAGCTCGGGGACGAGCCGGAACTCCTCCGGGCACTGACGCGGATCAAGCATGCCGCGGCGGCGGCAAACCGCGACATTGGCGCGCTGCCGGCTCGAACTGCCGACGCGATCGTGGCAGCGGCCACGGAAATCGAGGCCGGCCGGCATAGCGATCAGTTCATCGTGGATCTGCTGGAAGGCTCCGGCGGTACCTCCATCAACATGAACATCAACGAGGTGGTCGCGAACAGGGCGCTCCAGCTTCTCGGGGATTCCCCCGGCAACTACGCCGTCGTCCATCCGAATGATCACGTGAACATGGGTCAGTCGACGAACGACGTGCTGCCCTCGGCCGTCAAGCTGGCGGTCTACGAGAAATCGCGGGACCTCGTCGGAGCACTCGGACACCTCGCGGTCGCGCTGCGGAATCGTGCCGATGCGTTCGACGATGTGCTCCGGATCGGGCGGACGTGCATGCAAGCCGGACAGCCGATGCGGCTGGGCCAAGCCTTCGGCGGCTATGCGGCGGCGATCCAGCGGCTGGTCGACAAACTCGACCGCGCCCGCGACGACATGCTGGTCCTGCCGCTCGGGGGCACCGCCATCGGCACCGGGCTCGGCGCCGCGCCCGGCTATCGGGAGGCTGTCTATCGTCACCTTCGGGCGATCGTCGGCGCGCATGTGCGCCCCGGAGCCGACCTGTTCGACGCGATGCAGAACGCCGACGGCTTTGCCCGCGTCTCGTCCGAAATTCGGATCTGTGCCGAGGTGATCGGCAAGATCGCCTCGGACCTGATCATCCTTGGCTCCGGCCCCAAAAGCGGCATCGGCGAACTGAGACTGCCGTCGGTCCAGCCCGGCTCCTCGATCATGCCCGGCAAGGTCAACCCGGTCTTGCCGATGATGATGCAGCAGGTCGCCTTCGCGATCGTCGGCAACGACGCGGCGGTTTCGCTCGCGTCCCTGCAGGGACAGCTCGAGATCAATCATTTCGAGCCGGTCATTGCATCGCGGCTGTTCGATTCCATCGAGCTTCTTAGCAAATCGACCCGCATCTTCGCCGACAAATGCATCGCCGGAATCGAAGCCAATCGGGAGCAATCGCTCAAGCACCTGATGCAGTCCTCGGCCCTCGCGACGGTATTCGTTCCGAAGCTGGGTTACGCCGAAGTGTCGAAGCTGGTGCAGGCCGCCGAAACGACCGGGCAACCGTTCATCGAACTCGCGATCGAACGCGGACTGCTGACGCACGGCGAGATCCTCAATGTTCTGCAGGAGAGCACGCAATATCGCGACGGTGTTGCATGAAGCGATATTCTGCGCTGTCGATCCTCCGCCACGGCCTGGCGGGAAACCGGACGTGGCCCCGAGTCTGGCGAGACCCGGCACCGAAACCGGCCTACGAGGTCGTCGTCGTGGGTGGCGGCGGCCATGGCCTTGCGACGGCCTACTACCTTGCCAAGGAGCACAGCGTCCGCGACGTCGCGGTCCTCGAGAAGGGATGGCTCGGCGGCGGCAATACCGGCCGGAACACGACCATCGTCCGGTCCAACTACATGATGCCGGGCAATACGCTGTTCTACGAACGCTCCATGCAGCTGTGGGAAAACCTCAGCCAGACTCTGAACTACAACGTCATGATTTCGCAGCGCGGACAGTACAACCTGTGCCACTCGCCGGCACAGCTGGATGCCGCACGGCGCCGCGGCAACGTCATGCGCGCTCACGGCATCGACGCCGAACTCTTCGACCGTGCCGAGGTCATGCGACGGCTGCCCTATCTCGATTATTCGGCGAACGCTCGGTTTCCGATCCATGGCGCCATCTTCCAATCGCGCGCGGGAACCGCCCGGCACGACGCCGTCGCCTGGGGCTATGCCCGGGCCGCGGACGCCAACGGCGTGGACTTGATCCAGCAATGCGAGGTCACCGGCTACATCTGGGACAAGGAGCGAATCGCCGGCGTCGAAACCACGCGCGGCCCGATCCGCGCGAAGAAGGTGGCCCTCGCCGTCGCCGGGCACACCGGTCATCTGGCGGCAAAGGCCGGCTTGAAGCTACCGATCGAAACCCATGTGCTTCAGGCCTTCGTCACGGAGCCGCTGAAGCCCCTGGTCGATAGCGTGATCTCCTTCGGCGCCGCCCATTTTTACATCAGCCAATCGGACAAGGGCGGGCTTGTGCTGGGCGGCGATCTCGACGGCTTCAATTCCTACGCGCAGCGCGGCGGTTTGCCGATGGTCGAGCATACGCTCGCCAGCGCCAAGGCGTTGATGCCGTCCTTGTCGCGCCTGCGTCTGTTGCGACACTGGGCGGGCGTCATGGACATGTCGATGGATGGCTCGCCGATCATCGGCAAGATGCCGATCGAAGGGCTCTGGTTGAACGGTGGCTGGTGCTACGGCGGCTTCAAGGCGACGCCGGCCTCGGGCTACTGCTTCGCGTGGACGATCGCCAAGGGCGAGCCCCACCCCGACAATGCCGAATTCACGCTGGAGCGGTTCGAGCGCGGCTACCAGATCGACGAGAAGGGCGCAGGCCCCCAACCGAATGCCCATTGAGGCACCCGATGCTCAGAATTACTTGCCCGGTCTGCGGACAGCGCGACGAAACCGAATTCACCTATGGCGGCGATGCGACGGTACGCCGGCCGGACATGGCCGAGAGCAATCCGCAAGCCTGGCTGGACTATGTGTTCCTGCGCGACAACCCGCGCGGGCCGCATCGCGAATATTGGCATCATGCGATGGGGTGCCGGCAGTGGCTCGTCGTCGAGCGTGACACCCTTACCCATGCGATGGGCCGTAGCGTCCTGGCCTGGGCGGTGACGCCGTGACGGCCCAACGCCTGCCGAGCGGCGGCCGCCTCGACCGCAGCCGCGCTTTCACCGTCCAGTTCGACGGCAAATCCTTTTCGGCGCATCCGGGGGATACGCTGGCCTCGGCGCTTCTCGCCGGCGGACAGGCGACCGTCGCCCGCAGCTTCAAATATCACCGACGGCGCGGCGTGATGGCCGCCGGGGTGGAGGACCCAGGTGCCCTGGTGCATCTCCGCACCGGCCATCGCCGGGAGCCCAACGCCCAGGCGACGATGATCGAAGCCTTCGACGGTCTGGTCGCCACACCGCAGAATGCCTGGCCGAGCTTGGACTTCGATATCGGTGCGGTGAACGGCGTCCTGTCGCGGTTTCTTGGCGCAGGCTTCTACTACAAGACGTTCATCGGGCCGTTCCGAGGGACGCGGTTCTGGATGCTGTGCGAAAAAGTCATTCGCAAGGCGGCTGGAATGGGTACGGCCGGCACGCTCGCGGATCCGGACCACTACGAGAAGATCAATGCGTTCTGCGACGTGCTGATCGTCGGCGGCGGGCCAGCGGGGGTTGCCGCCGCCCTCGCGGCCGCGCGCCAGGGTGCCGAGACGATCCTGATCGAGCAGGATTTCGCGCTTGGCGGCTCGCTGCTCGACGAGCCGGTGGACAGCGGCGGAGACCAATGGCTCGCCGCCGCTGAAGCCGAGCTCGGCAGCTTGCCCAATATCCGAATACTGACCCGCACCACGGCGTTCGGCGCCTATGACGGCGAGGTCTTCGGCGCGGTCGAGCGCGTGCAGGACCATGTGCCCGTGCCCAGCGCCGGAACACCCCGCCAACGATATTGGATGATTCGGGCGAAGCGGGTGATCCTCGCGTCAGGCGCAATCGAGCGCCCGATGGTCTTCGCCGGCAATGACTTGCCTGGCGTGATGCTGGCTGCGGCCGTCCGCAGATATCTCAATCGTTTTGCAGTCCGCTGCGGCAGCTGCGCCGTGGTCGTCACCAACAATGACAGCGCCTATGCGACGGCCCTGGACCTTGCGCGGGCAGGCGCCAAGGTCATCCTTTGCGATCTGCGCAAGACGCCGCCGTCCGATCTCGCGACGCGGGCGAAGGCTGCCGCCATCGACCTGAGACCGGGTTGTGCGGTCCTGCAGGCGTTCGGGCGCCGGCGCGTGACGGGTGCGCGCCTGGTGCCGGTGGACGAGTCGGGCCGGGCGCTGGGCCCGGGCGAGCGCGTGGCTTGCGACCTCGTCGCGGTCTCGGGCGGATGGGCGCCGGCCTTGCATCTCTGGAGCCAACGCTTCGGCAAACCGGAGTTTCATGCGCCGCTCGGCGCGTTTCTGCCCGTGCCGGAACGGGGGGTGTTTCGTTGCGTCGGGTCGTTGGTTGCCGCCGCGACCCTCGCGGAAGCCCTCAGCCAAGGCCATCGCGCCGGCGGAGGGGCAGGCGATCCGCCTCGGCTGGACGCCGTCAACGACTTCTGGGGCCGAGATCTGCTCGACACGACGGTGATCACCGACGCCGACGGCCGAACGCCCGGCAAGGCGTTTGTCGATTTCCAGCACGATGTGAAACTGGCCGACATCGACCAGGCGCATCTGGAAGGCTACGTTTCGGTCGAGCACCTCAAGCGCTACACCACGTCCGGCATGGCGACGGACCAGGGCAAGACCTCCAATCTGAACGCCCTGGCTCGGATGGCATCTCTGCGCGGCCGCGGCATGCCCGCTGTCGGCACCACGACGTTCCGGCCGCCTTATACGCCTGTCGCGATCGGCGCCATCGTTGGCCACGAGCACGGCCGGCATTTCAGGCCTACCCGCCTCTCCACCATCCACGATTGGCATGTGGAGAACGGTGCCG
Source organism: uncultured Comamonadaceae bacterium (assembly GCA_964511405.1). Taxonomy (GTDB): domain Bacteria; phylum Pseudomonadota; class Alphaproteobacteria; order Elsterales; family Elsteraceae; genus CAZEFK01. The sequence goes on along the minus strand of CAZEFK010000004.1, from coordinate 33,532 downwards.
TCATGACCGAAGCCGGTGCCTGGCTGCGCCCCTGGTACTATCCAAAGGTGGCCGAGAGCCTCCGCGACGCCTACATCCGCGAGGCCGGCCATGTCCGCCGCAAGGTCGGGATCGTCGATGTCTCGACGCTGGGCAAGATCGCGGTGCAGGGGCCGGACGCCGCCGAATTCCTGAACCGGATCTACGCAAACGGCTTCAAGACCTTGCAGGTCGGCCGGCTGCGCTACGGAGTCATGCTGCGCGAGGACGGTTTCGTGCTCGACGACGGCACCGTGGCCCGTCTGGGCGAGTACGATTACTTCATGTCGACGACGACGGCCAACGCCGCCAAGGTCCTGGCACATATCGAGCATCTCCTACAGACGGCCTGGCGCGATCTGCGGGTGCACGTCACGACGGTCACGGACCAATGGGCGGCGATCGCCGTCGCAGGCCCCGAGTCCCGGGCGCTGCTGATCGATCTGAGCGGCGCGGATTTGAGCGGGGGCGCTCTTCCGAACAATCATTTTACCCATGTCTCGATTGTCGGCGTCCCGTGCCGCCTGCACCGCATGAGCTATTCCGGCGAGCTCGCCTACGAGATCTATGTTCCGGCGAAATCGGGGCGGCAGGTCTGGGAAGCGCTGGTCGCTGCTGGGCAACGGCACGGTCTCGCGCCGTACGGCACCGAGGCCATGGGCACCCTCCGAATTGAGAAGGGGCACATCGCCGGCGCCGAGATCGAGGGCCGGACGACGCTCAAGGATCTCGGCCTCGAAGGCCTTGCGTCGGCCCAAAAGCCCTTTGTCGGTTCCGTATTGCGCAAGCGGCCTCTGCTCGAGGATCCCACGCGGCCGACCCTCGTCGGCCTCGAGATCGTCGGTGACCGAGGTGCGAAGGCTGGCGCGCTGCTGTTCCCCCTCCACGGTCAGGCGCAAGGGCATGGTGAAGGATGGGTCTCGTCGACGACCTATTCGCCGGCGCTCGGCAAAAATCTCGCCCTCGCGTTGCTGTCTCGCGGCAAGGAACGCCTCGGCGAGACCATCCGGGTGATCGATTTCGTCGGCGACGACATTTTGCAGGCGAAAGTCGTGTCCCACACCTTCTTCGATCCGGAGGGGCGGCGTCAGAATGGTTAGGCATGGTTTGCCCGTGAGCGGATCACTGAGCGACGGAACTCGGGTTACTGTCGACGAGGTCGAGATCGGCTGCTTGACCCAGCTCGCCGGCTGGAGCGGGTTCGAAGCAGCGGCAGAACGCCTGCTACGCTCCATTGCCCTCCCGCTCCCTCGGGACCATCGCGAATCTTCGAGCACGGGCCTGGCGACGGCGTGGCGGCTGGCGCCCGATCGCCTGCTGGTGCAGTCGGAGGCGAAGCTTGGCGTCTCGAGCACGGCGGACGTCGCCATTCTCGATCTATCGGAGGCTCGGATCTGCCTCTCGATCGCAGGGCCGGGTGCGGCAGGGCTGTTGAGCCGGGTGGTGCCGTTGGACTTCTCGGAGGCGGCCTTCCCATCGGGCACGTTCGCCCAGACCGGGCTGCACCATGTGGGTGTTCTGATCGACCGGAAGACCGCCGAAAACTTCCTCGTCTTCGTCCCCACGACATGGGCACGGTCGCTCACGGCGCTGCTGGCCGACCACCTGCTTCTTGCGGCGTAGCGCCACCGGGCGGCGCCCCCGCACCGCCCGCCGCACCCAGCCGCTCGTCGCTCATCCGTTCGCCACCTGCTGCACAAAATGGTGGACCTGGCTGTGCAGGGCATCCGAATCCTGGGCCAGCGCCGCCGCCGCGGACAGCACGGCGCCGGCGGCGTCGCCGGTCTCGCGGGCGGCCGTGGTGACGCCGCCGATGTTGGCCGAGGCGCCGGCCGTGCCGCTGGCCGCCTGCTGCACGTTCTGGGCGATGGCGTGGGCGGCCTGGCCCTGTTGTTCGACCGCCGTCGAGATGGCGACGGTGATCTCGCCCATCTCGCCGATGGTGCGGCCGATCCCGGCGATGGCGCCGGCGGCCTCCCGGGTCGCCAGCTGGATGGCGGCGATCTGGGTCGCGATGTCGTCGGTGGCGCGCGCGGTCTGGTCGGCCAGTTGCTTGACTTCGCTGGCCACCACGGCAAAGCCCTTGCCGGCGTCGCCGGCGCGCGCCGCCTCGATGGTGGCGTTGAGCGCCAAGAGGTTGGTCTGGGCGGCGATCTGGTGGATCAGCTGCACCACCGTCTCGATGCGCTCGGCGGCCTGGCTGAGCTCGCTCATGCGTTCGGTGGTCCGGTTGGAATCGTCGATCGCGCGGGTGGCCACCGCCACCGAGGTCGCCGCCTTGCGCCCGATCTCGGCGATCGAGGCCGACAGCTCCTCGGCCGCCTGGGCGACCGCCTGGACGTTGGCCAGCGCGGTGCCCGACGACGAGGCCGCGGCCGAGGCCTGGCGGTTGGTCTCTTCGGCGTTGGAGGTCAGGCTCGCGGCCGTCGCGCGCAGGTCGTGGGCCGCGGTGCGGATCGACCGGATGACCGCGCTGACCGTCTGCTCCAGGCTCTCGGCCAGCCCGGCCAAGGCCTGCCGCTTCTCGGCCTCGGCCCGCGCCTCGGCCTCGGTGCGCTCGGCGGCCATGCGGTCGATCGCCAGGGCGTTGTCGCGGAACACCGCGACCGCCGCCGCGACATGGCGCAGCTCGTCGCGCCGGTTGCGGCCGGGGATCTCGACGCTCTTGTCGCCGGCCGCCAGGCGGCCCATGACCTGGGCGAGCGCCCCCAGCGGCCCGGTGATGCTGCGCCCGATCGCCAGCGCCAGGGCCACGCCCAGCACCAGGGCCAGGCCGACGCCGCCGGTCAGCAACAGGTTGGCCCGGCGATGCTCCCGCTCCATGGCTGCGATCTGGGCATCGTTCAGGCCGTGGGCCGCGGCGACCGCGGCCGCGGCCGCGGCATCGACCTGGCCCAGTAGCACCTGCTGGCGATCGCGCGCGTCCACCAGCTGTTTCAGACCGGCCTTGTAGTCGCCGATCTGGGCCATCAGCGCCTTGATCTTGGCCTCGGTCTCGGGCTGGTTGACCCGGTAGACCAGGTCCTGCGCCGCCTTTTCGATGGCGTCGGCCGTGGCCACGATCGCCTTGGCGGCGCCGGCGTCGCCGCGATAGACCAGCGCCAGCTCGTCCACCCGCTCGCGCAGCGCCAGCGCGCTGACCTCGAGCGCCGCGGTCCGGAAGGCCGTGGCGTTGCCGAGACGGTACTGCTGGTCGTCGACCTGGCTGGTGAGCGACGTCAGCTTGGCCGCGAACGCCGCCTGCACCGCCTGCGCCGCATGTTGCAGCGCGTCGGAAGCTGCCGGCAGCCCGGCGTCGTCATGGCTGGACAGGCGGTCGCGATAGGCGCCGATCGCGGCCAGCAGCGTGGGCGCCGTCTCCGCCGCGCCCGGCCGCTTCTCCAGGTTCCGGGCCAGGACCATGACCCGGTTGGCAGCCGCCGTCACCGGCTCGCGCGGCGCGTCGGCCGCGGCCAGCATCCGCGCCTCGGCGACGCGCAGGGCGGCCATGCCGTCCATCAGGAACTGGCTCACCTGGACCGCGGTCATGCCCGCCTGCTGCTCGGCGCGGCCGGCCTTGACCGCGTCGGCCGCGGTCTTGAGCGTCTCGGCCTGGGCGGCAGCAATTTCGCTGGCGACGGCCTCGAACTGGTCGATCAGCCGGGCCCGCCGGGCGACCAGCGCCATCCGCGCGCGATCCTGCTCGGCATAGTCGGCCAGATGTTGCTGCACGGCGTCGATCGAGGCCTGGACGCTGTCGATGGTGCCGCCGTCGTCGCGGGCGACCGCGCGCAGGGCGTCGATACCGGCGCGGACCTCGGCCAGCGCGGCGGCCACCTGGGCCCCGTCGCCGCCCGGCCCCGCGACCGCGCGCGCGGCGGCCAGGGCGAGCGCATCGATCCGCCCGGCCAGCGCTTGGGCCGCCGCCGCGACATCGACCCGCCGGGCATAGCCGCTCAGGCCCAGCCATCCGACCGCGGCCACGCCCATGGTCAGCCCCAGGACCAGGAGAAATCCGCCAAAGATCCGGATCCGGATCGACATGCCACCCTCCCCGACGGTGTTATCGTTGGGGAAAGTGTAGCCGGTCAGCCGCCGTTGCGCTGCCGATGCTTGAGGCCGCGGCGCACGTCCATCATGGTCACCTCCAACAGCTCGACCATGGCCGCGCGCGCGGCATCCGGCCGGCGCACGCTGATGCCGTCCAGCACGGCCTTGTGCTGCAGCAGGCGCTGGCCGGACATGCGCGCCGCACCGTCCCAGCTGAGCTTGAACGAGCCGACCAGGGCGGTGTTGATCAGCCCGCCCAGCGCGCTGATCAGGGCGTTGCCGCTGGCCGCCAGGATCGCCTGGTGAAAGCGCAGGTCGGCCTTGATCAGATCGCCGGCGCCGTCCTTGAACCGCTCCATGTCGGCGTACGCGGCCGCGATCCGGGCCAGCAGCTCGGGCGTGCCGGTCTCGGCCGCCCGCGCCGCGGCCAGAGGCTCGACCATCAGCCGCAGGTCGAACAGCTCGGTCATGAAGTCCAGGCTGGGTGTCACCTCCAGCTGCCAGCCCAGCACGTCGGGATCGAGCAGGTTCCAGTCGGCCCGCGGCCGCACCCGGGTCCCGACATTCGGCCGCGAGGTGATCAGCCCCTTGGCCGCCAGCACCCGATAGGCCTCGCGCAGGGCGGTGCGCGACACCGCCAGCTGGTCGCGCAGCGCGAACTCGGTCGGCAGCTGGTCGCCCGGCCGATAGACGCCGCCGACGATGTCGCGGCCGAGCGTGTTGGCCAGGTACTTGTGCAGGTTGCGCCGGCGGCCGGCGGCCGGCGCCTTGGCCGGCGGCGCCCCCTCTTCGTCCGGCTGGGCCCCGTCCGGCCGGGTCTCGTCCCGCTGGGGCAGCTCGGCGATCAGGCCGCGGGCGGCCGCGGGCTTCATCCCTGGGCCTCGGATCTGGGCGGCACCACCAGCACGCGGTCGACCCGGCGCCCGTCCATGTCCAGGACCTCGAACCGGTAGCCGTCGACATCGACCGCATCGGCGATCGCCGGGATCCGCTTCAGCTGGGCCATCATGAACCCGCCCAGGGTGCTGTAGGTCATGCTGTCGTCGTCCTCCAGATGGCCGATCCCGACCAGGTCCTGGACGGCATCGAACGGCATCATGCCATCGATCAGCCAGGATCCATCCTCGCGCCGGACGGCGTCGGGCTCCTCGTTCGCGCTCTCGGGGATGTCGCCGACCACCGCCTCCAGCAGGTCGGTCAAGGTGACCAGGCCCTGGATGTCGCCATATTCGTCCACGATCAGCGCGATCGGCACGCCCGAGCGCTTGAACATCTCCAACGCCTTCAACGCCGGCTGGGTGTCGGGCAGGAACACCGCCGGCCGGATCAGCGCGCGCAGGTCGAACGGCGCGCCGGCCAGGGTCGCGGCCATCAGGTCCTTGGTCTGCAAGAAGCCGGCGACGCGGGCGAGGCTGCCCTGGATCACCGGGAAGCGCGAATGCGGGCTGGACCGGATCTTGGCCCGGGTCTCCTCGGGCGGGTCGTCCAGGTCCAGGACCTCCATCTGGGTGCGCGGCGTCATCAGCGCGCTGACCCGCTTGTCGCCCAGGCGCAGCACCATCTCGACCATGGCGCGCTCGGCCTCCTCGAAATGGCCGGCCTCGGCACCCTCGCGCATCAGCACCCGGATCTCCTCGTCGGTGACCAGGGCCCGATTGGTGGGCAGCCCCGGGATCAGTCGCAACAGCGCCTCGGTGGTGCGCCCCAGCACCCAGGCGAGCGGCGCGGCCAGCCGGGCCAGGACGCGCATCAGCCGCGCCAGCGCCGCCGCCAGCCCTTCGGGATTGGCCAGCGCCAGGCGTTTGGGCACCAGTTCGCCCAGCACCAGCGTGGTCAGCGAGATGGCGATCACCACCAGCCCGATGCCCAGGGCGTCGGCATAGGGCGCCAGGACCGGGATCGCGGCCAGGGTGCCGGCCAGGGCGGACCCCAGGCGCGTGCCGCCGAAGGCGCCGGTCAGGATGCTGACCAGGGTGATGCCGATCTGGACGGTCGACAGGAACCGGGTGGGGTCGGCGGCGATCTCCAGCGCCGCGGCAGCCCCCTTGTCGCCGCGCTCCGCGCGCTCCTTGAGCCGCGCCCTGCGCGCCGCGACCACAGCCATTTCCACCATGGCGAAGAAGCCGTTCAGCGCGATCAGGGCCAGGACGATAAGAAGCTGCAGCACCATAAAGAGGGGCCGGCCCGCACCCGGGCCGTTCCGAATGGACCGCCCGCAGCCGCGCCGGTCTGATCCGGACGGCAACGGGCAAAAGGCATATGTGAGGCATGTCCCGCGCCGCGTCAAATGCGCTGCGCATGTCGACCGAACCGGCCGGCGATAGGAGTTGTCACATGATGACCCCTAGGCTGGCCATGGAGCGGGCCGGCCGGGAGGGGCACGATGAACACATTCGCAAGGCTGATCGAGCTGTTCAATGTCGAGGGCATGACACAATATGGCGATGAAGCCGTCAGCCAGCGCGAGCACGCCTTGCAATGCGCGGCCCTGGCCGAGGCGGCCGGCGCCGCGCCGGCGCTGATTACCGCGGCTCTGCTGCATGACATCGGGCATCTGGTCGACAAGCATTTTCCCGATGCCGCCGCGCACGGCATCGACCGGCGCCACGAGGAGATCGGCGCCGGCTGGCTGGCCAACGCCTTCGGCCCTGATGTCACCGAGCCCGTGCGCCTGCATGTGCCGGCCAAGCGCTATCTGTGCGCGACCGAATCAGACTATCGCGCCACTCTGTCGTTCGCGTCGGAGCGCAGCTTGGTGCTGCAAGGCGGGCCGATGGCCCCCGACGAAGCCGAGCTGTGGGAAGCCCAGCCCCATGCCCGGGCCGCTGTCAGCTTGCGGCGCTGGGACGATCACGCCAAGATCGCGGGCCTGCGCACGCCGCCGCTGGCGCATTTCCTGCCGATCGTGCGGGGCTGCCTGGTCGAGCGGGCGGGGATATCGGTGATCTGAGGGACGTCCTGCGGTACGCGATCTACTGGGCCCCGCCCCGCGCCTCCACGCTCTGGGACCTCGGCTGCCGCTGGCTGGGCCGCGATCCCGAGACCGGCGCCGAGCCCCGGCCCTGGCCGGGACTGCCGATCGATCCCGCCGCGGTGACCGCCGAGCCCCGGCGCTACGGGCTGCACGCCACGCTGAAGGCGCCGTTCCGCCTCGCCCAGGGCATCGGCCCGGACCGCCTGGAGGCCGCCTTGGCGGCGCTGGCCGGGCGGCTCCGGCCGGCCATGGGACCGCCCCTGGCGCTGCGCGCCATCGGACGCTTCCTGGCCCTGGTCCCCGATGGGCCGGCGCCTGATGTCGACGCCCTGGCCGCCGCCTGCGTGACCGAGCTGGACTCGCTGCGGGCGCCGCCGACCGAGGCCGAGCGCCAGCGCCGGCTGGGGGCGCCGCTGACCGACCATGAGCGCCAGCTCTACGAGACCTGGGGCTATCCCTACGTGCTCGACCGCTTCCGGTTCCACGTCACCCTGTCCGATTCGCTGCCCGAGCCCGAGCGCGACATGGTCGCCCGGGTGCTGGAGCCGCTCATTGCGCCGGCCCTGGGCGAGCCGTTGCGCATCGACGAAATCGCCCTGTTCGTGGAGCCGCCCGGCGAGCCCTTCCGGCTGCAGCGGCGCGTGAGGCTGGGATGACCGAAACCTATCGCGGCATGGACCGGGCGGCCCTCGACGACGCCTACAGCAACAGCAAGACGGTGCCGGACGTCGAGCAAATCCGCGAGCGCTGGATCGCCGGCAGCGCGGCCACGCGCGGCCGGCTGCCGGGCGGCCGCGACCTGGCTTATGGCCCGACCCCTCGCGAGACCCTCGATCTGTTCACCCATCCGGGGTCGGGCGCGCCGGTGCTGGTGTTCATCCATGGCGGCTATTGGCAGAGCCAGGTCAAGGAGACCTTCAGCGTCATCGCCGACGGACCGGTCCGCGCCGGCTTCCAGGTGGTGCTGCTCGAATACACGCTGGCGCCCGAAGCGCGGATGGCGCGCATCGTCGACGAGGTCAGGCGCGGTGTCGCCTGGGTGGCGGCGCATGCCGCCGAGTTCGGCGGCGATCCGGCGCGCATCGTGGTCAGCGGACATTCCGCGGGCGGCCACCTGACGGCGCTGTGCCTGGACCTGCCCGGCGTGATCGGTGGTTTGGCGATCAGCGGCCTGTTCGACCTGGAGCCGATCCGCCTCTCGGGCCTGAACGACAAGCTGCAGCTGGACGCGGCGGCCGCCGCGGCATTCAGCCCGATGCGCCATCCCGGGCCGGCGGGCGTGCCGCTGGCGATCGGCGTCGGCAGCGCCGAGCGGCCGGAACTGGTGCGGCAATCGGCCGATTTCGCCGCCCTGCGCCAGGCCGCCGGGCTGCCGACCCCGGTGGTCGGGCTGCCCGGGCACAACCACTTCTCGATCCTCGACGAGTTCGCCGACACCGGCATCCTGACCCAGGCGGCGCTGCGCTTGGCCGCAAGGATTCGTTAATGCTCGCGCCGGACGCTGTCCGGATGGCCAGGATTTGGACCGCCGCGACCATCGCCCTGCTGCTCGCGGCCGGCCCGGCCGTGGCCGGCACCGCGCCGGTCGACCATGTCAGCCTCGACCTGTCGCGGATCACGGTCCAGGTTCATCCGGACCTGACCTTCGACGAGACCATCGAGGCCGATTACACCCTGCTGACGCCGCGTGGCCTGAAGGCCCGCGAGCGCAGCATGCTGACCTACTATCCGACCTCGCAGTCGCTGGAGGTGGTCGAAGCCTGGGTGACCGAGCCCGACGGCAGCCGCGTGCCCGTGACCGCGGCGAACCAGTTCACCCGTCCCAGCGAGGCCGCCCAGAACGCGCCCGGCTTCGTCAGCAGCCTGACCACCACGGTCCTCTATCCGCAGCTGCGGCCGGGCAGCCGCACCCATATCAAGTGGCGGCTGTCCCAGACCAAGCCGGCGCTGCTGGGCTTCAACCTGTGGCTCGAGCCGCCGCTGGAGTGGCCGCTCACGCTCGCCACCGTCACGGTCACCGCCCCGGCCGACCTGGCCCTGCACTGGCGGGTGCGCGGCTATGCCGCCCAGGAGACGGTCGCCGACGGCGAGCGGCGGATCACGGCGCGGCTGGCCGAGCGGCCGGCCGAGCTGCCCGAGCGCAACATGGTCGCCAGCAGCGACGTCCAGCCGCTGTTCCTGATGACCAGCCAGCCGAACCTGGAAGCCCTGGGCGCCCTGTATCATCGCCAGGCGCAGGGCAAGGCGGCGGTGACACCAGCCATCCAGGCGCTGGCCGACCGCATCGCCGGCGAGCGGACCGGCCTCGACGCCGTCCGCGCCATCTATGGCTGGATCGCCGCCAACATCCGCTATGTCGCGGTCTATATGGATGCCAACGACGGCTGGGTCCCCCATGCCGCGGCCGACGTGCTGCAGGCCGGCTATGGCGACTGCAAGGACCATGTCGTGCTGATGCAGGCGCTGCTCGCCGCCCGCGGCATCCGGGCCGAGGCGGCGCTGGTCGACTGGGGCGACCGCTACCAGCCGCTGCCGCTGTGGGTGCCCCAGTTCAACCACGTCATCGCCTACCTGCCCGACTGGGACCTCTACGCCAATCCGACCAACCCGTTCCAGCCGCTGGAGGCGCTGGACCGCGGCCTGGACGGGAAGACCGTGGTCATCGCGACCGAATCAGGCCGCGTCGCCCAGACGCCGGCGGCGCGGCCCGACGATCATGCCTACCGCTTGGATGCCCGTGTCCGGATCGCCGCCGATGGCAGCATCGCCGGCGACAGCCGGATCACCCTGTCGCCCAGTCTGGAGAGCCAGGCACGGGCAGCGGTGGCGAACGCCGCCTCGACCGCCGAGCTGGCCGAGCGGCTGCTCGCCTCGACGCCCGAAGGCGGCTTCGGCGACCTGGAGACCAGCGACCCCAAGGACCTGGCGCACGCCTTCACCGTGACCGCGCAGTGGCAGAGCCCACAGGCGGTGCGGATCGACGGCCCCTCGGCCTATGTCGCGGTTCCGGTCGGCATCGACCTGCAGCCGGTGGCGCGGCTGCGGCAGCTCCTGTCCCCGGGACGGGCGCGCCGCCATCCGATGGTCGCCGGCGCCCGGTCCTACGACTGGTCCTATGCCATCGACCTGCCGCCCGGCTTCACGGTCCGGCAGCTGCCGCCCCCGGCCGCCTTCGCCAATGCCGCCGGCCGCTACGATGCCGAATACCGCCGCGACGGCGCCGAGATCCGGGTGCATCGCCATTTGGTGGTCGAGCATGAGGTGTTCGACGCCCCCGCGACGGCCGCGCTGGAACAGCTGCTCTATCAGCCGCTCGGCGACGCCCGCAGCGTGCTGGTGCTGGACCGCCCGCCGAGCTGACGCTATCCGACCACCGGCGCCAGCAGCTGCTGGCACAGGTTCGGGCCGATCAGGAGGCTGGTGCCCGGGGGTCGGATCATGGCCAGCAGCGCCGCCGGATTCGACACGCCGGCGCCGATGAAGCGCTCGGCCCGGGCGGCGATCAGCAGGTCGGTCGCGGCTTCGATACCGAGGCCGACCGCGTCGGCGTGGCCGGACAGGTGGACGCCGGTCGCGTCCTGGGTCCGCCGGCACTCGGTGTAGGCCAGGCGGGCACCGAAGCGCTGGCGCAGGCGGTCGAGCTCGCGGGCATCGTCGGTCATGGCGAACAGCGGCAGCGCCGGCGCGGCAGCAACAGCCTCGAGGATCCGGCGGTTGATCTCGGGCAGGGCCGCGACCTCGCCGACCTTGTCCGAGCCGCGCAGATGCACCGCCAGGAACGGGCCGCCGCCGAATGCCCGACGGCAGAATGCATCGACCGCGGCAGCCAGCGCCTGATTCGGGCGCAGCCGGGCGAACAGGTCGCGATAGACCGCCTCGAGCGGCCGTCCATGAAGCCGGTGGCCGGGCGGGATCCACGCCGCGAGGTTGGCGACCGGCAGGAACTGGTCGGCCACCGCCACCGGTGCAGTCGCGCGCAGCAGATCCAGATACCCGGCCGGCGCGGTCCATTTCCGGCATTCGCCGCGGGCGAGGGCGGCCGCGGTCCATTTGGCCGGCGCGTAGTCGGCGGCGGGGCGCCCGGCGACCGCCTCCAGATCCGGCCCCAGCGGTTCGAAGCCGCGCCGGAGCGCATCGTCACCGCCTGACGCGAACAGGCAGTTCGCGCCCCAGTGCACGACCGGCTGCCGGCCCGTGATCTCGGCCAGCAGCAGTCCGCCCAGCAGGTGGTTGAGCTCGGACCCGAAGCCGTAGCCCCAGGCCTGGATCACCAGATAGCGGTCGCCGGCCGAGATCGGCGCGGTGGCCTGGCGTTGCGCCTCGATCAGCCCGGCGGCGCGCGACGGCGACGGGTCGAGCCGCTGGGCCGTGGCCAGGAAGCCAACCGCCTGCGGCCACAACCCGGCCAGCGCCGCGACATGGCCCAGGCACTCCCAGGTCCAGGCATGGCCGGGCTGCTCGCGCAGCACGAGCTGGCACAGATGGTCGGCGGCGGCCAGGTCGCGGGCCGCGATCGCGTCCAGGATGTCGCGATCGGTGACCGGCATCAGTCGGGCACGACCGCGGTCGCCTCGATCTCCAGCCGGGCCCGGTCCTCGACCAGCGCCGTGACCTCGACCACGGCCATGGTCGGGTAGTGCCGGCCCATCAGCTTGCGCCAGATCGGGCCCAAAGCGGGCAGGCTGGCCAGGTACTCGGCCTTGTCGACCACGTACCAGGTCAGCCGCACGATGTGCTCGGGCCCGGCGCCGGCCTCGGCGCACACGGCCAGGATGTTGGACAGCGCCTGCTCGAACTGGCCGGCGAAGTCGTCGGTCTCGAACACGCCGTCGCCGGTCCAGCCGATCTGGCCCGACACGAACACCAGCGTGCCGCGGGCGGCGATGCCGTTGGCATAGCCCCGGGGCTTGGCCCAGCCGGGCGGCTGCAGCACACGCATCGCTCACCTCCTTTGCGGCCCGATTGCCAGGGTCCTGAGAACGAGATACTTTAAGCTTCAAAGATTGTCCATCGGAGGCCCCGTGCCCGACGCGCCTTCCCTTCGCGGACGCCATGCCGTGGTCACCGGAGCCGCGCGCGGGATCGGGTGGGCCATCGCTCAGAGCCTGGCCGGCCAGGGCGCCGACCTGACCCTGCTCGGCCGCGACCCCGCGGCCCTGGCGCGGCGCCGGACCGAGCTGGCGGCGGCGCCCGGCCGCGTCGGCAGCGCGGTCGCCGATCTGCGCGAGCCGCCGGCCCTGATCGCGGCCCTGGACCAGGCCGCCGCCGAGCGCGGCGCGGTCACGATCCTGGTCAACAATGCCGGCATCGCGCCGTCGGCGCCGTTCGCCAAACAGACCCTGGACGGCTGGGCCGAGGTGCTGGCGGTCGACCTGACCGCCGCCTTCGTCGCCTGCCAGCAGGTGCTGCCGGGCATGCTGGCCGCGGGATCCGGCCGCATCGTCAACATCGCCTCGACCGCCGGCCTGACCGGCTATCGCTATGTCGCCGCCTACTGCGCCGCCAAGCACGGGCTGGTCGGGCTGACCCGGGCCTTGGCCCTGGAGCTGGCGCGCACCGGCGTCACGGTCAACGCCGTGTGCCCCGGCTTCACCGACACCGACCTGATAGCCGGCGCCGCCCAGGGCATCGCCGCCAAGACCGGCCGCCCGGCCGAGACCGTGGTCGCGGAGCTGGCGCGCGCCAACCCGCAAGGGCGGCTGATCACGCCCGAGGAGGTCGCGGCGGCCGTGCTCTATCTCTGCTCGGATCAGGCCCGCGGCGTGACCGGCCAGGCGCTCAGCCTGTCCGGCGGCGAGGTGATGCCATGACCGTCGCCGATTACGAGACCGCGCTCGCGCAGGGCGAGCGGCTGGAGATCCGGCTGTGGCTGAGGCTGCTGACCTGCACCAACCTGATCGAGGGCCGGGTGCGCCGCGGCCTGCGCCAGGACTTCGACACCACCCTGCCGCGCTTCGACCTGATGGCGCAGCTGGACCGCGCGCCCGACGGGCTGTCGCTGTCGCAGCTGTCGCGCCGGCTGATGGTGTCCAACGGCAACGTCACCGGGCTGGTCGAGCGGCTGGTCGCCGAGGGGCTGGTCGAGTCCCGGCCCGATCCCGGTGACCGGCGCACCCAGTTGGTCCGCCTGACCGCGGCCGGCCACACCGCCTTCCAGGCCATGACTCCGGTCCACGAGCGCTGGATCGCCGAGCTGATGGCCGGGCTCAGCCGGGCCGAGATGGCGCAGCTGCACGAGCTGCTGGCCAAGCTCAAGCGGTCGGCCGCGGCCGCCCAGGAGGACTGACATGTTCCAGCCGCAGCATTTCCGCCTGTCGGTCGACGGCCCGGTCGCGACCGTCACCCTCGACCGGCCCGAGCGCAAGAACCCGCTGACCTTCGACAGCTACCAGGAGCTGACCGAGTTCTTCGACGCGCTCCGGCGCGCGCCGGAGGTCAAGGCGGTGGTGCTGACCGGCGCCGGCGACAATTTCTGCTCGGGCGGCGACCTCCGCGAGATCATCGGCCCCCTGACCGAGCGCGCCATGCCGGGCCTGTTGGCCTTCACTCGCATGACCGGCGGGCTGGTCAAGGCGATGCTGGCCTGTCCGCAGCCGATCGTCGCCGCGGTCGACGGCATCTGCGTCGGCGCCGGCGCCTGCCTGGCCATGGCTTCGGACCTGCGGCTGGCCACGCCGCGCGCCCGCGTCGGCTTCCTGTTCGTGCGCGTCGGCCTCGCCGGCTGCGACATGGGCGCCTGCGCCCTGCTGCCCCGCATCATCGGCCACGGCCGCGCCGCCGAGCTGCTCTACACCGGCCGCCTGATGGGCGCCGACGAGGGTCTGGCCAACGGCTTCTTCAGCCGCCTGGTCGAGCCCGCGTCCCTCCCCGCCGACGCCGCCGCCCTGGCCGCCGAGATCGCCGCCGGCCCGACCTTCGCCCACGCCATGACCAAGGCGATGCTGCGGCGCGAATGGGCCATGGACCTGGACCAGGCGATCGACGCCGAAGCCGACGCCCAGGCGATCTGCATGGACACCCAGGACTTTCGGCGCGCCTACCACGCCTTCGTGAACAAGGAACCCGTCAAGTTCGCGGGGAACTGAGGGAGGACGGGCCATGCGCCGATCAAGTTCTTTGCTCGTCATTCCCGCGAAAGCGGGAATCCAGTTGGCTCGACGCAGCTATCAACAGAGACTATGTCGAGCTTGCCACCACGGCTGGATCCCCGCCTTCGCGGGGATGACGAGCAGGATGGCCAAGCGCCTGATAATACGACAGCTTAAGGGACTAGCCGCCGACCGTCGTGCGCGTTCCCCCAGCCGCATCCCTGGCGCCCCTCCTCCTTGCCTTTCCATTGCTATGGGGATCGCGCCATGACCGCCGGCGCCGCCTGGTCCGCGGTCCGCCCGGGCCTGGACCGCAGCTTCCTGGAGTGGCCGTTCTTCGAGGCACGGCACCGCGACCGCGCGGCGGCCCTGGACGCCTGGCTGCCGGGCGCGCTGCAGGACGAGCCACACAGCGAAGCGACGGTGGACGCCGCGTCGCGCGCCTATGTCCGGGCGCTGGCCGCGGGTGGCTGGCTGGACGCGGCGGTCGCGGGCGAGGAGTCCGACCGCCTGGATGTGCGCAGCCTGTGCCTGACCCGCGAGATCCTGGCTTCCGGCGACGGCCTGGCCGATTTCGCCTTCGCCATGCAGGGGCTGGGCGCCGGGCCAGTGTCGCTGTTCGGCACGCGCGCCCAGCGCCAGGCCTATCTGCCGGCCGTGCGGCAGGGCGCCAAGATCGCCGCCTTCGCACTGTCCGAACCCGAAGCCGGCTCCGACGTCGCCAGCATCGCGACCACGGCGCGACGTGACGGCGGCGGCTGGGTGCTGGACGGCGACAAGACCTGGATCTCCAACGGCGGCATCGCCGACATCTACGTCGTCTTCGCCCGCACCGGCGAGGCGCCGGGCGCCCGCGGCCTGTCGGCGTTCCTGGTCGATGCCGGCCTGCCCGGCTTCACCGTGCCCGAGCGGATCCCGGTCACGGCCCCCCACCCCTTGGGCCGGCTGCGCCTGGACGGGGTCCGGGTCGGCGCCGACGCGCTGATCGGCGAGCCCGGCCAGGGCTTCAAGATCGCCATGGCGACCCTGGACGTGTTCCGCTCGACCGTCGGCGCCGCCGCCCTGGGCCTGGCACGCCGAGCGCTGGCCGAGGCGACCTTCCACGCGGCCCGGCGCACGGTGTTCGGCAAGCCGCTGGCCGAGCACCAGATGACCAGCGCCAAGCTGGCCGAGATGGCGGTCGAGGTCGATGCTGCGGCGCTGCTGGTCTATCGCGCCGCCTGGACCAAGGACCAGGGCGCGCGGGTGACCCGCGAGGCCGCGATGGCCAAGCTGTTCGCGACCGAGGCGGCGCAGCGCGTGGTCGACCAGGCGGTGCAGCTGTTCGGCGGCCACGGCGTGGTCGCCGGCCACATCGCCGAGCGGCTGTACCGCGACGTCCGGGCCCTGCGCATCTATGAGGGCGCCTCCGAGATCCAGCGCCTGATCGTCGCCGGTCAGGTCCTGGCCCAGGCGGGGCTCGGCCGGTGAGGGTTCTGGAGCCGCTCGCGTCGGGCGGCCTGACGCTGCCCAACCGCGTGCTGGTGCCGGCCATGGTGACGCGGCTGTCCGGCGAGGACGGCTTCGTCAACGGCAGCGTCATCGACCGCTATGTCCGCTACGCCCAGGGCCAGGTCGGGCTGATCGTGGTCGAGGCGACCGCCGTCCACCGCTCGAAATCGGGGCCGCTCCTGCGCCTGAGCGACGACGCCTTCGTCCCCGGCCATGCCGAGCTGGTGCGCCGGGTGCATGACGCCGGGCCGTCGAAGATCGTGCCGCAGATCATCCATTTCCTGAAGGTCGCGCGCTCGGGCTGGCGGCAGACCATCGACAGCCTGAGCGAGGCCGACATCGACGCCATCGTCGCCGACTTCGGCGACGCCGCGGCGCGCGCCCAGGATGCCGGCTATGACGGGGTCGAGCTGCACTCGGCCCATGCCTACACGCTCTCGTCCTTCCTGTCGGCGCGCAACCCCCGGCGCGATGCCTATGACGGCCGCACCCTGGAGGGCCGCCTGGCGCTGTTCGGCCGGGTCTATGACCGGGTGCGCCAGCGGGTCGGGCCGGACTGGCCGGTCGGCGTGCGCTTCCTGGCCGAGGAATGCATCAAGGACGGCTACACCGTCGAGGACGCCAAGCGGATCGCCCTGCGCTTCGCCAACCTGGGCGTGGCCTACATCTCGCTGTCGGTGGGCGGCAAGTTCGAGGACGCGGTCCACCGCGAGGGCCAGCCGCTCTACCCCTATACCGGCTATTCGGGCGACCGCTGCATGCCCGGGGCCAGCTACCCGCCGCTGCCCCATGCCCATCTCGCCGCCGAGATCAAGGCCTACATCAACGCCAAGGGGTTCCGGACGCCGGTCGCCTCGGTCGGCAAGATCTCGGACCCGGCCGACGCCGAGCGCCTGCTGGCCGAGGGCCGCGCCGACCTGGTCGGCATGGCGCGCCAGCTGCTGGCCGACCCCGACTGGGTGCGCAAGGTCGCCGAGGGCCGGCCCGGCGACATCCTGCGCTGCATCTATTGCAACGTCTGCAAGACGCTCGACGAGAACTTCAAGGAAGTGCACTGCTTCCTGTGGCCCAAGGGCGCGCGCCAGGCGCCGCCCGAGGATCGCAGCGGCCCGATGCCGGTCTGGCCGGAGGCCGGCGCCGCGGTGGCGGTCGAGCTGCGCCCCGGCGAGATCAGGCTGTCCTGGGCCCGGGCCCGGGGCGAGGTCGCCGGCTACGACGTCTACCGCGCCGAGGACGACGGCACGCTCGCCGTGGTCGAGGCGGTCAAGGGCACCCGCTTCGTCGATCGCCGCGTGCTGGGCGGCCTCGCCTACCGCTATGTCGTGCGCCCCTATGACGCCGCCGGCCGCGCCGGGCCGGCTTCGGCGATGGTCGAGGTCGCGCTGCCGGCGCCCGCGCCCGGCCAGCCGCGCGCTGCTATCCTGACCGCCCAGGGAGGAGACCTGCCATGACCCTGCCCGGAGGGCCGAGCGCCCATGTCGACCGGTTCGCGGCCGAACGCCTGCCGCCGCTGCCGCTGTGGCCGCCGATGGCCTACACGGTGCCGGCCCTGCAGGCCTATCCCGACCGGTTGAACGTCGCGGGACCGCTGCTCGACCAGTGGGTCGCGACCGGATCGGGCGACCGCACCTGCATCCAGTTCGCCGGCCGGCGCTTCAGCTATGCCCAGATCCAGGACATGGCCAACCGGATCGCGCGGGTGCTGACCCAGGACATGGGCCTGGTGCCGGGCAACCGGGTGCTGCTGCGCGCGCCCAACAACCCGATGCTGGTGGCCGCCTGGTTCGGCGTGGTCAAGGCCGGCGGCATCGTGGTCGCGACCATGCCCATGCTGCGCGCCCGCGAGCTCGGCACCATCATCGAGCGCGCCCAAATCAGCCACGCCCTGTGCGACGTGCGCCTGGGCGCCGAGCTGGCGGCAGCGCAGGAGAAGCAGCCGGGCCTGCGCCACGTGCTGCACCACACGGCGACCGGCGACGGCGGCGATCCGGACGCCGACCTCGACCAGCGCATGGCCCGGGCCCAGCCGGGCTTCGCCAATGTCGACACCAGTGCCTCGGACATCGCGCTGATCGCCTTCACGTCGGGCACCACCGGCCGGCCCAAGGGCACTGTCCATTTCCACCGCGACGTGCTGGCGATCAGCGACCTGTTCCCCGTGTCGTGCTTCCGCATCACCCCCGACGAGGTGATCTGCGGCTCGCCGCCGCTGGCCTTCACCTTCGGCCTGGGCGCCCAGACCCTGTTCCCGATGCGCGCCGGGGCGTCAACCGTGCTGCTGGAGCAGTTCTCGCCCGAGATCCTGCTGCGCACGGTCCAGGACTGCGGAGTCACGGCGATCTACACGGCCCCCACGGGCTACCGCCAGATGGCCGAGCTGGCTCAGCACTTCGACCTGAAGAGCCTGCGCAAGTGCGTGTCGGCCGGCGAGGCCCTGCCCAAGCCGACCTTCGACCTGTGGCGCGAGGCGACCGGCCTGCCGATCATCGACGGCCTGGGCTCGACCGAGATGCTGCACATCTTCATCTCGGCGCCGCCGGAAGCGATGCGGCCCGGCCTCACCGGCAGGGCGATCCCGGGCTACGAGGCCTGCATCCTGGACGACGCCGGCAACCCGGCGCCCGACGGCCAGCTCGGCCGCCTGGCGGTGCGCGGCGCCACCGGCTGCCGCTACCTGGACGACCCCGAGCGCCAGCAGACCTACGTCGCCCACGGCTGGAACCTGACCGGCGACGTCTATGTCCGCGATCCCGACGGCTATTTCCAGTACCAGGCGCGCGCCGACGACATGATCATCTCGGCCGGCTACAACATCGCCGGGCCCGAGGTCGAGACCGCCCTGCTCGACCACCCGCTGGTCAAGGAATGCGCGGTGATCGGCGCCCCCGACCCCGACCGCGGCCAGATCGTCAAGGCATTCGTGGTGCTGCGCAACCCGTCCGCGGCCAATCCCGACACGGTCAAGGCGCTGCAGGACTTCGTGAAAGCCGAGATCGCGCCCTACAAATATCCGCGCGCCGTCGAGTTCCTGGACGCCCTGCCGCGCACCGAAACCGGCAAGATCCAGCGCTTTGTGCTCCGGGATCGGGAGACGCAGCCGCGCATGGGACCGGCGCCGGGCGGCAGCACGCCATAAAGCGCCGTCAGGAGACCGCGCGGTGGCGCCGGCACGTCCGGCGCGGTCACGAAGTCGGGCGCGCTCATCTGGCTGCGGGCGCCGGTGATGGTCGAGCCCTAGTGCGCCTGCATGCCCCACTTGCGCACGGTCATGGTCTCGATGGTGCGGAAGATCAGGCCCTCGACGGCAAGGCCGATCAGGATGACGGTCAGCAGGCCCGCGAACACGTTCGCGGTGTCCAACGCATTGCGCGATTCGAAGATGTACCAGCCGATCCCGGCCGCGTTGCCGGACACCCCGAAGACCAGCTCGGCGGCGATCAGGGTGCGCCAGGCGAACGCCCAGCCGATCTTCAGGCCGGCGAGGATCGACGGGAATGCGGCGGGGATCAGGATGAACACGACCAGGCGCAGGCCACCGAGCCCGTAATTGCGCCCCGCCATGCGCTGGGTCTGGCTGACTGACAGAAAGCCGCTGAAGGTGTTCAGCGACACGGCCCAAAGCACCGAATGGACGATCACGAAGACCAGGCTGGTGGTGCCGAGGCCGAACCACAGCAGCGCCAGCGGCAGGACCGCGATCGCCGGCAGCGGGTTGAACATGGCCGTCAGCGTGGCCAGCAGGTCGGTGCCAAGGCGGGTCGACACCGCGAGCGTGGTCATCGCCGCCGAGATGGCAATGGCCGTGCCGTAGCCGATGACCAGGACGTGCAGCGAGGTCATGGCCGCGCTCGGCAGCCGCCCGGAGACGACGTCGGCCCAGAACGCAGCCACGGTATCGGTGAAGGCGGGCAGCATCAGCGGATTGCCGAGGGCGCGGGCATAGGCCTCCCAGACGGCGGCCAGGCCGAGCAGCACCAGGGCGCGCCGCACCCCGGCCATGGCATAGAGCGCCTGCCAGATGCCGATGGGCCGGGCAATGTCGCCGATCCGGCCGGCATCGGCGGGCGTCGCCTCGATGTCCGGGCGCGGCGCGTTGCGCATCTTCATGCCGGTGGCGAGGTCAGCCATGCGCCGTCTCCTGGGTGCCGAACAGCATGCCGTTGATCCGCGCGTTGAAGGCCATGAACGCGGCGCTGCCCTGATGCTCATGCCCATAGCTGGTCGCGTCGAGCTCGGCCCGCACTTGCCCGGGATGCGGGGTCAGCACGAGGATGCGCGAGCCCAGGATGACCGCCTCTTCGATCGAATGGGTGACGAACATCAGCGTGAAGCGGACGTCGTCCCAGAGCTCCAGCAGCTCTTCCTGCATGCGCCGGCGGGTCAGGGCGTCGAGGGCGGCAAAGGGCTCGTCCATCAGCAGGATCTGCGGCTCCATGGCCAGCGCCCGCGCAATCGCGACGCGCTGCTTCATGCCGCCGGAGAGCATGTGGGGATAGGACGCTTCGAACTTGGCCAAGCCGACCTTCGCGGTCGCGCGCCGGGCCCGGTCGCGGATTTCCGATCGCGGAAAGCGGCCCGACCGCCGCATCGCGAACATGACGTTGTCCAGCACGGTCAGCCACGGCATCAGCTGGTCGAATTCCTGGAACACCATCATCCGGTCGGGACCGGGCCGGTCGATGGCGCGCCCGCCGAGCGTGATCGTCCCGTCCGTCGGCTGCAGGAAGCCGGCCACCGCCTTCAGCAGCGTGGACTTGCCGCAGCCGGAGGGCCCCAGCAGGATGTAGCGGTCGTGCCGGTGCACGTCGAACGACACCCGCCAGGTGGCGGTCACGACGGCGGCGCGGGTCTTGTACTGCAAGGTCACGTTGCTGACCTTGAGGAGCGGTTCGGCGTCTGCCGTCGCCAGGCTGGACGCGGCGGCCGAGGTGGGTTGGAGCGCGAGCATCAGCTTCCCTTTCCGGCGCTGACCGGCCCGAAGAAGACATCCTGCCAGCGCGCCGGCGGCTGCTTCAGCTCGCCGACGCGGGCCATGAACGCGCCGAACGCCTGGATGCCCTGCGGCTCGACCGTGAAGACCTGGGCGCGTACGGCGGCCTCCACCTGATCGAGGCTCAGGCTCGTCCGTTCCACTTGCATGTAGATCTCCGATGCGCGGCGCGGATCGGTGCGGATGATCGCCATCGCCTGCTCCAGCGCCGCGACGATGACGGCGACCGCCGCCGGGTTGGCCGACGCGAACTTTGCCGTGCAGGCGAGCAGCGCCCCGGAATAGGGCCGGCCGATAATGTCCTGGCCGTCGACCACCCTGTGGCACATCCCCGAAGCCTCGAGCGTGCTGATGAAGGGCGGCGCCGCAAAATACAGCGAGATCGACGACTTCGAGATCAGCGCGGTCGTGGCGTCGGGATGCGGCAGCACCACCATCTGCTGGTCGAAGCGGTTGGCCTGGCCCGGCCCGAAGGCCTGCTCGGCGGCCATCCTCAGCAGCACGGCTTGCGGCGCCGTGGTCGCCGTCACCGCGATGCGGTCGGTCGGCCGGATATCGGCGACCGTCTTGATCGCAGGGTCATTGGCGTAGAGCGTCAGCACGGCTTCGTTGCAGGCCGCGATACCATGCAGATCGAAGCTCCCCTTCGTCTTCGCCCAGGCGGCCAGAAGCGCGGTCGGCCCATAGGCCCCGACGTCCACCGTACCGCTGAACAGGCCATCATTGATCGCCGGCGAGCCGCTGACGCGCTGGATGACGAACGTCGTGCCCGCGATGCCGTGTTCCGCCGCCAGGCGTGCGAACAGCCCGAGCTTGTCGGCGACGGTCGTGGCCAGATGGCTGGTGCCGAGCTGGATCGCGATGGTGATGGTCCGCTTTGCCTGGGCGATCGCGGGGGCAGCCGGCAGTCCGGCGGCCAGCAGCCCCATCCCGCCCAGGGCCAGCGCCCGTCGCCGCGTCATCTGTTCCATGTTCCCTCCCTTGCCCCTGTGGGGCGGGCGACCCTTGGTGGGCCTTAGTCGCCTGGCCCTTCGTTGACGGGGGCGAAGAACGCGTCCTGCCATCGGGCCGGCGCAGTCTTCAGCATGCGCAGCTTCGCCATGAACTGCGCGTACGCCATAATCCCGTGCGGCTCGGTCGACCATTTGTTGTCGCGCACCATGGCGACGACAGCCGGTTCCGGCAGGTTGATCGGCTCCGCCTTCACGTAGATCCGGGCCGCCGTCTCCGGATCGGCCCGGATCTTGTCCTCGGCGGCACGGATCGCCATCACCACGCCCTTGGCGACGTCGGGCTGCTGGGCGACGAAGCGCCCGGTCGTGGCCAGCAGTCCGCTGGTTGCCGGATGGCCCAGGATCTCGTCGGAGGTCGTGACGACATGCAGCTTCGGGTTCGCAGCCAGGACCGTGATGAACGGGTCGTTGGCGAAATAGCCGTCGATCGTCGCCGATCCGCTCAGCATCATGGTCGTGGCGTCGGGGTGCGGCAGCTGCACCATCCGGGTATCGAACCGGTGGATCTGACCCTCGCCGAAGGCCTTCTCGCCGGCCATCTGCAGCAGGATGGCCTGGGGCGAGTTGAGCGCCGTGACGGCGATGCGCGAGCTGTCGGAAAAGTCCTTCACGCTCCGGACCGCCGGATTCGCGGCATACAGCGCATAACGACCCATCGAGAGCGGGGTCAGGCCCTTGATGTCGTAGGAGCCGCGCGTCTTCTCCCAGGCGACCAGTAGGCCGGGCGTGCCATAGGCGCCGATCTGGATGCTGCCGCTCAGCAGCGAGTCGTTGATGGCCGGCGCGCCGCTCATCTTGGTGACGACCACGCGGGTGCCGGGCGTGCCGGCCGCGGCCATGGCCGCGTCGAACAGGCCGAGCGCATCGGCGACGATGATCGGCAGATAGCCGATACCGTTCTGCATGGCGATCGTCACGGTCTGCGCCGCCTGCGCGGTGCCTTGCCCGGCCCCGGCAGCCATCCCGATGGCGGCGGCGAGCACCATGAACCGGCGCCTCGTACTCGAGCTCATCCCCGTTCCTCCCATTGGCCGGGTGCGTCCGTCGCTATGCGGCGCTGGCGAACCCTGGATTGACGTTGGCGCGCGGGTCGAAGGGCTTGCCGTCGATGACGTCGAGCGCCTGCTGCACCGCGCGCAGCCCGACCCGCTCCGCGGCCTCGACGGTGTTGGCGCCGACATGCGGGGTCAGGACGACATTGGGAAAGGCCGCCAGCGGATTGCTGCCGACGGGCGGCTCGGTCGGAAAGCAGTCCAGGCCGGCGCCCGCCAGGCGGCCGGCGGCCAGGGCGTCCGCCAGGGCGGCCTCGTCGATCAGACCGCCGCGGGCCGTGTTGATCAGGATGGCGGTGCTGCGCATCAGCGACAGCCGGCGCGCATCGATCAGGTTGCGGTTTTCCGGCGTCATCGGGCAGTGAAGGCTGACGATGTCGCTGGCGCCGACCAGCGCGTCCAGGTCGTCGACGATCTCGACCCCGTCGATGGCGCCGGACAGGAAGGGATCGAAGCCCCGGATCGTCATCCCGAGCGGCCGGACCAGGTCGATCAGGGCGCGCCCGATGCTGCCGAGGCCGATCACCCCGAGGGACTTGCCGGCCAGTTCCCGGCCGAAGCTCGACGCCTTGTCCCAGTGTCCCTGGCGCATGCGGCTGTCGAGATGGGCGGTCGAGCGCGCGACCGCGAACATCAGCCCGAAGGCATGCTCCGCCACCGACTGGGCATTGGCACCATGGGTGATGAGCACCGGAATGCCGCGGCGCGTGGCGCTCGCGATGTCGATGGTGTCGACCCCGACGCCATGCTTGACGATCACTTTCAGGTTTGCCGCTGCGGCCATCACCTCGTCGGTGATGTGCGCGGACCGGACGATGATCGCCCCGGCATCCGCCTCCCGGACCAGCCGGGCGAGTTCGGTGGGGGGTGTATAGGCCGCGACCGTGACCACCCGGGCGCCCCGACGGTCGGCATGCGCCATCGCGGGTGCGGACAGGGCTTTGCCCGTGACGACGATGGTCGCGCTCATGCCGGTCTCCTCATGCCTCGGGCTCGGGCGCTGTCCGCGCTTCTGCTCGGCACACTGAATAGCATTCTGCAACGGCGTTGCAAAATGAAAATGAAACGGCATTGCATTCCCCTGGACGCAGCGCTGGGCGACCAGGGCTCAATCCCGGATCGGTCGGGCGTCAGTCGTGCAGGGAGCCGCCCAGCGCCGCGGTCAGGGCCTCGCCGGCGTCGCGCAGGATCGGCCGGATCTCCTCGGCGCGCTGCTGGGTCAGGCGCGAGGCCGGGCCGGACACCGCCAAGGCGCCGACCAGGCGGCCGCCGGCGCCGAAGACCGGCATCGCCATCGACGCGACATGGGGATCGGTGACGCCGCTGGAATAGAGCGGCAGGTCGATCGCCGCGCCGGGCTTGCCCTGGAGCGGGTCGAAGCGCGCCAGGACCTGGGCGATCGCCGACTTGTCCATCGGCCGCAGGTCTCCGGGCCGGACATGCATGCGCAGGGGCGACGGGGAATCCAGACGGAACAGGCACAGGCGCTGATCGCCGCGCCGGATATAGAACGAGGCGGTCTCGCCCGAGGCTGCGACCAGCCTCTCCAGTGCCGGCATCACATGCGCCTCGAGTGCGAAGGATTGCTGGTAGACCGAGCCGAGCCGCGCCACTTCGGTGCCGAGGCGATAGCGCCCGTCGGCGATGCGCTCGATCAGGCCGAAGCGCTCCAGCGACACGCAGAGGCGCATGATCGTGCTCTTGACCAGCTCCGTGCGCTGGGCGAGCTCGGTCAGCTCGAGCGCGTCGTCACCGCGGCGGAAGGCCGTCAACACCGTGAGCAGGCGGTCGGCCGACGCCACGCCCTGGACCTTCGGGCGGGCGCGAGGTTTGCGGTCCATCATCCGTCGATGCTCGGCGTCAGTCTCGGTCGGAATGGGCATACAGCCGGGCCCCGGCGACGTCGAGATTGGCCCGCAGGATCGAACCGGTCTCCGATTCCGTGATGAAGACCTCGTGTTCGTTGGCCACGCCGAAGGCGAGGTTGGTGGTCGAGAGCCCGGCGCAGCTGACGACCCGGTGCAGTGGCTCGGCGGTCCTGGACAGATGCCAGATCGAGCCGAAGCCGGTATGGGCGACCAGCAGGCCGCCGTCGGCACCGAGCGCTAGACCATCGGGACCGCCGAGGCCGCCGTGAAGCTGGGCGAAGACGCCGACCTTGGTGATCAGGCCGGTCGGGTTGAGCGGGATGCGCCACACCTGCTGCGCCCGCGTAACCGCGACCAGCACATGCCGCATCGCCGGATCGACGACGATGCCGTTCGGGCTCGGCACCGTGTCGATCAGGCAGGTCAGCCGTCCATCGGCGGCATAGCGGTAGACGCGCCCGGTCGGGTCCTGCAGGCCGGTCTGTCCCTGATCGGTGAAGTACAGGTCGCCGTTCGCGGCGAAGGTCAGGTCATTGACCCCCTTGAAGCTCTCCGACGCGGCGCTCTCCAGGAAGGGAGTCACGGCGCCGGAGGCGGGATCGAGCAGCAGGATCCCGCGCTTGTAATCGGCGATGAAGATCCGGCCGTCGCGATGGATCTTCAGCCCGTTGGGCCATCCGTCATATTCGGTGATCAGCGTCCATTCGCCGTCGGACGCGATCCGGAACACCCGGCCGTTGGGGATGTCGGTGACATAGAGGCGCCCCTCGCGATCGAAGCATGGCCCTTCGAGGAAGGAATCGATCGCCTGCCCGCCCCGGTTGGCATCCGCCCAGGCGGACCGGCGCGGTCGGCGGAAACGGTCGGGCAGGCGCGTGAACACCGTCGTGGCGACCGCCGGCGGCGGGGCGAAGTACATCAGAGCGGCCCTCCCAGGTCGGCATCGGTCAGCCGGTAGACGCGGGCCGCGGTGGCGCCGAACAAGTCCCGCCGTTCCGCGGCCGAATAGTCTCGGGTGATGCGCTTGAAGGCGTTCCACAGCACGGCGTAGGGCACCATGCCCTTGTCGACCGGGAAATTGCTTTCGAACAGGCAGCGCGCCGCGCCGAACTGCTCGATGCAGGTCTCGATATAGGGGCGCCAGTCGGCCATCAGGTCGAGCGAGCTCGGCGGGCGCGGGCGCTCGTGGTACCCGAAGCCGCCGATGCGCATGGCCAGGCCCCCGAGCTTCAGCACCATGTTGGGCAGCTGCGACAGCCGCTTCAGGCTTCGGGACCAGTCGGCGAACACCGCATCGCGCCGCCCCGCATACGGGCCGACGCCGAGCGGTCCGCCGCAATGGTCGAGCACGATCGCCGTCCCGGGGCAGGCGCGCGCCAGCGCTTCGACCTCGTCGAGCTGGGTGTGGTAGGCCCAGACGTCCAGGCTCAACCCATGGGCTGCGAGCCGCCGCGCCCCGGCCTGGAAGCTCTCCTGGACGAGCAGCCCGGGGCGGGGCGGGACCGGGTTGGAGACGATCGCCGGATCGGCATGCCAGGCGGTCTGGTTGCGGATCCCCCTGAGCCGACCGCCGCCGGCGCGGACCAGGGCATCCAGCACCGGCTCCACGCGGTCGCCGAGCAGCAGGTCGGCGCATCCGACGATCGCGGCGCAGGCGTGGCGGCGGCCGTACTGGCCGCTCGCCGCTTGGGCGGCGACGCCGTTGGCGAACTCGACCTCGCCCACCGGCTGGAGCGGCTCCGGCAGGCTCGGACGGTACATCGACCGGCACTGGACGAAGACCGTCGCCCGGATGTCATGGCCGCTATCGAGATCGGACAGCAGCTCGGGGAACAGATAGCGCTCGCCCGGGCGGTCCCAGAGGTGATGATGGGCGTCAACGATCGGCAGGTCGGGCTCGAGCGCCGGTTCGGCGGCCAGGGCCAGCCAGTCCGGCCGCACGCCGATATGCGGCGACGCCGTCACGTCTAGATCTCGCAGCCCCGTTGCGCGAGCGCGGCGTCGATCCAGGACCGGTCGTTGCGGCCTTCGAGGATCGCCTCCATTTGCCGTGCCTCGGCCTGCCGCTTGGCGTCTGCCGCGGCGAACACCGTTTCGGCCTGGTCGAACGGGACACAGAGGACGCCGTCGTCATCGCCGATCACGAGGTCGCCGGCTTCGATGACCATGCCGTCGATCGCGATGGCGGCGTTGATCTCGCCGGGGCCGTCCTTGTAGGGGCCGCGATGCGTGATCCCGGCGGCGAAAACCGGGAAATCGTGCTCGCGGATCCAGGCGGCGTCGCGCACTGCGCCGTGGATCACGATGCCGGCCAGCCCGCGTCGCTGGGCATGCGACAGCATGAGTTCGCCGATCAGCGCGTTGGTCAGGTCGCCGCCGCCGTCCACCACCACGACGTCGCCGGCGCTCGCGACGTCGAGCGCCTTGTGGACCATCAGGTTGTCGCCCGGCCGGGTCTTCACGGTGATCGCCGGTCCGGCCATGACCCCGCCCCGGTGCAGCGGGCGGAGCCGCGCCCCGCCGGCGGTCATCCGGGACATGGCATCGCTGACATTGGCGACCGGCAGCGCGCGGAACCGCGCCACCAGCTCGGCGCCGACCTGGCGCCGGCGCTTCAAGACTCGAAATCCGATCGTCACGGCATCCTCCCCCGGCGCCGCCGGGCCAACCCGCGCCACGCGAATTGACAGCCCTGGAAGCGCGAGCTAGCGTTTTGCAACGTCGTTTCAAAAATCGCAAGCGGAGGAAACGCCCGTGCCGCAAGTTTGCCGCCGTCGACTGCCGGCCGCGCTGGTCCTGCTTGGCGGATTGCTGGCAACCGCGCCTGCCGGCGTGGCGCATGCCGCCGCAGCCAAGCCGGTCACCATCGCGATCCAGTACGGCTATGCCTACCTGCCGGTGGTCGTGGCCGAGAAGCTTGGCCTATTTGCCAAGGCGGCGGCATCGGCCGCTGTCGCCGATCGCACGTTCAGCATCCAGAAGATCAGCGGCGCGCCGGCCATCAACGACGCGCTGATCAGCGGCTCCGTCGACATCGGCGCCTATGGGTTGCCGGGCATGCTGATCGCGGCGGAGAAGACCCGCGGCTCCATCGACATCCGCGGGTTGGCGGGGCTGGTGGCCGGCGACAACGGCCTGTACACGAACGATCCCGCGATCAGGTCGCTGGCCGATTTCAAGCCGCCCGACCGCATTGCCGTGACGGCCACCACGGGACAGCAGGGGCTGCTCATCCGGATGGCCGCCGAGAAAGCGTTTGGCGCGGGCCAGGCCCGGCGGTTCGACACCATGATGGTGCAACTGCCCCATCCCGATGCGACTGCGGCCCTCCTGGCCGGCGGGACCATCGCCGCCTACGCCGCGCCGCACCCTTACAGCGACATCGTCGAAAAGAGCCCGAAGGTGCACCGGCTGTTCTTTTTCTCGGACTATCTCGGCGAGCACGTCACCAGCGGATTGCTGGCCACGACCGGCGCTTTCATGAAAACCCAACCCGCCGTCGCGCAGAGCGTCGTCATGGCGATCGGACAAGCGGACGAGTTTATCAAGTCGCATCCGCGGCAAGCGGCCGAAATCTTGTTGGACTCGGAGAAATCATCGTTGTCGCTCGACGAAACGGAGCAAATGCTCAGGAGCGTTGTCGATGAATGGGGAATTGAGCCGAAAGGCGTGGCCAGCTTCGGGCGCTTCATGGCCAAGTCGGGTCTTTTGAGGTCCGCGCCGAACAAGTGGCAGGACGAGTTCTTCTCGCCGGTGGCGGATGGCGAAGGAAGTTGAATGAGCAGCTGGCGCCGCTGCCGCGTCAATACGGCTTGTAGCTCTTCTCCTCCACCAGCTCCGAGCCGCACAGGCGGTTGAGGGTGCGCTTGATCGCGGCGCGGCGGTCGTTGGTGTGGTAGACGGCGCGCGCCAGCTCGATGAATTTGGGTCCGAAGTCCTGGGCGCGCTCGCAATCGCGGATCTGGTCCTCGATTACCCATAGCTGCTCGTTGACCGCCTTGAGCTCGGCCGTCTCGGCCCGGGCCTCGGCCGACAGCGGCGTGCGGTCGCGGACCGCGGCGAGGGCGGCCAATTCGCGGCGGACATTGGCCAGGGCGGCGGCATCGGTCATACGCTCGGACTTGATCTCCAGGATCGAGATCTTGTCCAGCAGCTCGCCCCAGGATACGGGCACCAGCAGGGTCATGGGCTATCCCAGCAGAACGTCGAGGTCTTGGGCCATGCGCGCCACCGCCGACGGCCAGTCGCCCGGGCTGTTCTGGCGATAGAGGCGCAGCGACGGATACCAGGGCGACCGGTCGGGCTCGGCGCACCAGCGCCAGTCCGGCTGCGCCTTCAGGGCCACCCAGGCGGGCACGCCCATAGCGCCGGCCAGATGGGCGATCGAGGTGTCGCAGGTGATCACCAGGTCCAGGCTGGCCATCACCGCCGCGGTGTCGACGAAGGCGTCGGTGCGGTCGAGCGCCAGCCGCTCGACCGGCGGGTCGCCATCGGCCGACGGCGCGTCGATCAGCGCGATCAGGCGCACGCCGTCGCGCTGCAGCGGCGCCAGCGCGGCCAGCGGCAGCGACCGGCTGTCGGCGCCGGCACCCTGCCAGGCCACCCCGATCTTGCGCCCGGGGCCGAGCCGCGCCGCCCACTCGGCGATCAGCGCCGGCTCGGCCGCCAGGTAAGGCGGCTGCAGGATGCCGTCGGCCTCGACGCCCAGCAGGAACGGCAGGTCGAGCAGCGGGATCCGGCGGTCGGCCGCGGTCGGCTGGTCCTCGTCCACCACCTGATCGACGCCCGGCACATCCTTCAGCAGCCGCATCAGCCGCCGCGGCAGAGTCAGCAGCAGCCGGCCGACGCGCCGGCGCGCAGCGGCGCAGAGGCGCACGAACTGGATGACGTCGCCCAGGCCCTGCTCCGAGGTCACCAGCAGCGTGCCGTCCAGCGGTGTGCCGTCCCACAGCGGCGGCGCATCGCGGCGGTAGCGCCGCGCCGCCGGCAGATCCCAGCGATGGGCATAGTGCGGCGCCGCCTCGGCCCAGCGGCCCTGGGCCAGCAGGGCGAGCGCCAGGTTGGCGTTGGCCTCGGGATCGTCCGGCGATTGAGCCAGGGCGTCGCGATGGGCAGCAATGGCGCCGTCGATATCGCCCCGCTCGTACAGCGCCACGCCGCGGTTGGTGCGGGCGCCGGGATGGTCGGCCGCGGCCGCCAGGGTCGCCTCGAACGCCGCCAGGGCCTCCTGGGGCCGGCCCAGCTTGAGCAGCGTCAGCCCGCGGTTGTTCAGCGCCTGGGCGAAGCCGGGCCGCAGGCGCAGCGCATGGTCGTAGGCGGCGAGCGCCGCGGCGTAGCGGCCGAGCTCGCGGTCGACATTGGCCAGGTTGAACCAGATCAGCGCTTCCTTGGGCGCAAGCTGCAGCGCCTTCAGGAACACGGCATGCGCCTCGGCCAGGCGGCCGAGTTCGATCAGCGCCAAGCCCAGGTTGTTGTGGACTTCGGGCTGCCAGGGCTGGATCGTCGCCGCCGTGGCATACGCATCGGCAGCCTCCGCCATGCGCCCGACCCGCTGCAGCATGTAGGCGAGGTTGTAGTTGGCGGCGAAGTCGCGGGGCAGCCGGGCGACCAGGCGGGCGAAGCAGTCGATCGCCTCGTCCAGGCGGCCGAGGGCGCCGAGCGCCAGGCCGAGCCCGAACAGCGCCTGCGGCTGGTCGGGCTCGGCCGCGAGCACGGTGCGGAAACCCGCCTCGGCCTTGGCCGGACGGCCTTCGGCCTGGTGGCGCTGAGCGGCGAGCAACGGATCGGAGGGGCGGGCCAGCGCCCGGGCGGACCGGCGAGTCATCGCCGGGTTTTCCGGCGTTTCACGGTCGCGGTCAAGCTGCGCGGGACTGGACTGCGCGGGACTGGCCAGCGGCGGCCGGCTCGGGAATGATCGCCCCCGCAACCGCCTCGGAGGACAGGGTGACACAAACGGATCCGGTACTGCTCTCGGCGACCGACCCGGGCGAGCAGGTCAACGACGATTGCTGGGTCTCGACCGGCCCCGGCCCCGAAGGCCTGGTCGCCGTGGTCGACGGCGCCACCGGTGTCGCCGACCATCCCTATGTGCCCGGCGCCGACAGCGATGCGGCGTGGTTCGCGCGCACGGTCGGCGCGGCGCTGCTGGAGACCGGCGACGGACCGCTGGCCGAGCGCGCCCGGGCCGCCTATGCCGCCGGTTTCGCGGCCTTCGACCGTGTCGCCCCGGCCGGGGTTCCCCTCTATGCGCGGCCGTTGGCGAGCCTGGCCGCCGTCCACTGGCAGCGCCGGGGCGAGCGGCTGGTGCTGGAGGCCGTGGTCGTGGGCGACCCGATCATCGCGGTCCAGGCCCCGGACCATCCGCCGCGGCTGCTGGCGCGCAGCCCCGATGTCGGCGACAGCGTCGCCAATGCCAAGGTCAAGGCGCTGCATGCCGAAGGCGTGATCGGCGCCAAGCGCGTATGGGCGGCACTCCTCGACTGGCACCGGACCGCGCGCGAGCCGACGGTCCGCCGATGGACGGCCTGGGCCGCCGGCGACGGCGCCGCGCTCGGCAAATACCTGACCGTCGACCACGCCGACGTCGGCCTGCCGGCCGAGCTGCTGCTGGCCAGCGACGGCCTCTACCGGCTGGTCGACCATTACGGCGTGCATGACGACGCCGGCTTCATCGCCGCCGCCGTCGCCGACCTGCCCGGCAGCCTCGCCCGACTGCGCGCGATCGAGGCCGACGACGCCGACTGCGTGCGGGTGCCCCGGATCAAGCCGCGCGACGACGCGACGGGCGTGGTGCTGCGGTTCGGGGTCTAATGGCCGTGCCCCTGTTATCGTTTAAGATGTAATGACGGGGGATCGCGGTTGGCCAATGTCGTGACCATCAAGCGCCCGGATGTGGTGGCGCTTATCGATGAAACCGCCAGGACGCTGACCCGGGGCAACAAGACCGAAGCCGTCGCCCTCGCCATGCGGCAGCTCCTGGATCGGCACGCCCGTACGGGCTCGCTGTTCGGGGCTCACCCCGGGTCGGTGCGCGTGCGTCCGGGCGTCGACCTCGTCGCCCCGGCGCTCGACATCACGCCGGACGCCGAGACCGGCCGCGAGCTCGATCGGTAACTACCGGCGCCTGAAGCGCGACACTGTCTGGGCGATCTGTGCCGGGTATGTCATTCTCGGCGTAGCATTGGGCTGCCTAGAATCGCGCCACTGCCCAACGCGCGCGCAGAGCCCGGGCCGCCAGGCGCCGGACATCGCCGCGGCGCCCAATGGTCGGCACCGGTCTTGCACGGCTGTCCGGGGCGGTCTGACCGCTCGAAACGAGGAACCATGTCGATCCGGGTCGCCCTGAACCACCGCACCAGCTACCGCTACGACCGGCCCGTGTCGCTGTCGCCCCAGGTCGTGCGCCTGAAGCCGGCACCGCACTGCCGGACGCCGATCCTGGGCTATTCGCTGACGGTCACGCCGGCCAAGCACTTCGTCAACTGGATGCAGGACCCCCAGTCGAACTACCTGGCCCGGCTGGTATTCCCCGACCGCACCCAAGAGCTGACCGTCGAGGTCGACCTGGTCGCCGAGATGGCGGTCTACAACCCGTTCGACTTCTTCCTGGAGCCCACGGCCGAGCAGGTCCCTTTCGCCTATGGGCCGGCGCTGACGCAGGAGCTGGAGCCCTATCTGAAGGCGCTGCCCGCGGGCCCGCGGCTGGCCGAATTCCTGGCCGCGATCCCGCGCACGCGCACCGGCACGGTCACGGCCCTGGTCGAGCTCAACCGCCGGGTCGCGGCAGCCGTGCGCTACATCATCCGCGAGGAGCCGGGCGTGCAGACGCCCGAGCAGACGCTGACGCTCGGCAGCGGTTCCTGCCGCGACAGCGCCTGGCTGCTGGTCCAGGTGCTGCGCCATCTAGGCATCGCGGCGCGCTTCTGCTCGGGCTACCTGATCCAGCTCACGGCCGACGTGAAGGCGCTGGACGGCCCGTCGGGCACCGACCACGACTTCACCGACCTGCATGCCTGGGCCGAGGCCTACCTGCCCGGCGCCGGCTGGGTCGGCTTCGACGCGACCTCCGGGCTGGCCGCGGGCGAGGGCCACATCCCGCTCGCCTGTTCGCCGGAGCCCGGCTCGGCAGCGCCGATCACCGGCGCCGTCGATCCGGCCGAGGTCGAGTTCAAGGTCCGCATGTCCGTGACCCGCCTGGCCGAGACGCCGCGGGTCACCAAGCCCTACACGCCAGAGGTGTGGAGCGCGATCGAGCAGTTCGGGCACGCCGTCGACGCCAAGCTGCAGGCCGGCGACGTGCGCCTGACAATGGGCGGCGAGCCGACCTTCGTCGCGATCGACGACCCCGACGGCGCCGAATGGAACACCGCCGCCCTCGGCCCGACCAAGGCCGCGCGCGCCTCCGACCTGCTGCTGCGGCTGCGCGACCGCTGGGCTCCGGGCGCGCTGCTGCATTGGGGACAGGGCAAATGGTACCCGGGCGAGCCGCTCCCGCGCTGGGCTTACAGCTGCTATTGGCGCCGCGACGGCGAGCCGGTGTGGCGCGACCCGGCGCTGCTGGCGCGGCCGCCTGAGCCGGACGCGCCGGCCGGCGGCGCCGACGCCGGCCTGGCGCTGCGCTTCATCACCCTGGTCGCCGAGCGGCTGGGCGTGGCCGACGCCCGTGTCCTGCCCGCCTTCGAGGACGTGGTCTACCATCTGTGGCAGGAGCGGCGGCTGCCAGTGAACCTGGCGCCGACCGACCCGCGCCTGGCCGACCAGGCCGAGCGGGCGCGGCTGATGCGCATCCTCGACCACGGCCTGGGCGCCGTGGTCGGCTATGTGCTGCCGCTGGCGCCGCGCGACGGCGGCTGGACGGGCGGCCCTTGGGTCACGCGTGCGGACCAGCTGCAGCTGGTCCCGGGCGACAGCCCGATCGGCCTGCGCCTGCCGCTCGACAGCCTGCCCCTGGCCGCGCCCGGTGCCGACGGCGAGCCCGGGCCGCGCGACCCGTTCGAGCCGCGGGGCCCG
>CAZEFK010000003.1:0-74770 GCA_964511405.1 uncultured Comamonadaceae bacterium | reverse complement strand
CACCGAATCACAACATATTGATCCGATTCAAGACCTTTTGGGATCGGCTCTCAGCACCGCGCTCAAGACCCGAGAGGCGGTCTATACCGTGCCGCCGGTCTGGATCCCGGCGCCGGTGACGCTGGCGAACTTCGCGGCCGTCGCGGGCAATCCGGCGCTGTTCGCCAGCGCCGTCAACACCGTGATCATCGCCGGCTGCACCACGGCGGTGGCGCTGGTGGTGGGCGTGCTGGGCGCCTACGGCCTGTCGCGCTACCGCTTCCCCGGCCGCCGGACGCTGCTGTGGTCGCTGCTGTTCACCAAGCTGTTCCCGCGCGTCGTGGTCATCGTGCCGTTCTTCGTGACGCTGCGCAGCGTCGGTCTGATGAACAGCTATCCGGGGCTGGTGCTGGTCTATCTGATGGCGGTGTTCCCCGTCGCGATCTGGATGCTGAAGGGTTTCTTCGACAACCTGCCGGTCGAGGTCGAAGAAGCCGCCGTGGTCGACGGCTGCTCGCTGCCGCAGCTCCTGTGGCTGATCGTGGTGCCCTTGGCGCGGCCGGCGCTCGCCGCCGTGGCGCTCTATTGCTTCATTCTCGCCTGGAACGAATTTCTGTTTGCGCTGGTGTTCACCAATGGCTTGAGCCGCCGGCCGCTGTCGGTCGCGCTCGCCTTCTTCATCGACGAGAACGGCATCCGCTGGGGCGAGCTGATGGCGGCGTGCGTGGTCATGAGCCTGCCCGCCCTGGGCGTGGTCTCGTTCGCCCAGAAATTCCTGGTGCGCGGCCTCGGCGACGGCGCCGTCAAAGGCTGAGCGCGGTCATCGCAAAGGACGGGTCCATGATCTTCGAGCTCAACCATGTCGGCATCGTGATCCGCGATCTCGATGCGTCGCTGTCCTTCTATCAGGGCCTGCTGGGCGCGCGCGTCGTCTATCGCGGCTTCATTCCGGCATCGCGCACCGACGTGGTCTATCTGCAGATCGCCGGCGGCCTGCTTGAGCTGCTGCATCGCGCCGAGCCGCCGGCGACCGAGACCTTCGGGATGACCCATCTGGCGTTCCTGACCGACGACCTCGACGCCGACTATGCGCGGCTGGTCGGGCAGGGCCATGCCGGCCTGGTCGCGCCGAAGGCTGCGGGCTCGGGCGTCGGGCGGCTGGCCTTCGTCGGCGATCCGAACGGCGCCCGGATCGAGCTGATCCAGCGCGACCTGCCGATGCGCGACGGCGTCATCGACCACCCGATCGTGAAGTCGTTCGATCACTACTCGCTGCGGGCCGACGACCTGGACGCCGCGCTCGGCTTCTACCAGGGCGCGTTCGGCCTCAAGACGCTGAAGATCCTGTCGGTGCCGGCGACGAACCTGTCCATCCACTATCTCCATTACGGCTATGACGTGCTGGAGCTGCTGCACCGGCCGGCGCCGGACCGGACGGCGCCGCTGTTCGGCCACTATGCGCTGCGCGTCGACGATGTCGACCAGGCGCTCGGCTACTTCGCCGAGCACGGCGTCCCGGCCGAGCCGGGCACGCCCAAGCCGGCCGGCACCGGCATCGGGCGCATCGGCCTCATCCGCGACCCCGACGGCGTGCGGATCGAGCTGGTCGACCGGCCCGACCTGCGCGCGCTGTAATCCGCCGCTCCCATCGACGGGACGGGCCGATGGTTACAGCGGCGACTCCGGCGGGAAGCTGGGCTTGCGCTTCTCGCGGAGCGAGGCCAGGCCTTCGCCGGCCTCGGGGCCGGTGAAGCCCAGGAACTCCAGGGCCAGCGACGCGTCGAACGTCGGACCGGCCTGGCGCAGCCAGTTGTTGAGCGAATACTTGGTCCAGCGGATCGCGCTCGGCGCGGCGTCGGCCAGCCGCCGCGCGATCTCGACCGCCTTGGCGTCGAGTGCGTCGTCGTCGACGGCGAGCGAGACCAGGCCGATCCGCTCGGCCTCCTCGCCGGACAGGGTCTCGCAGAGCAGCGGCCAGACGATGGCGGCGTGGTCGCCCGCCGCCACGCCCAGCCGCGTGTGGCCGTCGATGATGCGCGCGGTCTTGGCGGCGATCGAGATGTCGGCCAGCAGGCCGCACACCAGCCCGGCCCCGACCGCCGGCCCCCGCATCGCGCTGACGATGGGCTTGGAGCAATTGATGACGTTGTAGACGAGGTCCTTGGCTTCCTTCCAGCTCTGCGCCCGGGTCTGGAAGTCGCCGATGATGCCGTCGATCATGGCGAAGTCGCCGCCGGCCGAGAAGGCGTCGCCGGTTCCCGTCAGGATGACTGCCGAGACGTCGGGATCGGCGTCGATGTCGCGCCAGACTTGGCCGAGCTCGCCATGCATGGCCTGGTCGGCCGCGTTGAGCTTGCCCGGATTGTTCATCCGGATGCGCAGCACGCGCGGCGCCGGCCGGTCGAACTCCAGGCGCTGATACTGGGCGTAACGGTCCGGGCTGGACTCTGGCATGGCGGGCCTCGCAGGGGGTGCGCGTGGGGATGCTAGCCTGGATTTGCGGGCCGGATTCGCATTTCCGATTGCCCGGCTTGCCGGCGTGCGTGACAAGCCGCCGATCGCCATTGCGCAGCCGGGCCGCTTGGCCCTCGGGACAGGCGGCGGCGGCTGGACCGCCGACGCTAGGGCAATCATGAGGAGAGACGATCGGTGCGGCTGCTCAATCGACTGACGATCGCGACCAAGCTGTGGCTGCTGGTCGGGCTGTTCACCGCGGCCCTGGCGGTCACGGTGACGCTCGCGGCCACGTCGCTGCACGATCAGATGCGGCGCGAGCGCGTGTCCAAGCTCAAGGCGGCGGTCGACATGATGCATGGCCTGGCCGCGGCCATGGAGAAGAAGAGCCAGACCAAGGGCATCACGCGGACCGAGGCGATCGACCGGGTCCGCCACGACCTTTACGAGATGCGCTATGACGGCGGCGTGGGCTTCGGGTTCGTCTACGACTTGGCAGGCACCATCGTCATCAACCCCGGCGACCCAAAGCTGGAAGGCGCCAACCGGATCGACCTCGAGGATACGGACGGCATCCCGTTCGTGCGCGAGATCATCGCGATGGCGCGCGACCACGGGGAAGGGTTGGTCGAATATCGCTACCCGCGGCCCGGCCAGACCGAGCCCGAGCGCAAGCTGACCTATGTGAAGCGGTTCGAGCCATGGAACATGGTCATCGCCAGTGGCGCATACCTCGCTGATCTGGAGGCCGAGTACCGGGCCGAGCTGCGGCGCATGGGTCTGGTGGCGCTGGCCCTGGTCGCCGCGGCGGTCGGGCTGGCGCTGGTGATCGGCCGCAATGTCAGCGGCTCGATCGGCCGGCTCAAGGGCGAGATGCTGCGGCTGGCCACCGGCGACCTCGCCGTCGCGATCGACGAGGTCGGGCGCCGCGACGAGGTGGGCGACATGGCCCGTGCGGTCGCGGTGTTCAAGGACGGGCTGGTCGAGGCGAAGGCCCTGGCCGAGGCGCAGGAGCGCGATCGCGCGGCCAAGGCGGCGCGCCAGTCGGCGGTCGAGAGCGCGATCCAGGACTTCATCGGCGCCACCGACGGCGTGCTGTCCGCGGTCAACGCCACGGCCGGCAGCCTGCGCGACAGCGCCCAGGCGCTGTCGGCCACCGCCGACCAGGTCGGCCAGCAGTCCGGCATCGCCGCTGCCGCGTCAGACCAGGCATCGGCGCACGTCCAGACGGTCGCGAGCGCCGCCGAGGAGCTGTCGAGCTCGATCGGCGAAATCGGCCGGCAGGTCGCGCGCGGTGCGACGATCGCCGACGGCGCCGTGGCCGAGGCCGGCCGCACCAACGACACCATCCGCAGCCTGTCGGCGGCGGCCCAGCGCATCGGCGAGGTGGTCAACCTGATCTCCGACGTCGCTGGCCAGACCAACCTGCTGGCCCTCAACGCCACCATCGAGGCGGCGCGGGCCGGCGAGCACGGCAAGGGGTTCGCGGTGGTCGCTTCGGAAGTGAAGCAGCTGGCGGCGCAGACCGCGCGCGCCACCGGCGACATCACGGCCCAGGTCGAGGCCATCCAGGCGGAGACCCGGCGCGCGGCCGCCGCGATCGAGGGTATCGCCGGCACCATCGGCGAGATCAGCGCGATCACGGGCTCGGTGGCGACCGCGGTGCATCAGCAGGGGGCCGCGACCGGCGAGATCGCGCGCAACGTCCAGGAAGCGGCGCGCGGCTCGGCCGGAGTCACCGGCAGCATCGGCGAGGTCGACCAGGCCGCCGCCGAGACCGGCCAAGCCGCCGTCGTCGTGCTGGGGGCCGCCGATGCCGTGGTCGGCCAGGCCGACGCCTTGCGCCGCGAGGTCGAGCGGTTCCTGGTGCGGATCCGCGCCGCATAGTTGTCGCTGCTTGCGATCGCGTCAGGGCCCGGCGGGCTCCGGGTGATGGCAGGCGGCCGCGCGGCCGGCTCTCGCCGCGGCGAGCAGGGGCGCTTCGCTCCGGCAGCGCCGGTCGGCGCGGGGGCAGCGCGGATGGAAGTGGCAGCCCGGCGGCGGGTCCGCCGGCGAGGGGACGTCGCCAGGGATGCCGGTCAGTTCCAGCCTTGCCCCGGGGTCCGGCACCGGCGAGCTGTCGCGCAGCAGCTTGGTGTAGGGGTGCAGCGGCCGGTCGAAGACTTCGGCGGTCGGCCCGTGCTCGACGATGCGGCCCAGATACATGACGGCGACCCGGTCGCAGAAGTGGCGGACCACGCCCAGGTCGTGCGACACGAACAGGAAGGCGAGGCCGCGGGTGATGCGCAGCCTTTCCAGCAGCTGCAGCACCTGCGCCTGCACCGAGACGTCGAGGGCCGACACCGGCTCGTCCGCGACGATCAGGTCGGGGTCGAGCACCAGCGCCCGGGCGATGCCGATCCGCTGGCGCTGCCCGCCCGAGAATTCATGGGGATAGCGATCCATGGCGTCGCGCGGCAGCCCGACCTCGGCCAGCACGGCGTCGGCCTTGCCCCGGATCTCGGCGGGCGTGCCCATGCCGTGGACGTGCAGCGGCTCTTCCAGCGACTGGCGGACGGTGCGGCGCGGGTTCAGCGAGGAATAAGGGTCCTGGAAGATGATCTGCAGGCGTCGCCGCAGCGCCCGCAATGTGCTGCGCCGGGCCGCCCGGACATCGATCCCGTCGAACCGGACGGTGCCGCCGTCGGGCTCGACCAGCCGCAGCAGCGAGCGGGCGACCGTCGACTTGCCGCAGCCTGACTCGCCCACCAGCCCCAGCGACGTGCCCGGCGGGATGGCGAAGGACACGCCGTCGACCGCGCGGACGACGCGGCGCTTGGGGCCGAACAGGCCGCCGCCGATGGTGAAGCGCTTGGCCAGATTGTGAACCTCCAGCATGTCGGTCAGGCCTCCCCGGCGGCGACCAGGCAGCGCACCTGGTGGCCGGCGCCGTCGGCGGGCAGCAGGTCGGGATGCTGCTCGGTGCAGCGCGGCTGGCGGAGCGGACAGCGCGGCGCGAAGGCGCAACCCGGCGGCCGGGCGGTGATCGGCGGCACGCTGCCGGGGATCGGCGCCAGGGTGTCGGCCGCGCGGTCCGCGCGCGGCATCGCCCGCAGCAGCGCCGCCGTGTAGGGATGCCGCGGCCGCGCGAACAGGGCCGCGACCGGCGCCAGCTCCACGATCTCGCCGGCATAGAGGACGGCGACCCGGTCGGCGATCTGGGCCACCACGGCCAGATTGTGGGTGATGAACAGCACCGACATGCCATGGGCCTCCTTCAGCTGGCGCAGCTGCAGCAGGACCTGGGCCTGGATGGTGACGTCGAGCGCGGTGGTCGGCTCGTCGGCCAGCAGCACCTGGGGCCGGCAGGCCAGCGCCATGGCGATCATCACGCGCTGGCGCATGCCGCCGGAGAACTGGTGCGGGTAGTCGCCGACCCGCGCCCGGGCGGACGGGATCTTCACCTCCGCCATCAGGCTGACGGCTTCGGCCAGGGCTTGGGACCGGCGCTGGCCGCGGTGGATCATCACCGCCTCGGCGATCTGCTCGCCGACCGGCATGGTCGGGTTCAGCGACGTCATCGGCTCCTGGAAGATCATGGCGATCGCGTTGCCGCGCACGTCGGCCAGCGCCCGCTCGGACAGCCGGGTCAGGTCGCGGCCGGCGAACATCACGGCACCGGCGGCGATGCGCGCGCCGGCCGGCGGCAGCAGGCGCAGGATCGACAGGGCCGTCACGCTCTTGCCGCTGCCGGACTCGCCGACGACCGCCAGGGTCTCGGTCGCGGCCAGCGACAGCGACAGGTCATGGACCGCCGGGTACCAGCCGTCGCCCACCCGGAATTCGGTGCTGAGCCCCCGGATGTCGAGCACCGGCGCGCCTGTTCCGGTCATCGGGCGGCCCTCAGCCGGGGATCGATCGCGTCGCGCAGCGCGTCGCCCAGGAGGTTCAGCGCCAGCACGGTCAGCAGGATGGCCAGGCTGGGGAACACCGCCAGCCACCAGGCCTCGGTAATGTTCTCCAGGCCTTCGCGGATCATCCCACCCCAGCTCGGCGCCGGCGGCGGCACGCCGAGCCCGATGAAGCTGAGCGACGCCTCGGTGCGGATCGCCGACGCCATCCACAGCGAGCCCATCACCACCACCTCCGAGATCATGTTGGGCAGGATGTGCACCGCCATGATCCGCAGCGGCCCGAAGCCGAGCGCCCGGCCCGCCTCGATGAAGTCGCGCCGGCGCAGCGCCACGGTGGGCGCGCGGGCGATGCGCGCGAACGGCGCCGTCTCGGTGACCGCGATGGCGATGATCAAGTTTTCGAGGCTGGCCCCCAGCATGGCCGCGATCATCAGCCCGAGCAGCAGCGTCGGGAACGACAGCATCACGTCCAAAAGCCCCATCAGGGCCTGGTCGAACAGGCCACCGACATAGCCGGACAGGATGCCGACGACGGTGCCCACCGTCATGGCGATCAGCACCGCGACGAAGCCGACCACGAGCGAGACGCGGGCGCCGAAGACCAGCCGGGCCAGCACGTCGCGGCCATAGCTGTCGGTGCCCAGCAGATGGTCGGCCGAGGGCGGGTCGAGCCGGGCGACGATGTCCTGCTCCAAGGGGTCGTGGCCGGCGATCAGCGGTGCCAAGACCGCGGCCGCGACGATCGCGGCCAGCAGCCCCAGGCCGACCCAGGACAGGCGGTTCTTCGACAGGGCCAGCCAGAGCCTGGCCGGCCGGGCGGCGGGCAGCGATGCGGCAGTCATGAGTTGTAGGTCACCCGGGGATCGACCAGCCCATAGGCAAGGTCGGTGAGCGTGTTCACCACGATGACGCAGATGGCGAAGATGATCATCACGCCCTGCAGCAGCGTGTAGTCTCGCGTGTTGAGCGCGCCCAGGATCAGCTTGCCCAGACCCGGCCGGCTGAAGATGATCTCGGTCAGCACCGAGTTGCCGATCAGCGTGCCGAAATACAGCCCGACGATGGTGACGATCGGGATCAGGCCGTTGCGCAGGGCGTGGCGCAGGATCAGGCGGCCAAGCCGCACGCCCTTGGCCCGCGCGGTGCGGATATAGTCCTCGCCCAGCACGCCCAGCATCGACGAGCGGGTCACCCGCACCACATAGGCCATCATGATGATGCCAAGGTTGAACGCGGGCAGCACCAGGCCGCGCAGCCGCTCGGCCGGACCGGCGCCGGTGCCGCCCAGCACCGGAAACCAGCCGAGCTCGATGGCGAACAGGATGAGCATCAGGATGCCGGACACGAAGGCCGGGACGGACAGCCCGACCAGCGACAGGACCCGGCCGGCATAGTCGATCCAGCTGTTGCGCCAGGCCGCGGTGGCGATGCCGAGCGGCAGGCCGAGCGCCGTGCCGATCGCGAGGGCCGCGAGCGTCAGCTCGATCGTCGAGGGCAGGACGGTCGCGACCTCCTGCAGCACCGGCCGCCGGCTGCTGAGCGACTGGCCGAAGTCGCCGGTCGCGACAT
Source organism: uncultured Comamonadaceae bacterium (assembly GCA_964511405.1). Classification (GTDB taxonomy): domain Bacteria; phylum Pseudomonadota; class Alphaproteobacteria; order Elsterales; family Elsteraceae; genus CAZEFK01. The sequence continues at coordinate 66,875 of CAZEFK010000003.1, read as the reverse complement.
GGCTGATAAACGCCACGTACTGGACCGCGAGCGGCTGGTCGAGACCGAGCTCCGCGCGCAGGGCGCGCAGCGAGGCCGCCGTCGCGTGGTCGCCCAGGATCACCACCGCCGGATCGCCCGGCACCAGCCGGACCAGCACGAAGATCGCGGTCAGCATGACCAGCAAGGTCGGAACCGCCAGCAGCAGGCGTTTCAACGAATAGCGGATCATGCCGCGTCAGCCTCGTCGAGCGACGCCAGCTCGCCCAGGGTCACCGGCTTGAGCGGCGGCCGGATGCGGAAGCTGCCGACCTCATCGAGCGGCCGGCCGCCGGCGGCGGCCAGGATCCGCGTGATCGTCTGGCCGCATTGCCGGCCCTGGCACGGGCCCATGCCGGCCCGGGTGAACGCCTTGAGCTGGTTGGGCCCCAGCCCGCCCGCTCCGGCAGCGCCCGCGGCGGCTCGGATGTCGCCGGCGGTCAGCTCCTCGCAGCGGCAGACGATGGTCTCGTCCGCCGGTGCCACGATCGTCGGCCGCGGCCGAAACAGGGCATCCAGCAGCGGCCGCGCCGCCAGGGCCCGGGCCAGCCGGCGACGGACTGCGGCGGCCACCCCCGCCGGCACCGGACGGTCCAGCCGCGCCGCGCAGCCCAGGGCCGCCAGCTGGCCGCGCTGCACCGCGGCGCGGGCGCCGCCGATACCGGCGCCGTCGCCGGCCACGTACACGCCGGCGACCGAGCTTTCGCCCCATTGGTCGAGCACCGGCGCGAAGCAGTCCTGGTCGTCGCGCCACGCCACCGCGCAGCCCAGCGACAGCGGGACATGGAGGCTCGGGATGACGCCTTCGTGGACCAGCAGCAGCTCGGCCGGAACCGAGACCGCGGCGCCCGCGGCGGTCCGATAGCGGATGCCGTCCAGCCGGCCGCTGCCCAGCGCCTCGACGTCCGCGACTGAAGTCACCACCGGCACTCCCGCGCGGCGCAGCCGGCGCATCCAGCCGAGCCCTTTGGCGATGTCGCCCAGCGCGCCGAGGGCCGCCGGCACATGCGGCAGCACCCGCGCCAGACGACCCCGGGGCGTGGTGTCGAGATAGCCCGCGATCTGCCCGCCTGATTCAAGCAGCTGCACCAGATACAGCAGCGGCAGCGGTCCGCTGCCCGCCACCCACACCGGCGCGCGGGGAATCTGGCCCGAGGTCTTCAGCAGAATCTGCGCCGCTCCGACGGTCAGGACCCCCGGCAGCGTCCAGCCCGGGAACGGCACCGGCCGCTCTTGGGCTCCGGTGGCGAGGATGACGGTCCGGGCGCGCAGGACCGAAGCCTGTCCGGCCTGCGTGACGAAGGCGCGGAAGCCGGGCTCGAGGCTCCAGAGCTGGGCGCCGGCCAGGTAGCGGGCGCCGCTGGCGCGGAATCGGGCCGCGGCCTCCAGGCCCTCGCGATAGGCGGCGCCGAGCACGGCGCCGCGGGGCGAGGCCGCGACGGTCTCGACACCGCGCCAGATTTGGCCGCCGGGCGCGGGCTGCTCGTCGACGACGACCACATCCAGGCCGAGCGCGCCGGCCTGGACGGCCGCGGCCATGCCGGCCGGGCCGGCGCCCACGATCAGCAGGTCGGCGGTGGTCATGCCGGCAGTGTCCGGGGGCCGTGCTGGCGCTCAATGCGCATGCCGTCCCGCACGGGCGTCAGGCAGGTCTGGACCGAGGCGACGCCGTCGACCACGGCCAGGCAATCGAAGCAGACGCCCATCATGCAGTAGGGCGCCCGCCGGCTGCCCGACACCGGCGTGGTCCGCGACCAGCCGGGCGGGGTGCGCAGCAGCACGTCGGCGGCCGGCTCTCCGGCCTCCGCCTGGACCGGCACGCCATCGACAAGGACCGTTACCGCCGCCGCGGGCTCATGCAGCTTTCGGAACATCGAACCGCCTGTGGTGGAAGGGATCGAGCGACGGCGGCAGGGCGCCGTCGCGGACGGCGTCGGCGATCGCCGACGCATGCAGGGCCGCCAGCGTCACCCCCGAATGGCAGAGGACGACGAAGGCGCCGGGATGGCTCGGGGACTGCGCATAGATCGGGTAGCTGTCGGGCGTCATGATCCGCAGCGCCGCCCATTGGCGGACCAGCGTCAGGCCAGCCAAGGCCGGGACGATGCGCAGAGCCCGCCGGGCCAGCCGCACCGCCGCCGCCGTCGTCGTGGTGGTGTCGAAGCCTGCATCCTCGTTGGTCGCGCCGATCATCACCGTGCCGTCCCGGGTCTGGCGCAGGCCGCTGGCCGGCAGCGGCAGCAGCGGCGCGGTGCGCTCGGTGACCAGGATCTGGCCGCGCTCGGGGCGCAGCGGGACGGTCAGGCCGACTTGCGCGGCCAGCGCGGCCGACCCCAGGCCGGCGGCGATGACCAGGCGGGGGGCGGCATGGCGGGTGCCGTCCGCGCTCTCGACCGCCAGCGCCGCGCCATCGGCCACGATCCGGACGGCGGCGGCATGGCTGCGCACGACGCCGCCCCGGGCGGCGATCCCGGCATGCAGGGCGGCCAGCAGCCGCAGCGGATTGGCATGTCCGTCGAGATGGCCGAAGCTGGCGCCGACCACCGCGTCGCCGAGGCGGACGCCTGGCATCAGCCTGATCAAGTCGCTGCGGTCGAGCATGGCGCAGTCGGGCTCGCCGCCGCACTGCCGATGCAGGGCCGCCAGGTGGCTGCGACGCTTGTCGAACTCGGCCTCGCCCAGGCAGAACGCCAGCCCGCCGCGCTGCTCGTAGTGAACATCGGTGCCGGTCAGGTCGGCCAGGGCGGCCGCGAAGGCCGGCCACAAATCGACGCTGCGCCGGGTCCAGGCGTGATAGGCCGGCATGTTCGGGCCCTTGCCGTGCAGCCAGACCAGGCCGAAATTGGCCCGCGCCGCGCGGTAGTCGCCGTCGGATCCGTCGAGCACCAGCACGCGCAGGCCCTTGTCCGCCAGGCCGTAGCCCACGGCGGCGCCGACCGTTCCGGCCCCGATGACGATGGCATCGGGCTGCATGGCTGCCCCCTTGCCCGCGGTCATCGCGACCCGCCACAGTCGGGGCGGGCACCAGTATTCCGACGGGTTATGCGATGCGGCGTGCGATCACCCTCCGGCAGGTCGAGGCGTTCAAGGCAGTGATCGAAGGCGGCACGGTCAGCCGGGCGGCCGAGATCCTCAACGTGTCGCAGCCTGCGGTCAGCAAGCTGATCGCCACGTTCGAGGCGGACACCGGACTGGCGCTGTTCGATCGCGCGAAGGGGCGGCTGACCGCGTCCGAGCGCGGCATGCGGCTCTATGAAGAGATCGACCGCGTCTTCGCCGGCATCCGCCAGATCGAGACGGCCGTCGATGCCTTGCGCCGCGAGGAGCAGGGCCTGCAGCTCGGCGTCCTGCCGGCCCTGGGCGGCGCGTTCATGCGCGACGCCACCGCCGGCTTTCTGCGCGCCCATCCGAATGTCCATTGCTCGATTCATGTGCGAAGCTCGCAGTGGATTGCCAGTTTGTTGGTGTCCCGAAAGCTCGATCTGGGCCTGGTCAATGCCGGCGCGGAGACGGCCAGCATCACGACCCAGTCCTTCCTTGAGCACCCGCTTGTCTGCATCATGCCGGTCGCTCATCCCTTGACAGCGCATGCGGTCATCGAGCCCGCGCAATTGGACGGCCTGCCGTTTATTTCATACGATGTGAACAGCTTTACCGGACAGCAGATCATGCTGATGTTCGAACGACAGAAAATTCGCCCCAATATCATCGTGACCGCCAATATCTCGTCGACCTTGTGTGAACTCGTGGCGGTCGGGCTCGGCGTTTCTTTGGTCCATCCGCTCTGCCTTGCCGGGATGCCGGATCGGATCGCGGTGCGCCGCTTCGAACCGTCGATCGCCATGTCCTACCAACTGTGCCGGCCTCGGGAGAGCCGCAACGACGCGCTGATCGAGGCGTTCGCGGAGGAGGCGCGGCGCGCGGGGCTGCATCTCCTGCACACGGTGCTCACTCAGGCTTGAGCGTGGTGGTCTCGGTGATCACCGGCCCCAGGTTCATGGCTCCCTTCAGGTCGTAGCCGTAGTCGACGCGGTTGCTGTGCTCCCAGACCTGGCGCAGGTCGAACAGCGGGATCGCGCAGACGTCGGCGTCGATCTTCCGCTGCGCCGTGGCCCAGAGGGCGAGCTGCTTGGCCGGGTCGGGCTCGATCCGGGCCGCGTCGATCTCCGCATCGGCCGCTGCACAATGCGAGAAGTTGGTGATCGCCGTCGGTTTCCCGACGATCGCGTTGGAGTGGTAGAACTGGGTCAGATAGGCGTCGGCGGTGGGAAACCGGGCCGCGCCGTAGAGGACGATGGCGCTGACGTCCTTGCGGATCTGGGCGTGGTAAGTCGGGTGATCGACCACTTCCAGGTCGAGCTTGACCCCGATCTTGGCGAGCTGCGACTGGACGATTTCCATCAGCGGCAGCTGCGCCTGAACATTGGAGCTGACCACTTTGAGGGTGAAGCCGCCGGCATGGCCGGACTCCGCCAGGAGCGCCCGGGCCTTGGCGGGATCGTAGGCATAGGTGTCGCCGGCGCAGGATTCCCCGAGATAGCCGGGCGGCACCACCGAGCAGCCCTTCATCGTCACGTCCTTGCCGTAATAGCGCAGGATGTCCGCGACATTGACGGCATGGGCGAGCGCCTGCCGGACGCGGATGTCGTCCAGGGGCGGCACCGTCCGGTTCAGGTGCAGGGTGCGGTATTCGCCCGGCGCGAAGATGTCGACGGCGATGCCATGCTTGCGGGCGGCATCGATCCATCGCTGCTCGGGCTTGCCGGCGGCGATGTCCAGCTCGCCCGCGGTGAACGCGAACTCGCGCGCGGTGTCCGCCGGGATCATCCGTTCCATGATGGTGTCGATCTTCGGCCGGCCGCGGAAGTAGTCGGCATTGGCGGTCAGCTTCACATATTGCTGCGTGACATGCTCGACGAAGGCGAACGGGCCCGTGCCCACCGGATGCGCGCCGAAATCGGTGCCGAGTTTCTCCGCCGCCTTGCGGCTGACGATGTAGCCGCCATGATAGTTCGAGACCACGCCGAGGAAGGCGGCGTCCGGATGCTTCAGCACGATGCGGACCGTGTCGTCGTCCACCTTGTCGGCGGCGGCGATGTTGGCAAAGTCCGCGGCGAAGCTGGATCGCTGCGGGTCGGCGGCGCGGTTGAGCGAATAGATCACGTCGTCGGCCGTGAATTCGCCCCATCCGCCATGGAATGTGACGCCCTTGCGCAAGTAGAACGTCCAGGTCTTGCCATCGGGCGAGGTCTCCCAACGCTCGGCGAGATCGGGCTCCAGATCCTTGGGGTCGGCACTGCCCGGCTTGAATCGCACCAGGCCATTGAACATCCAGCTAATCACCATCACGTCGGCGCTGGCGATGGCCCGGTGCGGATCGAGCGTCGCGATGTCGCTGCCGATACTGCTGCTGCGCAAGACGACCTCGGCGGATGCCGGCGCCGGATTGCTCAAAGCCAGAGCCATGACACCAACGAGAATTGGACCTATGCCCCATTTCATTGCTCATCGCCCCCGTCAATTCATCGAACGTTGGAAGCGGCCGGCCGCGATGTCAAAGTCCAAAATCGGGCCGTCGTATTCTGTCAGGTTATACTGGCCGACTCGGCCTGGCGCCGGCGGGTGGGATCGGGCACGGGAATTGCTGCCAGCAGGCCCCGCGTATAGGCATGTCGAGGGTTCCGGTAGATCTCCTGCGCCGGGCCGGCCTCGACGATCGACCCGCGATACATGACCAGCACGCGGTCGCAGATATATTCGACCAGACTGAGGTCGTGGGAGATGAACAGGATCGTCAGATCCAGCTCGTCGCGCAGGTCGAGCAGCAGATTGACGACCTGGGCCTGGACCGACATGTCGAGCGCCGAGACGGCCTCGTCGGCAACGATCAGCTTCGGGTCCAGGGCCAGGGCGCGGGCGATGCCGACGCGCTGGCGCTGGCCGCCCGAGAATTCGTGGGGATAGCGGTCGAAGGCCGATTGCGGCAGCCCCACCCGGTCCAGCAGCCGGTCGGCGCGCCGGCGCCGCTCCGCCGGCGTGTAGAGTCCGTGGATCCGGAACGCCACCTCGATCTGGGCGCCGACGGTACGACGCGGATCGAGGCTGCCGAACGGATCCTGGAAGATGATCTGCATCTGCCGCCGTAGCGCGCGCAGGACGGCGCCCGAGGCCTTGGTCACGTCCGTGCCGCCGAACGTCACCGTGCCCGAGGTCGGCTCGACCAGGCGCAGGATCGTCCGTCCGACCGTGGTCTTGCCGGACCCCGACTCGCCGACCAGGCCGACGATTTCGCCGCGGTTCAGCGAGAAGCTCACGCCATCGACGGCGCGGATCGCGCCCGGCCTGCGGAACAGGCCCTGCCGGACCGGGTAGATCTTGCGCAGATCCTGGACGGTGAGCAGCGGGGTCACAGATCGCTCCAGCGGATGCAGCGGGCCCGATGCGACGGTTCGCCGACCGCGGCGAGCGGCGGCTCGGTCCTGCGGCAGGCATCGATCACCAGGTCGCAGCGATCGGCGAACTTGCAGCCCGGCGGCATCGCCGCCGGGCTGGGGACGGAGCCCGGTATGGTCTCCAGGCGCCGCCGGGCCGGGCGCGACCCGGTTGGCCGCGGGATGCAGCGCATCAGGCTGCGCGTGTAGGGGTGCCGCGGGCGGGCAAAGAGATCCTGGGTCGCCGCTTCCTCGACCACGCGGCCGGCATACATCACGACCACCCGGTCGGCGAATTCGGCGACGATACCCATGTTGTGCGTGACCAGCAGCACGCCCATGCCGCCTGGCCGGGCCGCCTGCAGCCGCTTGATCAGGGCCAGAATCTCGGCCTGGACAGTCGTGTCGAGCGCGGTGGTCGGCTCGTCGGCGATGAGCACCCCTGGATCACAGGCCAGCGCCATGGCGATCATGACGCGCTGGCGCATGCCGCCCGACAGCTCGTGCGGATATTGCCCGAGGCGACGCTCCGGCTCAGTGAGGCCGACCCGGCGCAGCATGTCGAGCGCGTCGGCCAGCGCCGCCTTGCGCGAGCAGCGCCGATGCGCCCGGATCGCCTCGGCGATCTGGTCGCCGATCCGGTAGATGGGGTTGAGGCTGGTCATCGGCTCCTGGAAGATCATCGCGATGTCGTTGCCCTGAGCCGACCGCAGCGCCGGCGGGCGCGCCGCCGCCATGTCGACCACGGTCCCGTCCCGGCAGCGCAGCAGGATCGCGCCCTGGGTGATCCGCGCCATGGCCCTCGGCAGCAGCCCCATCACGGACAGGCTGGTCACGGATTTTCCCGACCCCGACTCGCCGACGACCGCCACGGTCTCCCCGGGTGCCAGCCGCAGCGACACGCCGTCGACCGCCGTGATCGGCCCGGCCGATGTGGCGAACCGGGTGACGAGATCGCGGACCCTGAGCTGCGCGCCGTCCGGCGTCGCCTGCGCCGCGGCGGCTGCGGTCGGGGCCGCCGCTGGCCACCGGCGCCGCTGACCGCCGCGCCCCGTGCGCGGGTCGAACGCATCGCGTACGGCGTCGCACAGGCTGTTGACCACGAAGATCGTGACCACCAGGGCAAGGCAGGGCCAGACCAGGGCCAGCGGATCGAGCTGGAGATAGCTGCGCGCGCCGCGGATCATCAGACCCCACGACGGCGTCGGCGGGACGATGCCGAGACCGAGGAAGCTCAGGCCGGACTCCACCACGATCGCGGCCGCCACGACCAACGCGAACTGCACGAACAGCGGCGCCGCGATGTTGGGCAGGATGGTCCAGCCCATCAGCCGGACCGGGCCGGCGCCCAGGGCGCGCATCGCCTCGACGAATTCCTTGCCGCGGACGGCGCGCACCTCGCCATAGGTGATGCGGGCGAACTGGGGCGCGTAGAACAGGCCGAGCGTGGCGATCAGCGTGGCCGCGCCGGGGCCGGCGAAGGCGACGACCAGCAGCGCCAGCAGGATCGGCGGGAAGCACAGCATCGCTTCCGAGGCACGCACCGTCAGGATCTCGGCGAGGCCGCCCACGAACCCGCCGACCAGGCCGGCGGCGATGCCGATCCCGGCCGCGACCATGGCGGCAGCGACGGAGACGCCGAGCGACGTGCGGGCGCCGAACAGCAGGCGGTTCAGCACATCGCGGCCGAATTCGTCCTGTCCCAGCCAGTGGGCGGCGGACGGGCGGCCGAGCCGTCCCGCCATGTCCATCGCCAGCGGATCGATCTGCAGCAGTGCCGGTCCGACGAACGCGATCAGGATGATGAGACCGAGCGCGAGCGCCGACGGCAGGATGCGCCAGACACGCCGATCGACACGCCGATCGACACGCCGATCGCGCCGGACCGCGGTCGCTGCGCTCATCGGGCCTGCACCCGCGGATCCAGCGCCGAATACAGGATGTCCACGGCCAAGTTGAGCAGGATGAACAGCGTCGCGATCACCAGGACGATCCCTTGCACTTCGGGATAGTCGCGGTGCTCGACCGCCTGGACCAGCAGCCCGCTCAGGCCCGGCCAGTTGAACACGTACTCGACCAGCACCGTGCCGCCGAGCAGCGAGCCCACCTGCAGGCCGGTCAGCGTCAGGACCGGCCCCAGCGCATTGCGGACCACGTGGCGGATGACGACATGGCGCGCCGCCAGGCCCTTCGCCCGCGCCGTGCGAACCCAGTCCTGCTCGAGCACTTCGAGGACCGCGGCGCGGCTCATGCGCAGGATGGTGGACGCGAAGCCGAGGCCGATGCTGAGCGCCGGCATCAGCAGCTGCAGCATGTGCCGGCCGGGCGACATCCAGAGCGGCGTGAACCCACCGGCCGGGACGAGCTTCAGCCGCAGCGCGAAGACGAGCACCAGCAGGGTGCCGAGGACGAAGACGGGCACCGAGATCGCCAGGCTGGACCAGAGGCCGAGGAGGCGGTCGAACAGGCCGCCGCGGCGCAGCGCCGATACCGTGCCCAGCGGCAGGCCGATCAGGATCGCCACGACCGCGGCGGCGGCGGCCAGCTCCAGCGTGCGCGGCAGCCGCTGCTCGATGGTGTCGAGCACGGGCTCGTCGTCGGCGAAGGAGCTGCCGAAATCGGCCCGGGACAGCCGGCCGAGATAAGCGAGATACTGGTCGAGGACCGGGCGGTCCAGGCCCAGCCTGATCCGCGTGGCGGCGATCGCCTCGGGCGACGGCGCGCCGCCACCGCCCGAGGCGAGCAGCACTTCGGCCGGATCGCCCGGCACCAGATACAGCGCCAGGAACACGACGCTGACGACGAAGGCGATCATCCCCGCGGCGGTCAGCAGCCGCTTGCCGATGAACCCCCACATGGCTACCGCCCGGCCTCAGCCGACATAAGCGGCATCGAGCGCACTGCCGGAGTTGATCAGCAGCAATCCCGGCAGGCACTGGAAGCCCTTGACCGCCTTGCGCAGCGCATAGGCCTGCGTGCGGTAGTTGAGCGGACAGACCGGTACTTCGTCGGCGCACAGGCGCGACAGATCCGCATAGAGGGCCCGCCGCTTCGCCTGGTCGGTCTCATGCCGAGCCTTGGCCAGGAGATCGTCGATCCGCCGCTCGTCCAGGCCGAACGACCGCCGGTAGGACGGCGGCCCCGACCCGATCAGCGCGGTCAGTTCGTCCGGATCGCCGTACTCGCCGCCGCCGCCGTTGACCGCGAATTGATACTTGCCCTGGTTGCCCTGGGCCACGCGCACGCCCCATTCGGGCAGGCTGAGCTCGACCTGGAGACCGACCTCGCCAAGGTTCTGCTGGACGATCTCGGCGGTATCCTTGTGCATGCCGTAGGTCGCGGTGGCGAGCAGCGTCACCGACAGATTGGCCGCTCCGGCCTCGTTCAGCAGCGACCGGGCCTTGTCCGGGTCATAGGACCACAGATCGGCGCTCGCCTTGTCGTAGAAGGGCGAAACGGGATCGATCGGCAGGCCGTCCAGCGGCTGCCCCATGCCCAGGAAGGCGCCGGTGACGATATCGTCCCGCCGGATCGCGAGCGCCACGGCGCGGCGGACCCGCGCATCCTTGAAGGGCCCCGCCGCCGCGTTGAACACCAGATACATGTAGGCCGCCAGCCCGGACTGCAGGGACATGTCCGGGTTCTCGGCAAGGCTCTTCATGCTCTGCCACGGGACATATTCGATGATGTCGACATCGCCGGCGGCCAGTGCCGCGACGCGCAGGCTGTCGTCGGCATAGGCCACGAAGCGGAGGATGTCGCTCTTCGGCAGTCCCGGCTTGTAGAAGGCCTTGTTGGCCTTCAGGCTGAGGCTGACGCCCCGTTCGGACTCCGCCAGGATGAACGGCCCGCAGCCGACCGGCTGGTTCGGGTTCGCGGTCCCCGCCTTGGCCGAGATGATCGGCGAATTGCCGCTGGCCATGATCGCGGCGAACGACGCCATCGGCTGCTTCAGCGTGATCGCGACGGTTTTGGGCGCGGTCGCCTCGACCCGGTCGATGACCTGGAATTCCTGGCGGAAGAAGGCCGTCGACCCCGGTGCCATGATCTGCGCCAGAGAATATTTGACATCCTCGGCCGTGACCGGCTCGCCATTGTGGAAGACGGCGTTGTCGCGCAACTTGAACACGTAGGTCGTCGGGCCCGTCATGTCCCAGGACTCGGCTACTTCGGGATGAATCTTGCCGTCGGCGCCGAAGATCAGCAGGCCCCGATACATCAGCACCTTGACGGTCTGCGAGGCGCCGCCGGTGTATTCGAACGGCCGCAGATTGGGCGGATAGGTCGACAGGCCATAGGTCAGCCACCGGGCGTCGTCGGCGTATGCGCGGGACGACAGCCGGCCCGTGACGGCGAGCGCACCGGCACCGGCGAGCAGCGCTCGGCGGGTCGGACCATGACCCAGCCTTGGAATTCCGATCTTGCGCACGGTTTCGCTCCCCTTCGTTCTTGTTCGCGTACCTAGATCGTCGGCGCGGCCTCGCCCTCCAGCGCGGCCCGCGCGCGATCCGGTCCGTAATCCCGCTCCGCGGCCGAGCGCGTCACCGTGCCGTCGCGGATGTCGCGCGCGATCAGCGCGGTCGGGCGCTCGTCGCAGGGCCCGAAACCGCCGCCGCCGGGCGTCTGGATGCGGATGCTCTCGCCGGCGTTCAGGACCAGGTGCGCGACCTTGGACGGCAGGACTTCCTGGTCGGTGCGGCCGGGATTGCGGACCAGCAGGCCGAGGCCGCCGGTGCCGCCGCCGGCGATGCCGTCGGCGCCGCGGATGTGGCTGTCGGACCGGGCGGAGAAGATCGTGCCGTCGCGCAGCGCCCGCACCTGGCGGGCGATGCCGAGGCCGCCGCGCCGGCGGCCCGCCCCGCCGGAATCGGCGACCAGGCAGTACTCCTCGCAGAGCAGCGGAAACTCGTTTTCCAATGCCTCGGTCGGCAGGTTGAGGCTGTTGGTGACATGGACATGGATGCCGTCCATGCCGTCGCTGTCGGACCGCGCACCGCCGCCGCCGCCGAGCGTCTCGGCGCAGACATAGAACTGCCCGGTGTCCGACTGCGTGCCGGAGAACGAGATCGAGGGCAGGATGTCGTTGCTCGACGCGATCACCCGATCCTCGGGCAGCACCGCGCGAAAGGCGCCGAACACGGCACCGGCGATCTTCTGGCAGGTGATGCTGCGGACGCCGCAGGCCGCCGAGAAGTCGGGGTTCGCGATCGAGCCCGGCGGCGCCGAGATGGTCACCGCGGTGAACAGGCCGCTGTTCGCCATCAGGCCGGGGTCGAGCAGGGCCTTGACGCAATAGTAGACCGTCGCCCGCAGCGCATTCTGGCACACATTGAGGGCGCCCCGCGCCTGCGGTCCGGTCCCCTCGAGGTCCAGATGCAGGCCGTTCCCGCCGAGGGTGACGGTCGCGACGATCGGCACCGGCGCGCCGCCGGCGCCGTCGTCGTCGAGCCAGGTCGTGAAGCTGTGCCGTCCGGCCGGCAGGGCCGCCAGGCGGCGGCGCACGCGCTCGGCCGTGTAGACCAGGACGTCGTCGATCGCCGCTTGCGCCCGGTCGAGCCCCATGCGCAGGAACAAGGCCCGTGTCTCGTCGCCGCCGCGGACGTTCACGGCGATCTGGACCCGGAGGTCCAGGCGCCGCTCCTCCATCAGGCGCGAGTTGCTGGCGATCAGGTTGAGCAGGTCCTCGTCGACGACGCCGGCGCGGGCGATCCGCATGATCGGGATCCGCAGCCCCTCCTCGAAGATCGAGCGCGACTTCGCCGAGATCGATCCCGGCACGGTGCCGCCGACGTCGGAATGGTGGCCGATATTGGCCGCGAAGGCGGCGATCTCGCCGTCGATGAAGACCGGCGTGATCACCGAGATGTCGGGCAGGTGCGTGCCGCCCGCGAGATAGGGATCGTTGCAGATGAAGGCGTCGCCTTCGGCCATGTCGGCGATCCGGTAGCGCGCCAGCAGCGCCTCGACCGCCCCGAGCAGCGAGCCCAGATGCAGCGGGATGTGCGTGCCCTGCGCGATCAGCCGGCCGCGCGCGTCGAAGATGCCGACGGAAAAGTCCCGGCGCTCCTTGATCTGGGTCGAGAACGACGAGCGCATCATGTGGATCGCCATGCTCTCGGTGATCGACAGCATGCGATTGCTGAATACTTCCATGGCGATGGCGTCGAACTGGCGACTATCGCCCCGGATCCTTTGCGGCATGGAGTCGGCCATGGGATCCCGGTCCCTCAGTTGGTAATGACGATGTTGCCGAAGGCGTCGATGACGGCGGTCTGCCCGGCCAGGACGACGGACGTCGAACTCATCTCGTCGATGATGGCCGGCCCCGGAACTGCGTCGCCGACCGGCAGCGCGGACCGGCGATAGATCGGCGTCGCGCACCAGCCGGCGTCGGGGCCGTAATAGACGCTGCGCTTGTCGATCTGCGCGCCGGCGACGCTGGCGCCGCCGGCATAGGACGGCGCCATCGGCTTGGGCACGTGGCCGACCGCGCGCAGGCGGCAGCTCACGATGACGACCGGTTGGCCCGGAATGTCGTAGCCGTAACTCAGGGCGTGGGCGCGGCCGAAGCGCGCCAGGAAGTCGTCCAGCCCGGCGTCGTCGGCAGCCTCGAGCGGCACGCGAATCTCGTGGTTCTGGCCGGCATAGTGGGCATCGATCGCGAAGGTGAACGCGCGCAGGTCGCGATCGACGGCCTCGGAGGCCAGCCAGCGATCGCCCTCCTCGACCATCTCGCGCAGGGCCCGGCAGGCCCCGGCCCAGGCTTCCGGGGTCGCCGGCGCGAGCTGCATGCGCACGAAATCGAGGCTGACGTCGGATAGCAGCGCGCCGCGCGCGCACATCGTCCCGGGCTCCTGCGGCACCAGGATGCGGCCGATCCCGGACTCCCGCGCGACCTCGGCGCCGTGCAGCGGACCGGCGCCGCCGAACGCGAACAGGGTGAGGTGCGCGACGTCGTGGCCCTGCTCGGTGGTCACGGCGCGGATCGCGCGGCTCATGTTGGCGGCCGCGACCTGGATGATGCCGAAGGCGGCGTCCGCGACCGGGATGCCGAGGGGCCGGGCGATGCGCGCTTCGATGCTCGCCATCGCGGCGTCGCGGTCGACCGGCATCCGTCCGTCAAGCAGGGCGACGGGATTGAGCCGGTTGAGGCAGATGTTCGCATCGGTCAGCGTCGGCTCCGCGCCGCCCTTGCCGTAGGCGACCGGTCCAGGCACCGCGCCGGCGCTGCGCGGGCCGACGGTCAGGGCGCCGGCGTCGTCGATGGCGGCGATGCTGCCGCCGCCCGCGCCGATGACATGGATGTCGATCATCGGCAGCTTCACGGGATGGCCGGCGACATCCCGGCTGGAGGTGAATTTCGGCCGTCCGCCGGCGATCAGCGACACGTCGGTGCTGGTCCCGCCCACGTCGAAGGTGACGAGGTCGGGAAAACCCGCCGCGGTGCCGACCACCGCGGCCCCCATGACGCCGGCCGCCGGGCCCGACAGGCAGGTCGTCACCGGCAGGCGCTTGGCCGTGTCGACGGAGAGCAGGCCGCCGTTGGAATGGATGGTCATCGGCGCGACCGGAATCCCGAGCTCGCCGATGCGGGCGTTCAGACGATCGAAGTAATCGGCCATCTTCGGGCCGACATAGGCGTTGAGAACGGTGGTCGACGTCCGCTCATATTCGCGGAACTCCGGCAACACCTTGGACGACAGGCTGACATAGACGCCGGGCAGCCGGCGGGCGATGGCCCGAGCCGCCGCGTCCTCGTGGGCCGGGTTCCGATAGGCGTGCAGGAACGACACGGCGATCGCTTGGACCCCGGTCCCGACCAGGTCGTCCAGCACGCCGTCCAGGTCCCGGTCGTCGAGCGGGCGCAGGCACTCGCCCGTCGCGGTCAGGCGCTCGTCGACCTCGCGGCGCCGATAGCGCTCGACCAGGGGCTCCGGCTTGCGGATCGCGCTGTCGTACAGGGCCGGCCGCGTCTGGCGGCCGATGGCCAGCACGTCGCGGAAGCCCCTCGTGGTGATCAGGGCGGTGGGCACGCCGCGCCGCTCGATGATCATGTTGGTGGCGACCGTGGTGCCGTGCCCGATATAGGCGATTGCGGCCGGCGCGATGCCATAGAGGCTCAGGATCTGCGAAATCCCGTCGATGATCGCGACCGACGGATCGGCCGGCGTCGACGGCACCTTGAAGTACAGGGTGTCGCCGGTGCCCGCGTTCGAGATCGTGAAATCGGTGAAGGTGCCGCCGACATCGACGCCAATTCGGTACATTAGCTGTGCGCCCTTTCTGGTATCGCGCCGGTTTGACCGGGCATCAGCCGGCGCGCCGACAGGCCCTCGATCCGCCGGTTGGTGCCGCCATGGACGATCAGGTCGGCCAGAATGGCGCCGACCACCGGCACCAGTTGGAAGCCGTGGCCGGAGAACCCGAAGGCGTGGTAGACGCCGCTCGCGGTGGGCGAGGCGCCGATCACGGGCAGAAGGTCGTCGGTCTTCGCCTCCATGCCCGCCCAGGTCCGCACGATCCGCACCGGCCCGACGGCGGGAAAGAGATCGGTCGCCGCCCGGGCGCCCTTGGCGAGCTCGGCGAAGTTGACGGCGCTCCGCTGCGCCTCGATGTCGGCGCTGCCCTGCAGCCCGCCGCCGATCACCAGGGTGCCCTGGTCGGACTGCTTGAAGGAGAGCGACCGCCCGACGACGCTGACCACCGGCTTCAGGAGCGGTGCCACGCGCTCGGTCACGATCATCATCGAGGCCTTGTGGCCGAGGGGGATATTGTCGCCGATCATGGCGGCGATCGTACCGGCCCAGGCCCCGGCGGCATTGACGACGGTGGGCGTGACGAAGTCCCGGCCCTCGGTCCGCACGCGCCAGTCAGGGCCGGCGCGCTCGATGGCCGTCACGCCCAGGCCTTCGTGGATGGCGACGCCGGCGGCCTCGGCACTGCGGCGGAACGCCAGCAGGGTCCGATGCGGATCGGCGGCGCCATCGCGCCGGGCCACCAGCGCGGCCGTGCAGTGGGGCGCGATCGCGGGCACCAACCGTCGCAGCTCCGCCCGGTCGACCAGCTCCTCGTGCCGATAGCCGGCGTCCCGCATCAGGGCGAGGCGCTTTTCCAGCACGGGCAGGTGCTCAGGATGCTCGGCGACGTTGATCTGGCCGTGGGCATGGAAGCCGCAATCGTCGCCGACGAGGGCACGGATGTTGTGCCACATGTCCATGGCTTCCAGGGAGATCGGCAGCTCGGCCGGATGCCGGTTGAGCGTGCGCACCCCGGCCGCGGTGGCGCCGGAGGCGTGGCGGCCGACCCAGGACCGCTCCAGGATCACGACGCGGCGCCCGGCGCGGGCCAGATGCAGCGCGGCCGACAGCCCGTGCAGGCCGCCGCCGATGACCAGGACATCGATCCCCGGCGCGCTCACGACGCCGCATCCGTCGTGTCGAGCGCCGCCAGCTCGCCCAGGGTGAGCGGCTTCAGCGGCGGCCGCACCCGATAGAGGCCGACATCGGGCACCGCCCGGCCCTCGGCGGCGGCCAGGACATGGGCGATCGTGTAGCTGCACTGCCGGCCCTGGCACGGCCCCATGCCGGCGCGCGTGAAGGCCTTGACCTGGTTCGGCCCCGGCCGGCCGCCGGTCCGGACCTGCGCGCGGATCGCGGCGACGTCGACCTCCTCGCAGCGGCAGGCGATGGTCTGGTCCGCCGGCACGAAGATGGCAGACCGCGGACGGTAGAGCGCGTTCAGCAGCGGCCGGGCCGCCAGCGCCCGCGCCAGCCGCGATCGGATCGGCTGCGCCGCGGCGGCAGCGTCGGCCTCGGGCAGACGGCCGGCCCGGGCGGCAATGCGCAGGGCGGCAATCTCGCCGCGCAGGCAGGCCGCGGCGGCGGCGCCGATGCCGGCGCCGTCCCCGGCCACGAACACGTCAGGCTCCGAGGTCTCGCCCCAGGCGTCGAGTTCGGGCGCGAAGCAGTCCTGATCGGCGTTCCAGCCATGCCGGCAGCCGAGCGCGAGGGTCGGATGAATGGTCGGAACCAGGCCTTCATGGACCAACAGAAGGCTTGCCGGCACGGTCGCGCTGCGGCCGCCGGCGGTTCGGTAGCTGATTTGGTCGAGCGTGTCGCCGCCCAGCGCTTCGATGTCGGCGACATGGCGGACATAGGGGACGCGCCGCCGCAGGCTGGCGATCCAGCCGAGCCCCTTCAGCAGGTCGCCCGGCGCGCCGAACGCCGCCGCTGCGAGACTCGGGAGCGCGGCCGCGGCCCGGCCCGGCGGCGTGGTGTCGAGAAAGCCGGCGATCCGGCCACCCGCCCGAAGCAGTTGCACGGCATAAAGCAGCGGCAGCGGCCCGCAGCCGGCGATCCAGACCGGCTCGGCCGGGATCTGGCCTGACGTCTTCAGGACGATCTGGGCGGCCCCGACGGTCATCACGCCGGGCAGTGTCCAGCCGGGAAACGGCACCGGGCGCTCCTGCGCCCCGGTCGCCAGCAGCAGCGCGCCTGATGTCACGGCCCGCGCCGCGCCGGCCCGGGTCATGTACACGCGCGGGCCGCGCTCGACCTGCCAGACCTGGGTCCCGGGCTCATAGCCGGCGCCGCTGGCGCGGAACCGGGCGACGACCGCTTGGCCGTCGGCATAGGCCTTGCCCAGGACGGCCGCCCGTGGCGTACCCGCGACAGCTTCGACATTCCGCCAGATCTGGCCGCCGGGCGCCGGCTGCTCGTCGACGACCAGCACGTCCAGACCATGGCGCCGCGCGGTGATCGCCGCCGACAGCCCGGCCGGCCCCGCCCCGACGATCAGGAGGTCGACCCGGCGGCTCACGACCGGGCGCCCGGACGGCCGCGCCAATGGTCGATGGTGAGAGCGGTCCCCTGCGGGTCCTGCAGCGTTCGAAACACCGGGCTGTCCCTATCGATCACGAAGTCTGCGCGGGAGGTCATCCTCGTCATTGACGACGGTAAGAAGCCGGACCGTATTATGTCCAAGGCCAAATCATGCATATCCTATTCTCAAGGGTTATACTATGCCGCGCGCCATCAACCTTCGGCAGATCGAGACCTTCCGGGCGCTGATCGAGCACGGCACGGTCAGCCGGGCGGCGGAGATGCTGCGCATCTCACAGCCCGCGGCGAGCAAGCTCCTGATGCACCTGGAGAGCGACACCGGCTTGAAGCTCTTCGACCGCCACAAGGGCCGCCTGGTGCCGACGGCGCAGGGCCTGCGCCTCTATGAGGAGGTCGACCGCATTTTTACCGGCATGCGCCAGTTGGAAAGCGCCATCGCCGTGATCCGGCGCGAGGACCAGGGCCGGCTGGTCGTCGGGGTCATACCGGCGCTGGCCGGCGCCTTCATCCAGCGGGCAACGATGGGCTTCCTGGAGCGGAACCCCAATGTCTATTGCTCGATCCAGGCGATGGGCTCGCACTGGGTCGTCGACAGCATCCTGACGCGCAAACTGGACGTCGGGCTGGTCAGCGCCCGGATCGACAACCCCTATGTCGTCGCCGAGCCGCTGCTGGAGCATCCGCTGCTCTGCATCATGCCGGTCGGCCATCCGCTGGCCCGGCTGAAGGTCGTCCGCCCGGACCATCTGAACGGGGTCCCGTTCGTGTCGTTCAACGTCGACACCTACACCGGGCAGAAGATCGCGACGCTGTTCGAAACGCACCACGTGAACACCAACGTCGTGCTGACCGCCAGCGCCAACCTGACCGTCTGCCAGTTCGTGGCCGCGGGACTGGGCGTCTCCCTGGTGCACCCGCTGTTCATCACAGGCATGGAGTCATCGCTGGTCGCGCGGCCGTTCGAGCCGGAAACGCCGTTCGATTTCTTGCTGTGCTTTGCCCGGGACGCGCGCAACGCCCGCCTCATCTCGGACTTCATCGGCGAGACGAAGACGATGGCGACGCTCTTCTTCGAAGAGCTGAGACGAAGCTGGACGTGACGCGATCGGTTTCGGCGGGCGCGTCAGCTTGGCCCGCCGAACCCGTCCAGCACGTTGCCGCGCAGATAGTCCATGTCCATGTCGATGCCCAGGCCGGGCGCCTTGGGCAGCTTCAACCGCCCATCGCTATTGTCCAAGGGGACCTGCATCATCGGATTGTACCTGCTCAAGTCATAGTGCGATGTCTCCAGCCGATAGAAGTTCGGCACCGTCATCATCACATGGGCGCCGGCGAGCACATTGATCGGACCGCCGGCGTCATGCGGCGACATCGGCACGTAATAGGCCTCGGCCATGGTCGCGATCTTCTTCATCTCGGTGATCCCGCCGGTCCAGGTGACGTCGGGCATGACGTAGTCGGCCAGTTCCTTTTCGAAGATAGGCACGAATTCCCAGCGCGTGTGCAGCCGCTCGCCCACCGAGATCGAGGCGCTGACCTTTTCGCGCACCTGGCGCAGCGCGTGGTAGCTCTCGACCGGCACCGGCTCCTCCATCCAGTCGATCTTGGCCACGTCCTCCAGCATCCGGCACAGACGGATCGCGGTCGGCACGTTGAAGCGGCCATGGGCGTCGATCAGGATCTCGGTGTCGGGGCCGGCGGCCTCGCGCACCCAGCCGGTCAGCTCTGCGGCGATCCGTTCGGCCTTGCGGCTGAGTTCGCCGTCCAGATAGCCCTCCTCCCGGCGCTGGGGATCCAGAAAGGGGAAGGGATCGAACTTCAGGGCGGTGTGGCCCGACCCGACCAGGCCGCGGATCTCGGCGAACACCGCGTCGCGATCGGTGAACCGGCGCTGGTTGGGATGAGTGTAGAGCAGGATGTCGTCGCGCACCGGCCCGCCCAGCAGCTCGTAGATGGGCTTGCCCAGCACCTTGCCCCGGATGTCCCACAGGGCGATGTCGATGCCGCTGATGCAGTGGGTGGTGGCGCCACGGCTCCCCATATAGGTGAAGGCGCGGAAGGTCTTGTGCCACAGTCGCTCGATATGGGCCGGGTCCTCGCCGACCAGCAGATCGTTCAGTTGCCGGACGATGCCGGCAACCGCCCGGTTGGCCATCTTGGTCGTGGTGGTGATCTCGCCCCATCCGGTTATGCCTTCGTCGGTGTTCACCTGAACGAACAAGTACTCGCCCCAGTAGGAGCCGCCGTTCCTTACCAGCCACGGCACGATCGAGGTGATCTTCATCGGCTTCCTCCGGCCTTACATCACGGACAAGGCATCCCGGACCTTTTTGGCGGCCAGGTCGGTCGCGGCGGCGACCGACATTTTTTGCGTCAACGCGTTTTGCATCATCTCGGGCACGATCATGTTCATGATCTCGTCGGCCTCGGGGATCGGCGGGAACGGTACGCCGCCGGCGAGCATCGACGTGGTGACGTCCAGGAACTTGATCTGCTCCAGGCGTTGCTTCATCCACTTGGTGCGGAAGCCACGGATATTGCCCGGGTTCGAGCCGGTCCAGGCCAGCTTGACCGACCATTCCGGGCCGGTCATGAAGGCGACGAAGGCGCGCGCCGCATCCAGGTCGAGGCCGCCGCCGACCGTCTTGTCGTTGAAGATATGCGCATTCCAGCCGCCGAACACGACGGAGCGGCGCACCGGGCCCTTCGGGATCAGGCCGTAGCGCATGTTGGCGACCACCTGATCGGCGACCGCCCGATCGTCGCCCTTCGCGTTGCGCGCGCGGTCGACCATCACGGCATATTCGCTGGGGTGGCTGATCATCATGCCGAGCTGGCCGGCGATGAACGGGTCCTGGTTCTCGGTCTGGGTGTTGGTCAGGGCCGAGCGCGGAACCGACTGGTCGCGCACATACATGTCATAGGACAGTTGCAGGGCGGCCCGGGTCCCGTCGTTGTTCAGGTAGATGCGCTGGTAGGCCGGGTGGTCCTCGGCCTCGTCCAGGACGCCGCCGCCATAGGCCCAGGCCTGCGGCATGAACCGATAGGGCGTGTTGCCGGCGTTCGGGCGCGCCACCAGCCCGTAGCCGTACTTCCCGGTTTTGTCCTTGATCTGCTTGGAGAACTTGACCAGGTCGTCCCAGGTTGCCGGCGGCGTCTCGGGGTCGAGGCCGGCGTCGCGGAACAGCCCGGCGTTCCAGATCAGCGCCATGGTCTCGTTGTTGGTCGGAACGCCGTAGGTCTTGCCCTTCCAGGTGACCGACTTCATCGCACCCGGCCAGAAATCGGCCGTACTGTAGCCGACGTCCTCGGGTTTCAGTTCGCGCACCAGGCCCTTGGCGGCCAGCTCCGGGCTCCACATCAGCATGAGGCGCGCCACCATGGGCGCCGCATTGCCCAACGCCGCGGTGCGCAACTTGCCCTGGATCTGGTTGTAATCGAGACTGACCTTCTCGACGGTAATGTTCGGGTAGGTCTTGCCGAACGCCTCCCAGAACTGGGCCCAGATCTCGTGATCCAGTTTCGGCGACGCCTCGTTGGGACCCACCCACCAGAAGGTCACCTTGCCCTTGTAGTTCAAGGGCACCACCTTGGCGCATTCGGCGGCGGTATCGACCTCGATGGTGCCGGCGATGCTGTTGACATAGCTGGGAGTCCACAGGGCCGTGTCGATGCCGCCGGCGGTCGCGGCGGACGCCCGATCCGGCCGCACCAGCCCCGACGCCAAGGCGCCGGCGCCGGCCGTATAGCGAAGGAATTGGCGTCGATCGAGAGAAGATTCGCTCATTGACTGTCCTCCCTTGCAGATATCCGTGAAGGCTTCACGTGGTTATTCTCGCTACCATCTTGCCGCCGCGATGGATCGGCCGAAGGCCGGCAGCCCGACATCGCGCAGCCACGCCAGGCCGGCCTTGAGGCGCTGGGTCGGCGGCACCCGCATCGGCTGCCCGTCCTCCGGCGTGAAGCCCAGGTCCCGGCGCAGGCTGTCGATCTCCCATCGCATCCCGGGATTGTTCGAGACCAGGTTGTAGACGCCGAACCGCACCGACCGGTCGACCACGGCGCATTCGAAGGCGCGGCACAGGTCGCGGTCGCTGACCCACATCGCCTGGCCCCAATGGCCGAACGGAATCCACGGACCGTGGCGGTTGTCGTGATGCCGCTGGCAGACCCCGATCCGGAAGGCGATGAAGCTGACGCCGAAGCGCTCGGCGAACATCTTGCCCAGGCGCTCGCCGAACAGCTTCGAGGCGCCATAGGCGTTGATCGGCGCCGGCTCCATGTCGGCGGTCAGCGGCGCTTGGCCGAACCGGTGGCCGGCGACCACGAAATTCGAGCTGGCGAACACGACGCGGCGCACGCCGTGGGCCTGGGCCGCCGCCATCACATTCATCAGCAGGTCCAGGTTCAGGCGCTGCACCCGCGCCCAGCTGGCGCGCGGGCTGGGATCGGCGGCGGCATGCAGCACCGTGTCGACGCCGGCAAACTCGCCGGCCCAGGCCGCGTCATACAGGCTGAGGTCGGCGGTCCGCACCGCCGGATCGCCGTCCGGATTGAGGCACAGCAGGCGCAGGGGATAGCGCTCGCCCAGATGCGCCCGCAGCTTGCGCCCGATATTGCCGGTCGCCCCGGTGATCAGGATGGTCGGAGCCATGCCGGCCTACCAGTTGGCAACCGTGCCGTCGCGGCCGATCACCGCCAGCATCGCGGGGATCGTTTCCTGCTCGAAGGGGTGCTTGGCCGCGACCGCCTCGTCGATCTCCACGCCCAGCCCCGGCGCTGTCGGCAACTGCCAGTAGCCATCGATGCGCTCGATCGGCGACTGCACGACCTCGGCATACCAGGGCACCGAGCCGGTGGTTTCCTCCAGGATCGAGAAGTTCGGCACCGCCGCGCCGAAATGCAGGCCGACGACGCCGGCGATCGGCCCCATCGGGTTATGCGGGCAGACGCCGATGCCGTAGGTGGCCGCGGTCGCCGCGATCTGCTTGCCGACGGTCAGGCCGCCGCAATGGCACAGGTCCGGCTGCACGTAGGTCACCGCATGCATCGCGCACAGCTCCTCGAACTCGCGATGGGTCAGCAGCCGCTCGCCGGTCGCGATCGGGCAGCCGGCGCGCTCGGCGATCTTGCGCATGGCGACGGGGTCGCCGGGCTGGATCGGCTCCTCCACGAACATCGGCCGGGCCGGCGCGCAGGCGTCGATATAGGCCAGCGCCGCACGCAGCGACGACGGCCGGCCGTGGAAGTCCAGCAGGATGTCCATGCCGTCGCCGGCGGCGTCGCGCATCGCCTCCAGCAGCTTGCCGGTATGCAGCACTTCTTTCATGTCGGCGTCGTAGTGGGTGTAGGGCACCGGATTGGTCTTCACGGCGGTGTAGCCGGCCTCGCGCAGCTCGGTGATCGAAGCGGCGTAGCTGACGGGATCGCGGCTGTTGCGCTGGATCTTGACCCGGCCGTTGCCGACATGGGTGTAGACCCGCACCCGATCGCGCACCTTGCCGCCCAGCAGCTGCCAGACCGGCTGCCCCAGGTCCTTGCCCTTGATGTCCCACAGCGCCTGCTCGATGGCGCTGAGCGCGGTCAGGCCGATCACTCCCAGCGGCCAGAACGACGTCCTGGTCAGCAGCTCGACCGCGCGCGTGACGTCGCGCGGGTCCTGGCCGACCATGACAGGCTCGAAGTCCTCGACGCAGCCGACCACAGCGCGCGTCTTCCATTCCAGCGTGCCTTCGCCCCAGCCATAGAGGCCGGGCTGGTCGGTCTCGACCTTGACGAACACCCAGTTGCGGTAGGGCGGGGCGGCGACGACCAAGGTGCGCAGGCGCGTGATCTTCATGGGGACGCTTTCCCTTTCAGGCGGCAAGCTGGAGCAGGTGGCTCAGCTCCGCCGGGTCGAACGCGGGCGCCGAGTCGTGCAGGACGCAGCGCGAGACCTGCTGCGGGGCGGGCGCCAGCAGCGGGGGCGGGGTCCGGAGGCAGTCGGGGCGGGCCGACGGGCAGCGCGCGGCGAAGGCGCAGCCGCCGCCGGTTCCGGCGCGGTCGGCGGCGGTCGGCGGCGCGCTCCGGCCCCAGGGCACGTCCAGGTCGGGCCAGGGGATCGACTCGACCAGCAGCCGGGTATAGGGGTGCTGCGGCGCCTCGATCACCGAACCGGCGGGGCCGGCCTCGACGATCTGGCCGCGATAGAGCACCAGGATGGCGTCGGCGATGTGATAGGCCGTCGTCAGATCGTGGGTGATGTAGACGACCGGCATGCCGAGGTCCGCGTTCAGGCTGCGCAGGCTGGTCAGCACCAGCGCGCGCAGGGAGGCGTCGATCATCGAGACCGGTTCGTCGGCGACCAGCAGCTTCGACTGCAGCAGGAAGGCGCGCGCCAGCATCAGCCGTTGGCGCTGGCCGCCCGACAGCTGGTGCGGAAAGCGGCCCAGGGTGTCGGCGGGATTGAGGCCGACGCGTTCGCAGGCGGCCTCGATGCGGGCGTAGGCCTCGCGCCTGCTGCGGGTCAGGCCGAACCGGCGCAGGGGCTCGGTCAGGGCATGGTCGACCCGGTAGAACGGATTGTAGACGGCGAACGGGTCCTGGAACACCGCCTGTACTTCGCGGCGGTAGGCGCGGCGCTCGGCGCCGCGCAGCCGGTCCAGCGGCCGGCCGCGATAGCGGATCTCGCCCCGGCTGGGCGCCAGGAAGCCCAGCAGCATCAGGGCGAGCGTGGTCTTGCCGCTGCCGCTTTCGCCGACCACGGCGACGATCGGGGCCCGGCCCTGGTCGATGCGCAGGCTGAGCGGATGGAGGGCGGCCAGCGATCCGTAGGTCCGGCCGGCGTCGACCAGTTCGATCAGCGGTTCGGTCATGGCGTCGCCACGTGACAGGCCGCGCGGTGGGCCGCGAGGTCGCGGTCGAGCCGGGGGCGTTCGGCGCGGCAGCGCTCGATGCCGCTGCCGCAGCGCGGATAGAAGGCGCAGCCCGGCGGCAAGCGGCGCAAGGACGGCGTCACGCCCGGAATCCCAGCTAGCTCGCCGCGCCGGCGCAGCTGCGGCACGCTGTCGATCAGCGCCCGCGTATAGGGGTGGCGCGGCCGCCGCAGCACGTCGCCGATGGCGCCGATCTCGACGATCCGGCCGGCATACATGACCGCCAGCCGGTCGACGAACTGCGCCATCAGTCCCATGTCGTGGCCGATCAGGATCAGGGCGGCGCCGATCTGCTGCTGGCGCCGGCCCAGGCTGTCCATGACCTGGCGCTGGGTCACCACGTCGAGGGCGCTGGTCGGCTCGTCGGCGATGATCACCCGCGGCTGCAGCAGCAGGCCCATGGCGATGCAGACCCGCTGCTTCATGCCCCCCGACAGCTCGTGCGGGAAGCGGCGCAGCACCGCGGGCTCGAGATCGACGGCGGCGACGGCCGCTTCGAGAGTCCGGGCGAGCGTGGTCCGATCGAGCGCGATGCCGTGATCGACCAAGGCGTTGCGCATCTGGCGCCCGACGCGCAGCACCGGGTTGAGCGAGTTCATGGCCCCTTGCGGGATGTAGCTGACGGTGCGCAGGCGGTGCCGCTGCATCGCCTTCGGCGGCAGGGCCAGCAGGTCGACGCCGTCGATCGTGGCGCTGCCGGCCTCGCAGCGGCCGGGTTCCCGCAGCATCTGGATCAGGGCCAGCGCCGTGGTGGTCTTGCCCGAGCCTGATTCGCCGACGATGCCCAGGCGCGCGCCAGCCGCCACGTCGAAGCTGGCGGCGTCGACCGCCCGCACCGGTCCGTCGTCGGTGTGGTAGACGACCGTCAGGTCGCGGACTGCGAGACCGGCGCTCATGGCCCGTGCCGCCGGAGCCGCGGATTGGCCAGCTCGTCCAGGCCCGACGTCACCAGGAACAGGCCGACGAACAGCAGGATCAGCACGGTGATGGGCTCGAGGATCCACCACCACAGCCCCAGCATGAACGCCGACTCGTTCATCAGCCAGTAGATGGTCATGCCCAAGGTCGGCTCGGACGGCGCGCCCAGGCCCAGCGCCTCCAGTCCGATCGAGGCCAGCACCGCCTGGGCGACCGCCATCACCAGGCTGGCACCCAGGAACGGCAGCAGATTAGGCATCATCTCGACGACGATCACGCGGGCGGCCGAGGCGCCGTTGAGCCGCGCCACCTTCACGTAGAGCGCCTCGCGCATCACCAGCACTTGGGCGCGGATCTGGCGGGTGGGCTCGCGCCAGGCCAGCAGCGCGATCGTGATCGCCATGACCGTGGTGCTCATGCTGTCCTTGATCGCCGACGCGACCACCACCAGGACGAGCAGCGACGGGATGGTGATCAGCACGTCGACCGCCGTGCGCACCACGGCGTCCAGCCAGCCGCCGCGATAGGCGGCCACGAAGGCCAGGCCGGTGCCCAGCGCCACCCCCAGCAGCCCGGCGATCACCCCGATCTTGAAGGTGAGCAGGGTGCCGTAGACCAGCACGGCGAACAGGTCGCGGCCGTCACCGTCGGTGCCGAACGGCCAATCGGCCGACGGCGGCATCGAGGCCGGACCGGACAAGGGGAAGGCCTGCTCCCAGTCGGTGACGGCGCGGCCCCCCAGCGAGAAGCCGAGCAGCAGCACCAGCAGCAAGGCCCCCAGCGCCAGCCGGGGATTGCGGCGCAGATAGGCGCCGACCGCCGGCAGCCGGTGCGCGGCCGCCGGGCCGGCCACGATCGGGCGGCGCTCGGCCAGGCTCATGCCGCCGCTCCCGCCCGGCGGATCCGCGGGTCGAGGAGCGGATAGACCAGGTCCACCACCAGCATGGCCATGCCGATCGCGCAGATCAGCACGAACACGATCCCGTAGATGACGAAGTAGTCCAGATGCTCGATGGCGCGGAACAGCTGCTGGCCGACGCCGGGATAACCGAACACCAGCTCGACCAGGATCGAGCCCGAGACGATATGGGCCAGCGACAGCGCCAACTGCGTCACCTGGGGCAGGATCGCGTTGCGCAGGCCGTACTGCAGGAAGCGCCGGCGTTCCGACAGGCCCAGCGCTTCGGCGAAGGTCATGTAGTCCTCGCCCTGCACGGTGACCATCATGCCGCGCATCGACAGCGCCCAGCTGCCGACCGTGGCCAGCAGGATCGATGCGGCCGGCAGGATCGAGTGGTCGAGGATATCCAGCGCGGTCGCGAGATTGACGCCGGGCAGGGCGCGGATGGCCATGCCGCCGCTGAGCGGGAACCAGCCCAGCTCCTGGGCGAAGACATAGATCAGCACCAGCCCGATCAGGTAGAACGGGATCGCCGACAGCACCATCGACAGCGGCACCATCAGCTGCAGCCACAGCGCCCGGCGCCGCCACACGGTCAGCGCGCCCAGCAGGGTGCCGGCCAGGAAGCCCAGCAGGGTGGTGGTGGTCAGCAGTCCGATGGTCCAGGGCAGGGCGCCGAAGATGATCTCGGCGGTGCGGCTGGGGTAGTAGGCGATCGAATAGCCCAGGTCGAAGCGCAGCATGTCGCCGACATAGGCCAAGTACTGGTCCAGCAGCGGCCGGTCCAGGCCGAACTTGGCGTTGTAGGCGTCGACCAGCGCGTGGATGTCGATGGTGGCGCCGCCCGTCTCCATCATCGACAGCAGCTTGTCTTCGATGGGGTTGCGCGGCGCCAGCCGGGGGATGAAGAAGTTCGCCGTGGCGGCGATCCACACCACCAGCCCGAACATCAGCAGCCGGCGCAGCACGATGCCCGCGATGCTCATGGCGCCGATCCGCTATTTGGCGGTCTTGGTCAGGCCCAGCAGCATCAGGGCCCCGGTGTTGTGCCAGAAGGTCGGGTTGATGTACGGGTTTTCGGTGCTCGGCCAGCCGCTCCAGTAGGTCGTGTTGAACGGGATGCGGTGATAGAACTGCGAGATCGGCACCGCGACCTGTTCCCGCATCCAGATAACAAGCGCCTGGTCGACCAGCGGCCGGACGTCGGGCGAGGCCGGTTCAAGCGCTTCGATCTTGTCGACCAGCGCGCTGAACGCTTCATTCCGCCAGCGCGCCGGCCACAGGATGTTCTCGCCGACCGGCCGGTAGGCGCGCTTGTGGTAGAGCTGCAGGGTCTGGAACGGGTCGTTGACCGACGCGCCGTGGCCCCATAGCCACCAGGCGGCGTGGCCGCGGAAGACGACGTCGCGGTAGCCGGGCCGCGAGTTGGGCGCGACCTTGAAGCCGGCGCGGCGCAGCTGTTCGGCGATCGCCGGGGCGAGGGCGTTCAGCGAGTCCGGATAGTACAGGTCGCCGCCCATGGCCTCGCCCTTGTACTGCCAGATGCCGTCCGGGCCCTTGGCGGCGCCGGCGTCCTTCATCAGTGCGTCGGCGGCCTTGGGGTCGTAGTCGCTCATGCGCAGCTGCTTGGCCGTCTCGGCCATGTCGGCGAAGTAGGGCTCCAGCTTCGGGTAGCGGGGATAGGGCAGGGCCGAGATCTCCGCGGCGCCCTGATAGGCGTAGTCGATCGCCTGCTTGCGGTTGATGTACAGGCTGATGGCCCGGCGGATCCGGACGTCCTGGAACTGCGGCTGGTCGTGGTTCAGGAACAGCGACGTCTGCCACCAGTCGATGTTGCCGTAGGGCGGCTCGTGGCCCGAGAAGGTGGTGATCTTGCTGCCATATTTGCCGATCAGGCTCTTCATGACCGGCACATGGGCCTCGAGGATGGTGTCGACCTCGTCGTTGGCCAGCAGCTGGGCGGCGGCCTCGTGGGTGGTGAACGGCACGAAGATGACCCGCTTCATGGCGGGCAGGGCGTGGAAGCCGGTCTTCGCACCCCACCAGTCGTCGCGCCGGTCGAGGATGATGCGCTCGGGCGTCATGCTGGCGATGCGGAAGGCGCCGGTGCCGACCGGCCCTTGCGGGCCCTGGTCCTCCAGCCCGGTGAAGTTGGCCAGCTTGGCCGGGTCGACCTTGGCATAGACATGCTTGGGCAGCATGAACATGCCCTCGGTGAAGCGGACGGTCAGGTAGGTGAAGAACCAGCGCGGGTCGGGATGGGTCAGCTCGACCTTGACGGTGTGCGGGTCGACGGCGGTCACCGCCTTGATGTCGCGCGCCATGGCGGCGGCATAGAGCTGGTCGCCCGGGCCCTTGCCGTTCTGCTGCAGCATCGACAGCGTGTAGACGACGTCGTCGGCCGTGAAGGGCTGGCCGTCGTTCCAGGTGACGCCGGGGCGCAGGCGGATGGTCAGCGTGGCATTGCCGTCGCTGTACTCATAGCCCTCGGCCAGCCACGGGATCATCTTGTCGGCCAGCACGCTGTAGAAAAACAGCGGCTCCAGCACATGGACGACGCTCGACCGCAAGTCGAGCCCCGGATGAAACGGATTGAAATCCTTGTACTGCGAAAAGGTCGGCGAGCCGCCCGAGGGTTGGCCTGTTGCGATCAGCGTATCGGCGCGCGGCACGTCGTCGAGCGCGATCGCCGGGCGCGCGATCGCGAGCGCCAGAGCGCCGGCGGCCAGCAGCCGCCGTCCATGGCGCCGCCAGCCGGCCCAACCCGCGTGGGTCATGGTCCGTCTCCTCCCATGTCGTTGGCTACGATCATCCGTAGATGATATACGATCTGTCAAGGATCCAATATGATGGGCCGACTTTCGAGCTCCTTGGACCGATGGTAGGGTTGGCGATGACCTTGGAGACGTTGGAGACCACGGTCCTGGAGACCGCGCGTGCCGCCCCCGGCTACAGCCGGGTGCGCGACCGCATCCGGGCCGAGATCGTCGACGGCCAGCTGCCGTCCGGCTCGCGGCTGAAGGTGGCCGAATTGGCGCGGCGCTACGACAGCAGCACCATCCCGGTGCGCGAAGCCCTGCAGCAGCTGCAGGGCGAGGGCCTGGTCGTGTTCGTGCCGAATTGCGGCGCCAGCGTCCGCGCGGTCGACGAGCGCTTCGTCGCCAACATCCACGAGATCCGCGCGGTCATGGAGCCGCTGCTGCTACAGGGGTTCGTGCGCCGCCACACGGCCGGCGAGCTGGCGCAGCTGGAGGCCGTGCAGCGCGAATACGACGCGGGCGAAGCGGCCGGCGATCTCAACCTGGTGCGCGACCTCAACCGGCGCTTCCACGGCATCTGCTATGACGGCCATCCCAATGAAGAGGCCCTTGCCATCGCCTATCGGCACAACGACGTGATCCGGGCGCTGTCGAACCGGTTCCCGCTGTCCCGCATGCGCGCCCGCACGGTGTGCCGCGAGCATTGGGCGATCATCGAGGCGATCCGGCGCCAGGACGAGGCCGAAGCGATGCGGCTGATGGCCGAGCATGTGCGCAATGCCGGCCAGCACCTGATCGATGCCATGCGGGTGGCGGGCCGCGGCCCCGTCTGAGCCTTGCGGGCGCCGTCAGACCAGCGTCGCGGCTCCTTCTGGCGCGGGCATGGTCCGGGCAGCGATCCTCGGGGCCACGGCAAGCAGGCAGGCCGCGGCGAGGCACAGGCCGGCGATCATGCAGCCGAAGCCGCTGGCGAAGGCGCCGGTCGCGCTCACCAGGTAACCGACGATGAACGGGGCGGCCGCGCCGGCGATCTGGCCGACTGAATTGATCACGCCGGAGAAGGCGGCCCGGCTGCGCTCCGGTGCCAGTTCGAGCACGATCGCGCCGAACGGGCCGAGGCCGCCGAAGATGAAGAAGGCCGCTGTCGACAGCCCGGCCAAGGACGTCGCCAGCGTATCGGCCCGGTATGCCAGGAACAAGGACAGCCCGGCCAGCAGGTAGGTGGCGGCCAGGAGCTGCGGCCGGTAGCGATAGAAGGCGCCGCTGGCCAGCCAGCCGGTCAGCAGCAGGCCGAAGAGGGCGCACACATAGGGGATGGCGCCGAGCAAGCCGATCGACTTCACGTCGATATGGTGCTCCAGCGCCAGATAGCTGGGCATCCAGCTCAAATAGCCCCAATAGGCAATGTTGAACCCGAAATACGTGGCGGCCATCAGCCACAGCCCGGCATCGCCCAGCACGTCGCGGAATGGCGCGCCGTCGGGCGCACGCGCGGCTCGTGCGGCCGGCTTGCCGGGGATCAGCCAGTGGTTCAGCAGGGCCGCGAACACGGCCGGCCCGGCCATCAGGAAGAACACGGACTGCCACCCGTACGCGCCGAGGATCAAGCTGACCAGCGGCCCGGCGAAGGCCGGCGCGATGGCGAAGGCCGTCGCCCAGAGCGCGACCGCCCTGGATCGCTGCTGCGAGTCGAAGTTGTCCCCGATCGCCTTGTAGCAGGCGGCGTTGGAGATCCCTTCGGACATGCCGAAGCAGAACCGCACGATCGCGAACCCGGCGATGGTGGCGACCAGTCCCGTCAACCCGGTGAACAAGGCCCAGAAGAGCGGCGCCACGACGAGCAGCAGCTTCGTCCCCCACCTGTCGGCCAGCAGCCCGCCCGGAATCTGCGCAACGAAGTAGCCGATCCCGAACGACGACAGCACAACCCCGAACGAGGCGGGATCGAGCGACAAGGATTTCATGATCGATGGTCCGGCGAAGCTCATGGCAACCCGGTCCAGGTAATTCGCGACCTGGAAGAACCAGATGGCGAAGATCACGCGATATCGCTTGTCCAAGCTGTCCTCCCCAGGAAATGCGCCCTGCGCATTTCCTTCCATCAATGGTGGGGGGAGCCCGCTGACGGGCTCCCCAGGCCTTCCGATGCACGAGGCTTTGGGCCCTTTATCGTGGACGCCGGGAGTGGTGGTCCAATATATTGATTGTCCGGAATCGATACCTTGGACTTATCGGATGGAGCTGCGTCACCTCCGCTATTTCTGTGCCGTCGCCGAGGAGATGCATGTCACCCGTGCGGCGAAGCGGCTGCACGTCGCGCAGCCGGCCCTGACGCAGCAGATAAAGGCGCTGGAGGGTGAGTTGCGCACGCAGTTGCTGCGCCGGGTCGGACGCGGGATCGAGCTGACCGAGGCCGGCGCCGCCTTCTTGCGGGAGGCGCAGGACATCCTGGATCGGGTTCGCTCGGCGACACTGGTCGCCCAGCAGACCGCCCGCGGCCTCTCGGGACGACTGGCGATCGGGCTGACGGAGACGGCGTCCTTTGCGCCGCCGGTCACGGCGTTGCTGAAGGCGGCGCGCGAGCGCTGGCCGCAGATCGAGTTCAACCTGGTCCAGGGCCGTTCCAACGACCTGGTGCCCGCGCTGGCGGAACGCCGGCTCGACGTGGCGTTCCTGCGTTCCCCGGCACCGGAGGGCGAAGGGCTGCAGGCGCGGACGTTCCTGACCGAGGGGTTGGTCGTCGCCATGCCCGACACGCATCCGCTGGCGGCCGGGCAAGCCATCGCGCTGTCGGCGCTGGTCGGCGAGCCGATCGTGCTGCCGCGCGGCCGGTTGGGCGACGTCGGCCTGCGCGGGCAGATCAACGCCGCCTTCGCGCGGCTGGGCCACACCCCCCGCATCGTGCAGGAGACGCCCGAATATATGATGGCGATCAATCTCGCCGCCGCGGGATTCGGCCTTGCTCTCGTGCCGTCGGTGCTGGCAGAGCTACGGCGCGGCGGCGTGGTCTATCTCCCGCTCCGGTCCGACCCCCCGTTGCTGACCGACATCATCCTGGTCACGCGCCGGGGCGCGCCATCCCCGCCGGCGGCCAACTTCCTCGAGCTTGCGGCCGAGCTGGCGCCGCGGTCACACCGCCAGCGGGCCGGTCCCTGACCGCAGCGAGGGTTGAGCATCCAGCATCGCGGCGCGGCGGGCATCGATGACCGGCTGCAGCTCGGCAAGCATGTCTTCTTCTGTCCGGCCGCTGGTCAGCAGGGCCGCGTAGAACGGGTCGAGTTCGAAGGCGAACCGGTGGTCGCCTTGACCGATGGTGCCCGCCGTCAGGTCCACCGACAGGCCTGCCTGCGGGTCGCGTGCGATACCGGCAGCCAGACGTTCGCCATCGGCACGCGCCACCACCAGCGGGGCCACCCCGTTGATGATGCAATTGCGCTTGAATGTTTCGTTGAAGCTGGCGGCGACCACCACCCGGAACCCGTAGTCGCGCAGCGCCCACACGGCGCTCTCGCGCGAGCTGCCGCAGCCGAAATTCGCGCCCGAGACGAGGATGGCGGCGCGGTCGTAGGGCGCCTGGTTCAGGATGAAATCAGGGTCGGGGAGACGCGCCTTGGCATCCAGGTAGCGCTTGGTGGCGAACAGGCCGTCGCCCCAGCCGATGGTGGTGGCGCGCGTGTTCTCCGACACCGGGATCAGCTCGTCGGTGTCGACGTTGTCGCGCAGCAGCGGCAGGGCGACCGCGTGCAGGCGGGCGATCTTCTCGGGCATGCTCGTCTCCCGTCAGGTTGCGGCCAGCGTGCGCGGGTCGGTGATCCGGCCGGTGACGGCGGCGGCGGCGACGGCCGCCGGGCTGGCCAAATGGGTGCGGGTCCCGGGGCCTTGCCGGTTCTCGAAGTTGCGGTTGGTGGACGAGATCACCCGCAGCCCCGCCCAGATCGGTCCCTCCCGGCCCGCGCAGTTGGAACAGCCTGATTTGCGCCACTCGAACCCGGCATCGCGGAACACCCGATCCAGGCCTTCCGCCTCGGCCTGCGCCCGCACCGCCATCGAGCCCGGCGTGCACATCGCCCGCACGCCCGCCGCGACCTTGCGGCCGCGCAGGACCGCCGCCGCGGCCCGCAAGTCCGAGATCCGGGCGTTGGTGCAGGAGCCGATGAAGGCGGCGTCGATCGCCACCGACTGCATCGGCGTGCCGGGCTGCAACTGCATGTATCCCTGCGCCTTGCCAACGCCCTCGCCGCCGTCGCCGGGAACGGCGGCGGTGATGTCCACGGTCTGGTCCGGCCGGGTACCCCAGGTGACCTGCGGGGCGAGGCCGTCGACGTCGATCGCGATCTCTCGGTCGAAACCGGCATCCGGGTCGGACCGCAGACCGCGCCACGACGCGATCGCGGCTTCGATCGTGTCAGGCGCGGCGGGGATGGTGCGGCGGAGATCGTCGAAGGTCGTGTCGTCCGGGGCGATCAGCGCGTAGCGCGTGCCCATCTCGGCCGCCATGTTGCACAGCGTCATCCGCTCGTCCATCGACATCGCCTGGACCAGCGGTCCGGCGAACTCGATCACATAGCCCAGCGCGAGCTTCACCCCGTGCTCGGCCAAGATGCGCAGCGCCACGTCCTTGCTGAACACGCCAGGGGCGAGCCGCCCGCTCAGTGTGATCCGCAGCGTCTTCGGCCGCTGCACGATCAGCGCGCTGCGGCGCAGCACCGTGGCGACCTCGGTCGCGCCAACCGCGAAGGCCAGCGCGCCGAAGGCGCCGACGGTGCAGGTGTGGCTGTCGCCGCAGACATGGGTGGTGCCGGGCAGGATGAACCCCTGTTCGGGTCCGGCCACATGGACGATGCCATGGGCATCCTGATCCGGGTGGGCATAGCGGTAGCCGAACGCCCGGCAGCTCTGCTCGAGCGACGCGATCATCGCGCTGCCGGCGCTGCTGATCGACTCGTGCGGGCCGCGCTCCGGCGCGGTGCTGATGGCGTGGTCGGCGACGGCGAACACCTGGTCGGGCCGCAGATGCGGCTGTTCGCTATTCTGTTGCATGTCGCGCAACGCATAGCCGCCGCTCAGCTCGTGCAGCGCCATGCGGTCGATCACGATGGCGCCGCGTCCGCCCGGCAGCGGGCTGACCTCGTGCGCCGACCAGATCTTATCGAACAGCGTGGTGCCGCTCACGATACGAACGCCTGCTCGCGCGCCCGCTCCGCCGCGAGCCCGACGGCGGCGGTCAGGTCGGAGAAGGCCATCAGGTCCGGATCGACCGCGTTCAGGTCGCCATCCCGGGCCAGTGCCTGCAACGCCCGGCGCATCGCCGCCCCCGCGCTGGCCAGCGTGACGCCGGGGTAGGAGACCCGGCCAACGCCCATCGCCCGGAGCTCCGCCAGGCTGACCGATGGCGTTTTGCTGCCCGGCGCGCCGACCATGTTGATGCTGACCGGTCCGCGCACGCTGCGCACGATGTGCGCGATGTCCTCGCGGCTGCCCGGCGCCTCGACGAAGACCAGCGTCGCGCCTGCCTCCAAGTAGGTGTTGGCCCGGGCGACCGCGGCCTCGACGCCGTCGGTGGCGATGGCATCGGTGCGCGCGTTGATGACGAAGTGCGGGTCGCGGCGCGCGGCCATAGCGGCCTTGATCTTCTGGACCATCTCCGCAGTCGGGACGACCGACTTGTCGTTCATGTGGCCGCAGCGCTTCGGAAAGGTCTGGTCCTCGATGTTGATGCCGGCCGCGCCGGCCGCCTCCAGGAAGCGCACCGTGTGGTACGTGTTGAGCGCATTGCCGAACCCGGTGTCGCCGTCGGCCATCACGGGTATGTCGACGGCATTGGCGATCGCGGTGACGGCGTTGACCTGATCGCGCATCGACAGAATGCCGATATCCGGCAGGCCGAGGACCGCGGCCGCAACGCCGAAGCCGCTGATCTGGCAGGCCTGGAACCCAGCCTGCTGGACCAGCAGCGCGCCGAATGCATCATAGACGCCGGGTACCGGGAGCGCGGTGCGGGCCTGGATCAGGTCATGCAGCCGCCTGCACTTGGACGGCGCTCCGCTCGCTGTCGGTGTGGCCTGGTCCATGCTCTCCTCCCGGTGGTCGTGGTCGGTCACGGTCTCCTCGTGAGATCGCACCGTGGGAGCCATTCGTCCAATATATCTATCCGAAGGAAATGATATTCTGAAAGTATAGATCGACATATCGGGCACCGATCAGTTCTCTGGTCCCCGTTGATCGAGCGGTTGCAGTTCGTTCAGCGGAGACAAGTCAACCTCGTGGCGCTATGACCCCGGTCGGTCGATTGGCTGAGGCGGTCTCCCCGCCGGTGCACCGGGACGGCATTGATGGACGATCTCACCCAGTCGGAACCTGGCCAGAAAGAGGCCGAAGCCCGACGCCTGACCGCCGAAGGCGCTGCGCTCGCGCAGGCGGGCCAGCTCTCGAGCGCGCTCGCCCTGTTTCAGGACGCGGCGGCGCTCTGGCCCGACGCATCAACCTTCGCGAACCTTGCGCGGGTGTGCATCGCCCTTGCCGATCATGACCGGTTGCACCGACAGCATTGGCTGCTCCAAGCAGCGGCCCTCTATGTCGATGCTGGTTTCGGCGATCGTGCGGAGGCGCCCTTGGCAGCGCTCATTCAGGAGGGGGCGCCCGCCGACACCTTGATCTTGGCTGCGCAAATCGCTCGTCGGCGGGGCGATCCGGCCCAGGCGATCGCGGCCTATCGCTGCGCGTGCGAGACGCTCGCGCCGGGCGATGCCCATCGCCAACTTGCCGAACTTCTAGCAAGCCACGGCGACGGGCATGCCGCGATCGCGACCTGGCAGGCCGTCTGCGCGACCTCGTCGGCGACGGCTCAGGATTGGATCGCCCTTGGCCGGGCGCTCTGGACAGCCAACGACCTGGACGCGGCAGAGGAGGCCTTGCGCCGCGGCGTGGCAATGGATGCGACAGCGGATGATGCCTGGGCAATGCTGGCGGCCCTTGCAGAGCGGCGGCGCGACTATGTGACGGTGGAACAGTGCTGGCGGACAGCGATCGCCATCAGTGATCGACCCGACTATTACGCCGGCCTTAAGCGCCACGCTGCGCCATACCCGGCGCTTCGAGGCGGCGCATGCTGCGCTGATTGCCGCTCTCGAGCGCGATCCGGAGAGCGTGCGGGCCCACATGCAATTGGCCTTTCTGCTGCTGACCCAGGGCGATTATCGTCGTGGCTTCGCCGAATATGAATGGAGAGACGAAGGGAGCCGAAACCGAAATCGGCTGTGATCCGACGAGTCGGATGTCCCCCGTTGGACGGGTGAGTCATTGGCAGGGAAATCCATTTTGGTATTGAGCGAGCAAGGATTCGGCGATGTGGTGCAGTTCTGCCGTTTTGTTCCTCGGCTGCACCAATCTGGTGCGAAGGTGTATTTCAGCGCGTACCGACCGCTTAAGGCTCTGCTTCAGGAGTCCCTGACTGCGATCGAGGTCGTCGAAGCAGGGACGGCCATACCCCGCCCGGATTTCACGGTCCCTGTGATGAGCTTGCCACATTGGCTCGGGCTGACGATCGACGGCGTTTCGGCCCAGCCCTACATCAGGCCCGGCGCGTCGGCCCTGGAGTCGTGGGCCATGCGCCTTCCCGTTTCTGGGCGGCTGCGGGTGGGGATATGCTGGGCAAGCCGCAAGGCGACGAGCGATCCTTGGCTGATTGCCAACCAAGTGCCGCGCTCGTTGGACACCAGGACAGTCGCCGCGCTTTGCCAAGAGCCGAGCGTCGATTGGTATTCCCTGCAGCTCGACGCTCCTCCACCCAACGGTATCCGCAGTCTGCACCCGTTTCTGACCGATTTTGAACAAACGTCGGCTGCAATCTCCCAGCTTGACATGGTCGTTGCCGTTGACACAGCCGTCGCGCACTTGGCCGGCGCGATGGGAAAGCCGGTTTGGCTGCTGCTGCCCTACTACTCATGCTGGCGGTGGGGCGCCGATCGTGACGAGTCCCCCTGGTATCCGACGATGTGGATCTTTCGGCAGGACAGGCCCGGCGACTGGGGGCCGGTGATCGCCCAGGTCCGGTCGGAGCTGTCGAGGCTCGCCGCTGAAGATTGACGGACGGCGATTGTGGCGGTTGGTCGGGCCCTGTGCGGCTTTCCACCGTTCCCGACGCCCCAGCCCGCGGTCGCTGGCAAGCTCCCGTTGAGTCGCCGAGCGCTGCTCGAACGTCGTGCCGTGGCTGCTCAAGCTTCATGGCGCGCTGCCGCCCCGGCGACCGCCTCCGCGGGCTGCCGCGCGAACCGGCGCCGGTAGTCGCGCGGCGTCAGGCCGGTGTGGCGCTTGAAGACCAGACGGAAGGCGCTGGGATCGCTGTAGCCCACGCGCTCGCCCACGGCCTCG
This sequence comes from uncultured Comamonadaceae bacterium, assembly GCA_964511405.1. Classification (GTDB taxonomy): domain Bacteria; phylum Pseudomonadota; class Alphaproteobacteria; order Elsterales; family Elsteraceae; genus CAZEFK01. The sequence goes on along the minus strand of CAZEFK010000003.1, from coordinate 29,723 downwards.
AAGCTAAGGTCGCTGGCTTCGAGCAGGCGTTTGGCGACGGCGATGCGCAGGCCCTGCAGCCAGGCCAGCGGCGCCTCGCCCGTTGCCTGCCGGAAGCGCCGATGCAGCGTCCGCTCGCTGACGGCCAGGCGGGCGGCGAGGTCGCCAAGGCGCACGGGCTCCGCCAATGCCGCTTCCATGAGCCGTTCGGCGCGCGCCACCAGGGGATCGGCGTGGCCGTGCTCCTGCAGCCGGATCGCATAGGCCGCCTGCGAGACGCGATGCGCGTCGATCAGCAGTGCCTTGGCGGTCACCTCCGCCAGTTGCGGGCCTGCGAGCCGGTCCAGCAGACGCACCGCCAGATCGAGGAAGGAGGTCACCGCGCCGCTGCACAGGATGCGGTCGTGCTCGGTCAGGATCTGGTCGGCGCGCAGCGCCACCCCGGGATAGCGCCGGGCGAAGTCCGCGCGCCGGGCCCAATGGGTGGTGGCGACCTTCCCGTCCAGCAGGCCGGCTTCGGCCAGGAGATAGGCGCCCGTGCAGTAGGCGGCGATCAGCGCGCCCGACGCATGCCGCCGCCGGAGCAGGCCGGACAGGGCCCGCACTTGGTCGCGTCGGGCCATGAAGGCGTCCATGTCGTCGACGAACGGGGCCGTGACCAGGATGGCGTCGGCCCGGCCGCGGCTGTCGATGCGGCCGTCGACGGCGATCGCCTGGCCGGAGGCGGCGCGCACCGGGCCGCCGTCGAGGGATTCCACGCGCCAGGCCAGGGGCTCGGCGGCGGCGGCGCGATCGGCGAGCCCGCGGGCGGCGTAGCGGTTGGCGGCCATGAACACGTCGATCGGCGCGAACACGCCCGACGCCAGCACGCCGTCATAGACCCAGATGCGCACGGTCGGCATCGCTGTCCGATTCTCCTCGAAACTTGTCGATCCTGCCACTTCCGCCACCGACCGGGAAGCGCGACAGAAGAGGCCCGACAACGCCGAGAGAGGACGATCGCCATGCCGATGATCGACGCCACCATTCCCGAAGGTGCCCTGACGCCCGACGCCGAAGACCGGCTGATCAAGGAACTCACCGACATCCTGATCCGGGCTGAGGGCTACGACCCGTCCAACGCAACGGCGCAGAGCGTGACCGTTCTGTTCCTGCATCGTCCGCAGCAGGTCTATGTGGGCGGCACGCGCTCGCCGAAGCCCTGGTACCGGATCACGCCCTCGGTCCCCGAAGGCCAGTACACGCCCGCAGCGATCGACCGCCTGGTGCGCGAGGTGACCGAGGCGGTCGCGCGGGCGGAGGGCGGAGCCTTCGACGCGGTTGCGCCCCGCGTCTGGGTCTTTCCGACCGACATCCCGGACGGGCGCTGGGGCGGCCGCGGCGTCATCCGGCGCGTGCCCGAGATCCACGCCTTCCTGGTGGGCGACGAGCAGCAGCGGCCGGTCGGCGCCGAACGCCTCGCCCGGACGCGGCGCGCCCAGGCCGCGGCCGTGCTGGAGGCGGCGCTCGACGCCGTTCGGCGAAAGTCCGCAGGCTGAGCGGCCGATCCCGGATCACGGACCGCTATGTTCGTCCATGCATGTTCATGTTGTGTTCTGTGTGGCGATCTGCGATCCTACGGTCCGATCGCCGGCTGCCAGCGCGCCTGCTGCGGGCGACGTCTGGTTTGCGCCACACAACCGTTCTGCATGACGACGAGCCATGGAAGCGGCCCCCATCCTGACGCCTGCCGAGCTTGGCCCGTTCCTGCTGAACGTGGCGCCCATCCTGCCGGTCTTCATCTGGGGGCCGCCGGGGATCGGCAAATCGGCGCTCGTGCGCGCGTTCGCCGACAATGTCGGGCTTCCTTGCGTCTCGCTGCTGGGATCGCAGTTGGCGCCGGAGGACATCATCGGCGTGCCACAGATCGTCGACGGCCGGTCGCGCTTCTGCCCGCCGACGCTGATCGCCCGTGATGAACCCTACTGCCTGTTCCTGGACGAGCTGAACGCCTGTTCGCACGAAGTGCAGAAGGCGTTCTATTCGCTGATCCTGGACAAACGGGTCGGCGAATTCATCTTGCCGACGGGCAGCATCATCATCGGCGCCGGCAATCGGGTCGAGGACGCGGCGATCACCCGGCCCCTATCGTCCGCCCTGGTCAACCGGCTGATCCATGTTCAGCTGAAGGCTTCGGCCCGCGACTGGATGGCGTGGGCCGGGCCGGCCGGCATCCATGAGCTGGTGTTGGACTACGTCGCCAACCGGTCGGATCATCTGTGGTCCAAGCCGCCGAAACATGAGGAGCCGTTTTCCACCCCACGCGCCTGGGAGATACTGTCCCATGCCTTGAAGGCCCATGACCGGTCGTTGACGCCGGCCGACATCGATCGGCTGGCGTCGGGCCTGCTGACGCCGGCCCACGCCCGCCAGTTCGTCGCCTTCGCCAAGATCCGCGAGCGGGCGCACGACCTGTCGGCGATCCTGAAGGGCGAGCGCGGTTGGCCCGACCGGCCGGACGAGCGCGACATCCTGTATTTCATGGTCCACCAGCTGCGCGACCGGCTGATCCGGGAGTTGCCGGACGACGAAGCAAAGATGGGCCGCGAGGCCCGCGAGCTGGCCAATCGCACCAAGGATCTGGTCGTCAGCCTGGCCCGCATCTCGACCGAGCTGGCCCGGCTGCTGGTGGGCGAGACGGAAAGCGGCGCCGCCCTGCCGGCCTGGTACACGGTGGAGCTGGTCAAGGCCCTGCCGCGCCTGGTGGCCCAGCGGGCCTAACGGGCGCCGATGGCAGACAAACGCCGCAGGGCGCCGGCCGCCGACGACGCCATTTGGGCCGGGCACAAGCTGCTCACCGCCCATCCGGTGTTCCAGTATCTGGGCAGCCCGCATGTTGTCTGGCGAGACCTGGGGCGACCCTTCCATCCGGCCGGTTTCGCGCGGCTGACCACGGTCAGGGCGGCGTATCGGCAAGCAAGGCCGGTGCCGCGCATCGAGCTGAATGCCGCCCAACGGCTGACCCCACCGCAATGGGCGCATGTCATCGCGCAGGCGCTGGTCCATTACGTCTTCGGCCATGATGATCCGGCGCTGCAGGACGACCTGCACCGGATCGCGGCGCCGATCGTGGCGGTCGATTTCCTGGAGGCGGCCGGCATCGGCGAGCGGCCGGACGAACTGCGCGGCCCCGATTGGGTCGGCCTGGGGCGCGTCGGCCTGGGGCGCGACCTGGCCAGCGTCCGCCGCGCCCTCGCGGATGGCGGCCCCGACCTGATGGCCCGCTATGCCGTGCTTGGCCTGAACGGGCCGATGGAGAGTACCTTCCCGCCCGCCCCCGGGACACCGGCGCTGACAGCGGACGAGTTGCGCGGTCGGCAGGAGAATCTGGCCCATGCCCTCCGGGCCGGCCTCTTCAAGGCGGTCGACAGCGCCGGCGAGGCGGCGCGCGGCACCACCGCGAGCCGCCGCAACCCGAACTCGGTGGCCGAGCGGGCGCGCCGCTGGTTCGTGGCCAGCTACCCCCTGCTGGCGGCCCTGGCCAGCGGCTTCGAGATCGTGGACAGCGACGAGGCCTGTCGCAGCCTGGACATCGCCGTCGCCGCGGTCGATCCGGAACTGCGCCGGATCTACATCAACCCGCGCGTCCCCTGGACCTACGAGACGGCCAAGTTCGTCATCGCCCATGAGCTGCTGCATGTCGGGCTGCGCCATGAGGCGCGCCGGCAGGGGCGCGACCCGTTCCTGTGGAACGTCGCCTGCGACTATGTGGTCAATGGCTGGCTGGTCGAGATGGGCATCGGCGAGACGCCGACCGACGACCTGCTGCTGGATCCGGAGCTGGGCCTCGAGAGGGAGTCGGCGGAGGCCATCTACGACCGCATCGTCACCGATCTGCGGCTGATGCGCCGGCTGGCCAAGGGCCGCACGTTCCGCGGCCGGAGCGCCGTGGACATCCTGTCCACGCGGCCGCCGGCCTGGTGGCGGGGACCGGGCACCGACCTGGACGACTTCTATCGGCGGGCGCTGAATGAGGGGCTGGACCTGCATCTCGCCGCGCCCGGCCGCGGCCTGCTGCCGGGCGAGCTGGTCGAGGACATCCGCGCCCTGCAGCAGCGGCCGATCCCCTGGGACGTGCGGCTCGGCCAGTGGCTGGACGCGTTCTTTCCGCCCGTGGAGGCGCAACGCAGCTTTGCCCGGTCAAGCCGGCGGCAGGCGTCGACGCCGGACATTCCGCGCCCGGTCTGGCTGCGCCCGCCGGACGCCATGGCGACGCGCACCTTCGGCGTGGTGCTGGACAGCTCCGGTTCCATGGCACCGCGGCTGCTGGCCAAGGCCCTGGGTGCCATCGCGGCCTACGCATTGTCGCGGGACGTGCCGCAGGTGCGCGTCCTGCAGTGCGACGCGCGCGTCCATGACATGGGCTATGTGCCGCCCGAGAGCCTGATGGGCTCGGTCGAGATCCGCGGCCGCGGCGGCACGGTGCTGATGCCGGCGATCGACCGGCTGCAGCAGGACAAAGGGTTTCCTGCCGACGCACCGATCCTGATCATCACCGACGGCGGCATCGACGCCCTGACGGTGCGGCGTAACCACGCCTATCTGATGCCGGAGGGGGCCAGGCTGCCGTTCCGGACGCAGGCGCCACGGTTCGCGTTCGAGCCGGGATGACGATCCGGCGCTGTTGCCAGATCTCCCGCTGATCACTTGAATAGTTCGGCGTGGGTGCCCGCTCGTACGAATGATTTTTCGTCGTCGGCCGACCTGGGTAGCGTTGCCCGCTTACTTGCTGCGGTTTTCTTCAACCGCGGTCGCGAACCGCGCCCGGTGATTGCGGACGATCTCATCGGCTTCGGCCATCGCAGCGCGCGTCTCTGCGTTCGGCTCCTTGATGGCGAAGGGTAGCTGCTTCTCCGCGGCGATGCGCGTCAGGAACACGCGAACTGCATCCGAGACCGACAACCCCATCTTCCCCAGCGTCTCGGCAGCCTGAGCCTTGACCTGCTCATCGACTCGGACGTGAACCATAGCAGTCGCAGCCATGACGCTCTCCTTTACGCCTTCTGCCATTTCTGCTCCCGAACATCGGCGAAGTCGATGCGCGGCCAGCTCAGGCGTGTATTCTTCAGATCCCAGGGGCTTACCGGCAGGAAGACGAGCGCGCCGTCGTGATCGGCGGCCAGCGCGCTGGCATGGCTCTTCGTGAACCGGTCGAGTTCGGCGGCATCGTCGCTGGAGACCCACCGCACCGTGACGCAGGGGGCGGCCTCGAACCCGGCGGCGACGCCATATTCGGTCTGCAGCCGGCTGGCGAGCACGTCGAGCTGCAGCGCGCCGACGACGCCGACCAGATGGGGCGAGCCGTCGAGCGGGCGGAAGATCTGCACCACGCCCTCGTCGGCCAGCTGCTCCAGCGCCCGGCGCAGCTTCTTGGCCTGCATCGCGTCCTCGAAGCGCATCCGGCGGATGAGTTCGGGCGCAAAGCTCGGCACGCCCGCGATGTGCAGGTCCTCGCCTTCGGTGAGGGTGTCGCCGATCCGCAAGGTGCCGTGGTTCGGGATGCCGACGATGTCGCCAGGCCATGCCTCCTCGGCGATGCTTCGATCGCGTGCGAAGAAGAACAGGGGACTGTGCACGCTGATCAGCTTGCCGGTCCGCACCTGCTTCAGCCGCATGCCGCGGCGCAGCCGGCCCGAGCAGATCCGCAGGAAGCCGACCCGGTCCCGGTGGTTGGGATCGGTGTTCGCCTGGATCTTGAAGATGAACCCGGTCACCGGCTCTTCGGCGGGCAGGATCTGGCGCTCGTCCGCGGCGCGGGCGCCGGGCGCGGGGGCGAGGCGCCCAATGCCCTCCAGCAGTTCCTGCACGCCGAAATTATGCAAGGCGCTGCCGAAGAAGACCGGCGTGGTATGGCCGGCCCGAAAGCTGTCGAGGTCGAAGGCGGGATAGGCGGCCCTGACCAGCTCGACGTCGTCGCGCAGCTGCGCGGCGTCCGGCGCGGCCAGCTCGCGATCGATGGCCGGATCGGCGAGCCCTGAGGTCTCGATCGGGTCGCGGCCGAGCAACCGCAGACACTGGCGATCGATGTCGTAGGTGCCGCGAAAGTTGCGCCCCATGCCGATCGGCCAGCACATCGGCGCGACATCGAGCGCCAGCGTCTGCTCGACCTCGTCCAGCAGGGCGAAGGGGCTCTGCCCTTCGCGATCGAGCTTGTTGACGAAGGTCAGGATCGGGATGTCGCGCAGGCGGCACACCTCGAACAGCTTGCGGGTCTGGGGCTCGATCCCGCGCGCCGCGTCGAGCACCATGACCGCCGCATCGACCGCCGTCAGGGTGCGATAGGTGTCCTCGGAGAAATCCTCGTGGCCCGGCGTGTCCAGCAGGTTGAAGACGAAGCCGCCATAGCTGAACGTCATGACCGAGGTGGCGACCGAGATGCCGCGCTCCTGCTCGATGCGCATCCAGTCGGAGCGCGCCCGGCGCCGATCGCCGCGCGCCTTGACCTCGCCGGCGAGGTTGATGGCGCCACCCAGCAGCAGCAGGTGCTCGGTCAGTGTCGTCTTGCCCGCGTCGGGATGCGAGATGATCGCGAAGGTCCGCCGGGCTTGCCAGGCGTCCGGTCCGGGCGATGCGGCCGCGTCGTCGGTCGGCTTGGTTGAGATGGCGTCCATCGCGGCGTCCATGGCACCGACCGCGGCATGCGCTGCGGTTGCGGCAAACCCATATGTCGGTTGTCTGTGAGCCCCTGCCGTCGCGCGGCGGAAATCCGCGAGCGCGCGTGGCGTCCCCTAGGGGATTCGAACCCCTGTTACCGCCGTGAGAGGGCGATGTCCTAGGCCTCTAGACGAAGGGGACGAGGCGCGGGAGGCCGATGACATAGCCCGAGTGCCGCCCCATATCAAGCCCCTCGAACAGGGCTCGCTCGACCACCATCGGTCAGGGCCGCGCCAGGTCGACGGTGCCGACCAGCCGGCCGCGCGCCAGGTCCAGGATCATCAGCCGGTCGGGCTGGCCGGGGCGCTCGACGCGCAGCACCAGGCGGTCGGCGCCGACGCCGGCCATGGCTGCCACGCGGGCGTCGGCCGGCAGCGCCACGCGGGTCTCGCCGAACCCGGGATTGCCGTCGCTGCGCTGGACCACCAGCCAGATCATCAGGCCGAAGCCCAGCACGATCAGCGTCGACATCACCCCGATCGCCGCCTTGAGCGCCCTCATCGAATGCGCCACCTTGCCGCCATGTCGTCCCCCGTGCCTGGTCCTGGGCTGGGCCCCGTGCTCGCCGTCGTCATCCCGCCCGAAGCGGCCGGGCAGCGGCTCGACCGCGCCCTGGCCGAGGCGCTGGTCCAGCTCCAGCCCGACGATCCGCCGTCGCGCTCGCGCCTCAAGGTCCTGATCGAGGCCGGGCAGGTCGCCCGCAGCGGCGGCGCGACCGTAGCCGAGCCCTCGACCAAGGTCAAAGCGGGGGAGGCGTGGTCGGTCACGCTGCCGCCGCCGGTCCCGGACGCGCCCTTGCCCCAGGCGCTGGCGCTTGATGTCGTCTATGAGGACGCCGACCTGATCGTCATCGACAAGCCGCCCGGGCTGGTGGTCCATCCCGCGCCCGGCAACCCCGACGGGACCCTGGTCAACGCCCTGCTCGCCCATTGCGCCGGGGCGCTGTCGGGCATCGGCGGCGTCGAGCGGCCGGGCATCGTCCACCGGCTGGACAAGGACACCTCGGGCCTGCTGGTGGCGGCCAAGTCCATGCGCGCCCATGCGGCGCTGGCCCGCCAGTTCGCCGTCCACGACATCGAGCGCGCGTACCAGGCGGTGGTGTGGGGCGTGCCGCGCCCGGCGGCCGGGCGCCTGGACGGGCCGATCGGGCGCAACCCGGCCGACCGCAAGACCATGGCCGTGGTGCCCGGCGGCAAGCCCGCGGTCACCCACTACAGCACGCTCCAGCGCTTCGGCGACGCCGCGGCCCTGGTCGAATGCCGGCTCGAGACCGGGCGCACCCATCAGATCCGGGTCCACCTGACCGCGTCGGGCCATCCGCTGGTCGGCGACCCGGCCTATCGCCGCGGCGGCCGTGCCGGCGCCGGCCGGAACCCGGCGCTCGCCGCCGCCGTTGCCGGGTTCGAACGCCAGGCCCTGCACGCCGCCGTCCTGGGCTTCCACCATCCCGACGGGCGCTGGCTGGCCTTCACGCGGCCGCCGCCGGCGGATTTCGCGGCTCTGGTCGAGCGCCTGCGGCAATGGACCGCTGGCGCCTTGCGTCCGGCGTGAATGTCCCACTGGAAAAGTCGGACATTATCGCCTATCTATCGTCTCCGGCCTGCCAACAGGCCGGCATTGCCGGTGTGCGCCCGGAGGGTGCGGCCGACGCGATGCCAGCAAGAGCCGACCGGCCGTCGCCGTCGACGGGCCGCTCGGACGAAAGGAAGGTTTGATGGCTGCCAGCCTGCCCGTCCTGGGGTCGGAGGGAAATCTAGCCCGGTACCTCCAGGAAATCCGCAAGTTCCCGATGCTCGACCCCGACGAGGAGTTCATGCTCGCCAAGCGCTGGCGCGAGCATGGCGACTCCGAGGCCGCGCATCGCCTGGTGACCAGCCATCTGCGCCTGGTCGCCAAGATCGCCATGGGCTACCGCGGCTACGGCCTGCCGCTCAACGAGCTGATCTCCGAAGGCAATGTCGGCATGATGCAGGCGGTCAAGCGGTTCGACCCCGACCGCGGCTTCCGTCTGGCGACCTACGCGATGTGGTGGATTCGCGCCGCCATCCAGGAATACATCCTGCATTCCTGGAGCCTGGTGAAGATGGGCACGACCGCCGCCCAGAAAAAGCTGTTCTTCAACCTGCGCAAGCTCAAGGGCCAGATGCAGGCGATCGACGAGGGCGATCTGTCGCCCGAGAACGTCGCCAAGATCGCCACCGAGCTGTCGGTGCCCGAGGCCGACGTGGTCTCGATGAACCGGCGCCTGGCCAGTCCCGACCACAGCCTGAACGCGCCGCTCCGGGCCGACAGCGAGGGCGAGTGGCAGGACTGGCTGGTGGACGAGCACGACAACCAGGAAATCCAGCTTGCCGATCGCGAGGAGCTGGGCAAGCGGCGCAAGCTCCTGACCGCCGCCATGGGCGCGCTCAACGACCGCGAGCGGCACATCCTGTCCGAGCGCCGGCTGCGCGACAACCCGACGACCTTGGAAGACCTGAGCCAGCACTACAAGATCAGCCGCGAGCGCGTGCGCCAGATCGAAGTCCGGGCGTTCGAGAAGCTGCAGAAGGCGATCAAGAACGCGGCCCAGGAGCAGCGTCTCAACCAGCCGACTTAGTTGGCAGCCGACCTAGCCGGCGACGGCTACAGCTTGCCCGGGGCCGCGTCGACCAGGTCGCGGCCCCATTCCTCCAGCAGCACGGCTTGGCGGTTGCGCAGCGACTTCACTCGCTGGCCATCACGGATCTCCTGCCAGCGCACCACCGCCATCGGGACCCAGAAATAGATCAGCCAGCCGATCCCGGCCGCGCCATAGATCGACAGCCAGGCGAATGGGTTCATCAGCAGGTCGACCATGGCGGTGGTCGGCTCGCCGCCGGCCCACAACATGTGGAACACCCAGGGCACGGTGCCGGCCATGTTGAAGCCGCCCACGCACCACATGGCGTACTTGCCCTCGCGCCGGTCGACGATGCCGGCGACGAAGGTCGGCAGCAGCGCCAGCGCCAGCACCAGCAGCGTCTGGCGCGCGAAGATCAGCGCCAGCAGCAGCATCGATAGCAGCAGCCAGACCGCGCTGCCCTGACTGGACTTCGCCTTCTTCTTCGCCTTGGGCCGCCCGACCGCGGGTTGCGTCGCCATGAAGCCGCCACTCCCTGAGTAAAATCGGGCCTAGACCAGCCGCAGCAGGATCGTGACTGCGGCAGCCACCGCCACCACCAGTCCGCCGATCGATCCCGCCACCTGCTCGCCCAGCAGGCGGGCCTCCTCGCGGCGGTCGTCGACGGTGGCGTCCATGGTCCGGATCGCCCGGTCGATGGCCTGGAACTCGGCGCGCGCCTGGTTGAAGCCGTAGCCGTCGGCCTGACGCTCGGCGCCGTCGTCGATGGCGGCCAGCATTTCGGTCAGCCCGCCATTGGCTGCCGCTGATTTCATCCGCTGCTCGATGCGCTCGCGCCGGCCGCGGTGATGGAAGGCCGATACCGCTGGTGTCAGCAGCGTCAGCATCCACTGGGCCAGCGCCGGGACCTTCAGCCCCTGCGCCTGGTCCTGGACCGAGGCGAGCATCTTCAAGACCGCGATCGGCTGGGCGATGGGATCGTCCTGGTTGATGGTGCGCAGCAACTCGTCGCTCGGCCGGCGCATCCGGGACGCGATGAAGGCCGCGATGTGGCGGTCCATCGGCTGGTCGGGCCGGCTCGACGTCTGGGCGATGCGGTCGAGCGCGGACAGCAGGTCGGGCAGCTCGGCGACATAGTCGCGCTCGAAGATCGGGCTCAGGCACCGCATCTGCGGGTTGAGCTCGTACAGGCAGCGCTCATAGCCATAGCCGATGCTGGACTGCTCGATGATGCTGGGCAGCCGCTCGGTGATCTGGCTGGCGCGCAGGTCCTCGGGGCGGGCCCGGACCTGGGCGGCAACCCAGTGGATCGGCAGCCGCGCCGAGATGATCTCGGTCAGCAGGGCCCGCTGCTCGGAGTCATAGACGGCCGCGGCCATGGCGGTGCCCAGCCCGTCGACCATCACCCCGAACCCGCGGTAGCGGATCGGCTGGCTCGGGTCCAGCACCATCATGGCGCGGGCCACCATCCGCTCCTCGGTGTTCTTGGCATTGGCATGGCCGGCGCTGGAGTAGATCGCCGCCTGCAGGGCATCGGCCCGCACCTCGTCGGTCAGCGACCGCCGGAGCCAGCTATCCAGGCTCTTGGAGCGGACCACCCCGATCGCCTGGCGATAGTCGCTGGCCAGCGCATGGGCCAGGGCTCGGGTGTTCACGTACTCGCCGGCGCCGAACTGGAAGGGGCGCGACGCGCGGGGCGGCAGCTTGGCCTGCTTGGAGCTCTGGCGGCGGCCGGACAGCCACATGTCGAGATCGGTGGTGGTCCAGCGCTCGCGCTCGTCGTCCACCAGCAGCCCGCGCAAGAGCTCGATCATGTTGATCGGGATGCGCACCTGACCGGCCAGGGCGACGTAGCTGCTCATCTCGATCTTGGCCGACAGCAGCTTGGCCTCGTCGAGATCGGGCACCGGGTTCCGCCCGAGCATGAGGAACAGCAGCGTCACGCCCAACGAATACATGTCGTTGGCCGGGTTGCCGTTGCCGCGCCCGGTCGGGTGGCACATCGCCGCCTCGATGGCCTCGAACATGACAGGCTGGTCATGGGCCGGCGGTGCCGTGACCCCTTCGCCCAGCACGATCTGGCGCCGGGCCTCGTCGGCATAGAACAGGTTGGTCGGCCGGATGCCGCGATGCGCCACGCCGCGGGCGCCAAGGTCCTTCAAGGTCTGCAGCAGCGGCTGCAGGAAGCCGGTGGTCAGCTCCTCCTCGCCCAGCGGCGGCTGGGGCGTGGTCAGGGACGGCATCACCCGCGGCCCGGCCGGGCGGTCGATCACCACCGCGAACCGGCGCGCGGTCTGGCCGGGCCAGTCGATGAGCCCCCAGTCGACCACCTTCAGCATGCCCGGCAGGTTGAAGGCGCGCAGCGAGTCCAGCATGTCGATGCGCGGCGGCAGGGTATCGCTGCCGATCAGCGCGAACAGGCTGCGCCGGGGGTCGGAGCGGGCGGTCGCGAGATAGGCCGGCGCCGTCGGCGAGTCGAGCGCCGGCTGCGGCTGATCGGGATAGACATAGTACCGGCCCTTGAGGGTCGGGATCGACAGCCCTTCGTCGAGTCCTCCCAGATCGGGCTGTTCCAGGTCCGCTATCTCGGCATCCATTGCCACGCGAGCCACACCCTTTGCCAGAAATCAGGCCTTGCCAGAAGTCAGGCCCCGATCGTCCCGGCCGGGACCCGTGCCTGCCAACGCCGGCGGATCTTAGCGGAGCGAAACTTTACCACTTATTAACGCTGGGTTGCCGACCGCCCGGCCGCAGCACCCCGCACGCGAGACGCGAAGCGGCCGGCGTCAGGCCGCGAACGGGTCGCGGACCATGATGGTATCCTCGCGCTCCGGACTGGTCGACAGCAGGATGACCGGCGCCCCGATCAGCTCTTCGACGCGGCGGATGTATTTGACGGCCGTGGCCGGCAGGTCGGCCCAGGACCGGGCGCCGCGGGTGCTCTCGGCCCAGCCCTCCAGGGTCTCGTAGACCGGCACGCAGGCCGCCTGGTCGCCGCCGCCCGACGGGAAGTGGTCGAGCTGGCGGTCGCCCAGCCGGTAGCCGACGCAGATCTTCAGCTCCGGCAGTCCGTCCAGCACGTCCAGCTTGGTCAGCGCGATGCCGTCGATGCCGCCGACCGTGATCGCCTGGCGCACCATCACCGCGTCGAACCAGCCGCAGCGCCGCTTGCGCCCGGTGTTGACGCCGAATTCGTGGCCGCGGGCGCCGAGCTGCTCGCCGATCTCGTCGGTCAGCTCGGTCGGGAACGGCCCCGAGCCGACCCGGGTGGTATAGGCCTTGGTGATCCCCAGGACCGTGCCGATGCCGCGCGGGCTGATGCCGGCGCCGGCAGCGGCATTGCCCGCCACCGTGTTCGACGACGTGACATAGGGGTAGGTGCCGTGGTCGACGTCCAGCATGGTGCCCTGGGCGCCCTCGAACAGGATCCGCTTGCCGGCCTTGCGGGCCTGGTCCAGGGTGCGCCAGACCGGCTCGGCAAAGGGCAGCAGCCGCGGCGCCATATCGGTCAGGCGCTGGACCAGGTCGGCCCGGTCGATCCGGGCCATGCCCAGGCCGGTCAGCAGGGCGTCATGGTGGGCAAGCAGCCGGTCGAGCTTGCGCTCCAGCTCCGCCGGGTCGGCCAGGTCGCACACGCGCACCGCGCGGCGCGCCACCTTGTCCTCGTAGGCCGGGCCGATGCCGCGGCCGGTGGTGCCGATCTTGGCCGCCGATGCCGCCTCGCGGGCGCGGTCGATCTCGCCGTGGAAGGGCAGGATCAGGGCGGCGTTGTCGGCGATCCGGAGGCTGTCCGGCCCGACCGTCACGCCCTGGACACGCAGGCGCTCGATCTCGTCCAGCAGGTGCCAGGGATCGACCACCACGCCGTTGCCGATCACCGACAGCTTGCCCGGGCGCACCACGCCCGACGGCAGCAGCGCCAGCTTGTAGGTGACGTTGCCGATGACCAGGGTGTGGCCGGCATTGTGGCCGCCCTGGAAGCGCACCACGACGTCGGCGCGTTCCGACAGCCAGTCGACGATCTTGCCCTTGCCTTCGTCGCCCCATTGGGCGCCGATCACGGCGACGTTGCTCATGATGGGACGATCCTTATCTGATCCTCGATCCAGGCGTGGCTGCAGCCCAGGCGGCGCGCCTCGGCCGGGGCGTCGGGCACCGGCTCCAGCCCGGCCACGGTGACCCAGCCCTGCGCCCGCAGCCGGCGGCCGGCCTCGGCCGCGGTGCCGGGGGGCAGGAACACGCGCCGCGTCGGCGTGGGCTCGGGCAGGGCGCGCAGCACGGCATCCATGAACAGGGTGAAGCCGACCGCCGGTTCATGGCGGCCCGGATCGCCGGCCAGATAGCGGCCGCCGCGCCCGAGCTCGCCGCGCACGCCCTCGGCGAACAGCGCGAAGCCGACGCCGGTATAGTACTCGAAGCCGCGGTTCTCGACCGGGTCGACCGTCAGCCTGAGGTCGGGCCAGCGCTCCATCAGGGCGCCGAGCACCTGGCACAGCCGCGCCCGCTGCGGCTGCGCCGCCTCGGGCAGGTCCAGGGTGGTCAGGATCATCAGCGCGGCGCGCGCCGGCCCGGTCGCCGACAACAGGCCGCTCAGCGCCGCCGCCGCCGGCCCCGCCGCCTGGGCCACGGCATCGGCGTCCTTGCGGTCGAGGGCGGCGCGGGTCAGCATCGCCTGCCGGCCGCGCAGGCCGTAGGCCGCGAACAGCGCCGGCACCAGCGGCGGCGCGTTGAGGTCGACGGACGCGCCGGCGACGCCCAGGGTGTCCAGGGTTTCGGCGGCGAGCTGGATGACCTCGATCTCGGCCTCGATCGCGGCCGAGCCCATCAGCTCCACGCCGACCTGCGCGAACTGCCGCTCGGGCCTGAGCTGCGAGCCCTTCACCCGCAGCACGTCGCCGGCATAGCTCAAGCGCAGCGGCCGCGCGTGGCCGCCCAGGCGCGTGGTGCCGATGCGGGCGATCTGGATGGTCATGTCGGCGCGCACGCCCATCATGCGCTGCGACAGCGGGTCCATCATCCGGAACGTCTGGGCCGCAATGCCGCTGTCGCCGCCGCCCAGGAGGCTGTCCTCGAATTCGACCAGCGGCGGGTCGACGCGGTCGTAGCCATGGGCCCCGAACAGCGCCATGACCTCGGCGATCAGCCGCGCCTGATGCTGGGCGTCGGGCGGCAGCGTGTCGCGCAGGCCCGCCGGCAGCAGCGCGCGGCGGGCATCGTCGGGATCGGCCGGGGGCATCGGCACGGGGGTGCGGGCTCCTGAGACGGGTCGTGGCGCGGAGTTGTAGCCAGCCCGGGGCGCCGGGCCAAGGCAATCCTGATCTGCCGGCGTCCTCACGCGACGTCGGCGAAATTCGTGATTTCGACGTCGCCTTCCTCGAAGTGGGCGACGACCCGCAGCGTTCCGCCCATGGCCTCGATGAAGCGCCGCAAGTTGCTGACATACATGTCAGTGCGCCGCTCCATCTTGGCCACTGCCGATTGATCGACACAGAGCGTTTCGGCCAGCGCGGCCTGGGTCAACCGGCGTGCTTCCCGCAGTTCGTGGAGCGCCATCCCCGCCCGCAGCTCCGCGGTCTTCTGACGAACGCGGGCCTGGGCGTCGGGGCTAAGCTGCCCGCGCAGCTTATCGAAGCTGTGCCGTCCGGTCATGGCTTACCTCTCTCCGGGATAATCCCTTGCTCGCGGAGCTCTTCAAGGTAGACGTCGTAAAGTCGATCCGCGATCGGGATCATGTCTTCGTAAAACCGATCACGCCCGGTCTTGTCGCCGCCGATCAACAAAATGGCCTGCCTGCGCGGATCGAATGCATAGAAGATCCGGATCGGGTGTCCACCGCTTTGAATCCTCAGCTCCCGCATGTGCCGATGCTTCGGACCGCGAAGTCCGGAACTGAAGGGAAATGGCAGACGAGGTCCTCGTTCTTCCAACAGATTCACGGCAGCCGTTGCGTCTTCGCGCTGGGCATCCGACAGGGTGTCCCACCACGCTCCGAACTCGTCGGTGTATTCAACGAGCGTAGGCACAGGTTTCAGAATATGCCGTCGACGGCATGTCTGCAAGCTGGCTTCGATCGATCCGTCGTCAGAAGCTTAGCGTCCAGGCCTCCAGCACGCCCGCCTGGGCCCTGAGCTCCGCGATCACGGCGTCGCCGGCCGGCTGGTCGATGTCGGCCAGCAGCACCGCGTCGGCGGCGGCCGCGGTGCGGCCCAGGTGGAAGTTGGCGATGTTGATGCCGTGGGCGCCGAGGGTCGTGCCGACGCGGCCGATCACACCAGGCACGTCGCGGTTGCGCAGGTACAGCATGTGCCGGCCCAGCGTCGCTTCCAGCGGCACGCCCTCGATCTCGGTCAGGCGCGGCTTGGAGCCGGCGATCACGGTGCCGGCCACGGCCAGGCGGCGCCCGCCCGCGGTGGTCAGGCGGATCAGGGTCTGATAGTCGGGCGAGTGGTCGCGCCGGGTCTCGGCCACCTGGATGTTGCGCTCGCGGGCGAGCGCCGGGGCGCTGACGATGTTGACCGGCCCGAGGGCGCGGGTCAGCAGCCCGGCCAGGATCTCGGCCGTGATCGGCCGGGTGTCGAGACCGGCGATCTCGCCCTCATATTCGATCGCGACCGCGGCCAGGCCGACGGTGATCTGGCCGGCCAGCCGGCCGAGCAGGGCGCCGAGCTGCCGGTAGGGGGCAAGCTGCTGCGCGGCCTCGGCCGAGACGCTGGGCAGGTTGACGGCGTTGGCGACCGCGCCGGCCAGCAGGAAGTCCGAGATCTGCTCGGCGATCTGGACCGCCACGTTTTCCTGCGCCTCCGAGGTCGAGGCGCCCAGATGCGGGGTCGCGACCAGCCCGTCGAGCCCGAACAGCGGGTTGTCGCGGGCGGGCTCGACCTCGAACACGTCGAGCGCGGCGCCGGCGACATGGCCCGACTCCAGCGCCGCCTTCAGGTCCTGCTCGACGATCAAGCCGCCGCGGGCCGCGTTGACGATGCGCACGCCGCGCTTGGTCCGGGCCAGCGCCTTGGCGTCGATCAAGCCGCGGGTCTCGGGCGTCATCGGCGTGTGGATGGTGATGAAGTCGGCGCGCGCCAGCAGCTGGTCGAGGTCGACCCGCTCGATGCCCAGGCTCTCGGCGCGCTCGGCCGACAGGAACGGGTCGAAGCCCAGCACCTTCATGCGCAGGCCGCGGGCGCGGTCGGCGACGATCGAGCCGATATTGCCGCAGCCGATGATGCCCAGCACCTTGCCGGTGACCTCGACGCCCATGAAGCGCGTCTTCTCCCACTTGCCGCCCTGGGTCGAGCGGTCGGCGGCGGGGATCTGGCGGGCCAGCGCGAACATCAGGGCGATGGCGTGCTCGGCGGTGGTGATCGAGTTGCCGTGCGGCGTGTTCATCACCACGATGCCGCGCTGGGTCGCCGCCGGCACGTCGATGGTGTCGACGCCGATGCCGGCGCGGCCGATCACTTTCAGGCGCTCGGCCGCGGCCAGGATCGGCGCCGTCACCTTGGTCGCCGAGCGCACCGCCAGGCCGTCATAGGCGCCGATGACGCGCGCGAGCTCGTCGGCGCCGAGGCCGGTGCGGACGTCGGCCTCGACGCCGCGCTCGGCGAAGATCTCGACGGCGCGCGGGCTGAGCGCGTCGGCGATCAGGACGCGGGGCCGGGCCATCAGGCGGCCGGCCGCGCTTCTGCGACGGCGGCCCACGCCCAATCGAGCCAGGGGAACAGGGCCTCGAGGTCGCTGCGCTCGACCGTGGCGCCGGCCCAGATGCGCAGGCCCGGCGGCGCGTCGCGGTAGCTGCCGACGTCGAGCGCCACGCCCTCGGCCTCCAGCCGGTCGGCCAGCGCCTTGGCGACCTTGGCCTGGCCGTCGGCGGGCAGGCCGCGGAACCAGGGCTCGACGATCGACAGGCACACCGAGGTGCAGGACCGCGTCGCGGGATCGGCGGCCAGGAAGTCGACCCAGGGAGTGCGCGCCACCCAGGCCTGGATCGCGGCCAGGTTGTCCTCGGAGCGCCGGATCAGCGCCGGCAGGCCGCCGATGCCCTCGGCCCAGGCCAGGGCGTCGCGGTAGTCCTCGACGCACAGCATCGACGGGGTGTTGATGGTCTCGCCCTTGAACAGGCCCTCGTTGAGCTTGCCGTCCTTGGTCATGCGGAAGATCTTGGGCAGCGGCCAAGCCGGCTTGTGGCTCTCCAGCCGGGCCACGGCGCGCGGCGACAGGATCAGCATGCCGTGCGCCGCCTCGCCGCCCAGCACCTTCTGCCAGGAGAAGGTGACCACGTCGAGCTTGGCCCAGGGCAGGTCCATGGCGAAGGCGGCCGAGGTCGCGTCGCAGATCGCCAGGCCTTCGCGGTCGGCGGCGATCCAGTCGCCGTTCGGCACCCGCACGCCCGAGGTCGTGCCGTTCCAGGCGAAGACCACGTCATGGGTGGGGTCGACCTGGGCGAGATCGGGCAGGCGGCCATAGTCGGCCTTGAGCACGCGGGCGTCGGCCAGCTTGAGCTGCTTGACCACGTCGGTCGCCCAGTCGGCACCGAAGCTCTCCCAGGCCAGCACATCCACCGGGCGCGGGCCCAGCAGCGACCACAGCGCCATCTCGACCGCACCGGTATCGGAGGCCGGCACCACCGCGATGCGGTAGTCGGCGGGCACGCCGAGCACGGCGCGGGTGCGGTCGATCACCTCGGCCAGCCGCGCCTTGCCCGGTTTCGAGCGGTGCGAGCGTCCCAGCACGGCCTCCGACAGCGCCGCCGCCGACCAGCCCGGGCGCTTGGCGCAGGGGCCGCTGGAGAACAGCGGGACGGCGGGACGGGCATTGGGACGCATCGATCGGCTCCTTGGCGGCGGACGCCTTGTTCGCGGGTGCGGGATGATAGGGACCCGCGCGAAGGGGCGTCAATCCGACGGCCGCGCGCGGCAGGCGCCGGCCAGCAGCATGGCTGCGGCCGCGGCTGCGGCGCCGGCCAGGAACACCGAGGGATAGCCCCAGGCGCCGGCCAGCGCCCCCGTCGCCGGCCCGGCCAGGCCCAGGGTGATGTCGAAGAACACGACATAGCCCGCGATCGCCAGGCCGCGATTGTGACCCGGCACCCGCCGGATCGCCTCGACGCCCATGGCCGGGAACAGCAGCGAATAGCCCATGCCGGTCACGGTGGCGCCGGCCATGGCCACCGCCGACGAGCCGGCCGACCACAGCAGGAGCTGGCCCAGGGCCTCGATCGCCAGCGATCCCAGGGCCACCGGCACGCCGCCCAGGCGGTCCGGCAGATGGCCGCCGACCAGGCGCAGCAGGATGAAGCCGGCGGCATAGCCGGTCAGCGCCAGGCCCGCGCCCGGCCAGCCGTGGGCGGCGTAGTCGAGCACCAGGAACGCCGCCATGGCGGCAAAGGCCACGGTGCCCAGCGCCAGCCCCAGGCCGGGCAGCCAGATCCGGCCGATCACGCGGGTGAAGGGCAGGCGGGTGCCACCGGCTGGCGGCACGCCCGGCAGCCCCAGGGCAATGGCCGCGGCGGCCAGCGGCAGCACGAGCACCACGCCGGCAACCGCGGCAAAGCCGCCGAGATCGGCGATCGCCAGACCGATCGGCGCGCCGACGCCCAAGGCCCCCGAGATCGCGACCCCTTGCCAGGCCATCACCAGCCCGGCCTTGCCGGCACCGATCCGGCCGATGCCCCAGCTCATCGCACCGGTCAGGAACAGGCTTTCCGCCAGGCCCATCAGCAGCCGGCCGGCCAGCAGCACCGCCAGCCGCACCAGCGGTCCCGCCGGCAGCCAGGCCGCGACCAGGTATGCGGCGCCGGCCAGCGCCGCCGCCGGCAGCCCCAGCAGCACCGCCGTCTTCGGGCCGCGCCGGTCGCAGGTGGTGCCGGCGGCGTGGCGGGTCAGCACGGTCGCCAGCGACTGGATGCCGACCGTCCAGCCGACGACCACGGTGCCGAACCCCAGATCGCCATGGACCTCGGCTGGCAGCACCGGCAGCGGAATGCCGATCGCGAGAAAGCCCAGGAACACGATGGCGACCAGCGGCACCAGCGCCAGGACGGGGCGGGCCGGGGTGGTGGTGCGGATGGGTTCGGCGGTCATCGGCGGACCATAGCGCAGGTGGGCAGGATCCCGTCCTGTTCGACATCGCGGGCTGCTATGCACGCAGCCTAGCCAGCGATCCCGGGGCATTCGCAATTGAGGCTCGGCGGTTTGCACAAACCGACAATTAGCGGCACTCGCGACGGCTTCCCTTGCGTTGCCGCCGCCATCGTCTCATCCGTCATGGAAGCGCGTCATCGTTGCCCATAGCCGACGCGAAGCGCATAGAACCTTAAGATCGATTGTTGGCAAAGAGAATTGGTAATTGCATCATGAGAAATACTCCTGAACAATCGCCTCCGACACCCGTTTCTGTTTCTGATTATGTCGACTTTCTAAAATGCCATATCTCAGATCGGAAATGTCCGATTTGTGGACATGATGACTATTCTATTTATGCGAGAGACGATCAGTATGCTTCAATCATCATGAAAGAAATAGTTGACGTGCGTCGCAGATATCATGCCGTGCTGGCATTTCGCTGCGATCGCTGTGGCGCCGTTACAGAAACGGACCATGCCGTGGTAATACAGTTCCTTAAGGATCGAGCTATATGACGCCCGGCCATCTCCGGGTTGTGAAGCCCGTCTACGAATCAGGGGGCACGTCGCTCGGTGGGGCGGGGATTGACGGTGGCGGTGGCCCTCCCCATTCTCCCGATATGGAGGCGCGCGTCACGAAGCTCGAAGCAGGGCTATCGGATATCAAGGCGGTCCTCAGCCGGATCGAGCCGGCGCTTGGCAAGATGGATGACCGGTTACGCGCCCTTGAAGGCGAAGTGCGCGAAGCTAAGGGGCGCATCTCCGCGATGCCTTCGACTTGGCAGTTAATCGGCATCAATTTGGCGCTCGCCGTGGCGATTGCTGGACTGGTGTTCACCATCGCGAAGGCAATGAGTTCCCACTAGCCACCTCGGAGCGAGGCGGGAGGGGTGAGCGATTGCCGCGTCGACCCGCGCCGGAAGATGACGAAATTCCCGTCGACTGGTAGCCGTCCCCCGGCGCATGGTCGGCGCGACCAGGTCACGCGACAGGAACGGACATGGCGGTCCTCTATGTGGCGCGCAGCGCCGGCTTCAGCCAATGGACGTCGGACATCGGCCAGAGCAAGCATGTCTACAAGGTCGGCCTCACCGACCAGCCGGTGAAAGAGGTGGTTGCGGCCGGCTTCGCCGGCTTCACCGACTGGACGCTGGTCAAGCAGCAGCCGGTGCCCGAGGACCAGGCTGATCTGACCGAAGCTCAGGTGATCGAGCGGCTGGCGCGCAAGGAGAAGATGCTCGATCCCAAATACTTTCCCAAGATCAAGGACACGCTGGGCCTGTTCAAGGTGCCGCCGGAGCACGTCACCAACCATATCCTGGTGTCGCGGGCGCTGGCCGGCAATCACGACACCAAGGAGCTCAAGCTGAAGGCGGCCGACTTCGGCCAGTACCTGATCACCAACGCCCTACGCTGAGGAACGAGCGAAGCCATGGACTACCGCAATCTCGGCCGCAGCGGCCTGCAGGTGTCGCCCCTGTGCCTCGGCACCATGATGTTCGGCGGCGCCACCGACGAGCCGACGTCGGTCCGGATCATCGGGCAGGCGCGCGATGCCGGCATCAACTTCATCGACACCGCCGACGTCTACAATGACGGCCGCGCCGAAGAGATCACGGGGCGCGCCATCCGCGCCGAGCGCGAGCGCTGGGTGCTGGCGACCAAGCTGTGCAACGCCACCGGCAGCGGCCCAAACGACCGCGGCCTGTCGCGCCGCTATGTCTTCCAGGCCGCGGCGGCCAGCCTGAAGCGCCTGGGCACCGACTGGATCGACATCTACTACCTGCACAAGGAAGACCTGGGCACGCCGCTGGACGAAACGGTGCGCGCCATGGGCGATCTGATGCGGGCTGGCATGATCCGCTATTTCGGCCTGTCGAACTTCCGCGCCTGGCGGGTCGCCGAGATCTGCAACCTGTGCGACCGGATGGGCATCGACCGGCCGGTGGTCAGCCAGCCTTACTACAACGCCATGAACCGCATGCCCGAGGTCGAGCACCTGCCAGCCTGCGGCCATTACGGCCTGGGCGTGGTGCCCTACAGCCCGTTGGCGCGCGGGGTGCTGAGCGGCAAGTACGATCCCGACGCGCCGCCGCCCAACGACAGCCGGGCGGCGCGCCAGGACAGCCGCCTGATGCAGACCGAGTGGCGCCGCGAGTCTCTGATCATCGCCCGGGTGTTCAAGGCCCATGCCGAGGCGCGCGGCATCACCGCCGGACAGTTCGCGCTGGCCTGGGTGCTGAACAACCGGCTGGTGACGGCGTCGATCGCCGGCCCGCGCACCGAGGCGCAGATGGCCGACTATCTGGGTGCCCTGGCCTACCGCCTCACCGCCGAGGACGAGGCGCTGGTCGACGCCCACGTGCCGATGGGCCATCCCTCGACGCCGGGCTACACCGACCCCGCCTATCCCATCGAGGGCCGGCCGGCCTGGACGGCGTAGGTCAGTCCGGCACCGCCGTGTGCGCCGGGTCGGCCGGTGCCGCGCGTTGCGGCCGGCGCAGCAGGACCAGGAGCGGGATCGCGGCCAGCGCCACCAGCATCATCAGCTTGAAGTCGTCGATATAGGCGATGACCGTGGCCTGGCCGGTGATCGCCCGGTCGAGCGCGGCACGGCCGGCCAGCGTTGCGGGGTTCCAGAAGCGCTGGACCACGGGCGCGTCGAACAGCCGGTTGAAGGGCGTGACCGCCGCGACGATCGCGGCATGGTTGACCTGGGTGTTGGACGACAGGAGGCTGGATACCACCGAGATCCCGATGCTGCTGCCGATGTTGCGCATCAGGCTGAACAGGCCGGTGCCCTCGGTGCGGAACTGCGGCGGCAGGGTCGCGAAGGTGATGGTGCTGAGCGGCACGAAGGTCAGGCCCAGCCCGACCCCCTGGATGAAGCCGGTCGTAATGATCGTCCAGGCCGAGACGTCGGCGGTGAAGCCGGTCATCTGGTAGAGCGCGGTGGCGGTGAGGCTCAGGCCGCACAGCAGCAGCAGGCGGACGTCGACCCGGCCGATGATCCGGCCGACCACGAACATCGCGATCATGGTGCCGACGCCGCGGGGCGCCAGCACCTCGCCGGCGGTCAGCACCGGATAGCCCATCAGCGTCTGCAGGAACGGCGTCAGTAGCGCCAAGGTCGCCAGCAGCACCACGCCGACCATGAAGATGAACACCAGGCCGGTCGCAAAATTGCGGTCGGCGAACAGCCGCGGGTTCACGAACGGCTTGTCCGCGGTCAGGGTGTGGACCAGGAACAGGTATAGGGCGAGCCCGGCGACGATCGCTTCGACGATGATCTCGGTCGAGCCGAACCAATCGAGCTGCTCGCCGCGGTCCAGCATCATCTGGAAGGCGCCGATGGCCAGGCTGAGGGTGCCGAAGCCCAGCCAGTCGAGGCGCGAGTCGGGCCGCCGCGCTGTTTCGGGCAGGAACGCGGCCAAGCCCGCCAAGGTCAGCGCCCCGACCGGGACGTTGATGTAGAACACCCAGCGCCAATTGTAGTTCTCGGTCAGCCAGCCGCCCAGGGTCGGACCCAGGATCGGCCCGACCATCACGCCCACGCCCCACAGCGCCATGGCCGAGCCCTGCTTCTCGCGCGGGTAGCTGTCCAGCAGCACGGCCTGGCTGAGCGGCACCAGCGAGGCGCCGAACACGCCCTGGAGCAGGCGGAACAGCACCATCTGATCCAGGCTCAGCGCCGCGCCGCACAGGATCGAGGCGGCGGTGAAGCCGGTGACCGCCGCCATGAACAGCCGCTTGCGCCCGAACCGCCCGGCCAGCCAGCCGGTCGGCGGCGTCATGATCGCTGCGGCCACGATGTAGGAGGTCAGCACCCAGTTGATCTGGTCCTGGCTGGCCGACAGGCTGCCCTGCATGTAGGGAAGCGCCACGTTGGCGATCGTGGTATCCAGCGCCTGCATGATGGTGGCGAGCATCACGCAGACGGTGATCGCGCCGCGATGGCGGACCACGTCGGTCATGGCTGGGCGGCGGCCGGCGCGATGCCCAGCAGGCTGGCCAGGACCCGCGGCATCGCCCGCTGATGGCCGGTGTCGATGGTGACCTCCACGCTCATGCCGGCGCGCAGCGGCGGCTGCCCCGACGCAGTGTCGACGCGGATGCGGACCGGGATGCGCTGTACCACCTTGACCCAGTTGCCGCTGCTGTTCTGGGCCGGCAGCAGCGCGAACTGGGCGCCGCTGGCCGGGCTCAGGCTCGCCACCGCGCCGCGCCATTCGTCGCCCGGGTAGGTGTCGACCGTGATCGCGGCCGGTTGGCCGGGCCGCACCCAGGTGAGCTCGGTTTCCTTGGGATTGGCCTCGATCCAGGCATGGTCGGTCGCGATCAGGCTGAACGCCGCCTGCGCCGCGGCCAGGTACTGGCCGGGCAGCAGGTGCGAGACCTGGGCGACGATGCCGGCGAACGGCGCCCGCACTTCGGTATGGCGCAGCTGGCGCTGGATCTCGTCGCGGTCGGCGGCGGCAGCCAGGTAGCGCGGATGCCGCTCGACCGGGATGTCGGGAGTGCCGGCGAGATTGGCGGCGATCCCCGCCAGGTCCTGGGTCAGGGTCGCGACGGTCTGGCGGGCGCCGTCCAGGTTGTGGCGGGCGGTGTCGTACTGCGACACCGGCACGGCGCCGCGGCGCACCAAGTCGGCCTGGCGGTCATATTCGCGCTGGTAATAGGCGATATCGATCTGCGCCTGGCGGATCTGCTCCTGCTTCTGGCGGTAGCTGGCCTTCAGTGCCTCGATGTCGTCGCGCACGGCGCCGAGCTGCGCCTCGGCCTTGGCCAGTGCGATGCGGAACGGCTCGGGATCCAGCCGGAACAGCAGTTGTCCGGCGGTCACGGCCTGGTTGTCGTGGACGTCGACCTCGCCGACGATGCCCGAGATGTCGGTCGCGATGTCGACCTTCTCGGCCTGGATGTAGGCATTGTCGATCGACACGTAGCGGCCGCCGGTGAGGTACAGGTAGCCGGCCCCCAGCAGGACCGCGAGCGGGCCCAGCAGCAGCAGCGCCCAGCGCACGGGGCGCCGGCGGCGGGCCGGCGCGGACGGGACCGGCGTCGGCGGGGCTGGTGGGGGTAGGGGCCGCTCGGTGGTCGGCGCGCGCAGGACCGCGGCGCGGGGCGCTTCTTCAGCCATGGGCGCGCTCCGGCGCGTCGGCGTCGTCATCGGCGACCCGGCTCGACAGGTTGCCGCGCAGGGTCTGCAGCATGCCCATCAGGCGGCAGCGGTCAGGGTCGGACAGGCCGTCCATGGCCTCGTCGCAGACGACGGCGGCCAGCGCCCAGATCTGATCCAGCATCGGGCGGGCGGCCGGCGTGAGATAGAGCGTGCGCGCGCGCCGGTCCTGGGGATCCGGCCGCCGCTCCACGAACCCGGCCGCCTGTAGCCGGTCGAGCAGCCGCACCAGGGTGATCGGCTCGATCTCCAGCAGCTGGGCCAGGGCGGCCTGGTTGATCCCTTCGTTGCGCGCGAGCTTCGCCAGCACCGACCACTGGGCGCGGGTGAGGGGCAGGCTCGCGGCCCGGGCGCGCTGCTCGAAGCGCTTGCGCAGCAGGCGCGAGACGTCGTGCAGCACCAGCCCGAGGGACGGGACCGGCGGATCCGGCGGCGTTGTCATGCTAGCCTCATCATAAGCTAGCGTATTAATTGGTCGGCGTACGAGATCAGGCAAGTGCCTCGTTCGCACAGGCCTATGCTGCCGGCCTATAGCTGGGGCGGGGGGATCCGCGGGCTGGGGGCGCCCTCGATCTCGCCGGCGGCGGGCGTGCGGCGGCGGATCAGGCTGGTGATGAGCGCGGTCATGACCGGCTCGTCGGCCTGGTTCAGGGTCTCGAAGCGCCAGCGCACCAGCCCGCGGTCGGGTTTGGTGCGCGACGGCCGGGCCTCGTCGACGGTGACGCGCACGCGCAGCGAGTCGCCGGGCCGGACCGGCTTCAGCCAGCGCAGCTCGTCCATGCCCGGGCCGCCGAGGTTGGTGCCGGCGACGATGCCGAGCTGGCAGAACAGCCGGAAGCTCAAGCACAAGGTGTGGAAGCCGCTGGCGATCAGGCCCTCGAACATCGAGGCGCCGGCGGCCTCGCGGTCGATGTGGAAGGGCTGCGGATCCCACATCAGGCCGAACTCGACCAGCGCCGCCTCGGTCACGGTGGCGCCCGGCGTCTCGAACACCGCACCCGGCGCCAGGTCCTCGAAATGGAGCGAGCGGTTCATGCCCGGGCGACTGCTTCCTCGATCGCGCGGCCGACTTCGCCGGTGCCGGCCTGGCCGCCCAGGTCGGCGGTGCGCGGGCCCTCGCGCAGCACGGTCTCGATGGCGCCGACGATGGCGGCGGCTGCCTCGGGGTGGCCCAGATGCTCGACCATCAAGGCGCCCGACCAGATCTGGCCGATCGGGTTGGCGATGCCCTTGCCGGCGATGTCGGGCGCGGAGCCGTGGACCGGCTCGAACATCGACGGATGCTGGCGCTCGGGGTTGATGTTGCCCGACGCCGCCAGGCCGATGGAGCCCGCGACTGCCGGCCCGAGGTCGGACAGGATGTCGCCGAACAGATTGCTCGCCACCACCACGTCGAACCAGTCCGGATGGCGGACGAAGTGGGCCGTCATGATGTCGATGTGGAACTGGTCGGCGGTGACCCCGGGATAGTCCGCCTTGATCGCCGCGAAGCGCTCGTCCCAATAGGGCATCGTATGGATGATGCCGTTGGACTTGGTGGCCGACGAGACATGCCGGCGCGGGCGCTTGGCCGCCAGCTCGAAGGCGTAGCGGATGACCCGGTCGACACCGAGGCGCGTGAACACCGATTCCTGGATGACCACCTCATAGGGCGTGCCGGCGTGCAGGCGGCCGCCGATCTCGGAATATTCGCCTTCGGTGTTCTCGCGGACGATCATCATGTCGATGTCGCCCGGCTTGCGGTCCTTGAGCGGGCAGGGGACGCCCTCCATCAGCCGCACCGGGCGCAGGTTCACATACTGGTGGAAGTGCCGGCGGATCGGGATCAGCAGACCCCACAACGACACATGGTCGGCCACTGCCGGATCGCCGACCGCGCCCAGGAAGATGGCGTCGAAGCCGCTCAGCGTCTCGATGCCGTCCTCGGGCATCATGCGGCCGGTCTCGCGGAACCGGCGGCAGCTCCAGTCCAGTGTCGTCCACGAGAAGTCCAGGCCGAAGCGCCGAGCCGCCGCCTCCACCACCCGGATGCCTTCGGGCATGACCTCGTGGCCGATGCCGTCCCCGGGGATGACGGCGATGCGATAGCGGGACATGGGCGGGACTCCTCGGCCAGGGCGCCGGCGGGGGCGCGTGCGGGCCGGAACCCTAGCCCAGGGCCGCGCTCAGACGGAAGCCGCGATCGCCTGCCAGACCAGCACCGCGTTCAAGCCCATCACCAGGGCCGCGGCCGCGCCGGCCACGGCTGCGGCTCCGCGGCCCAAGGCGAAGCGGCCCATCACCGCCGGCCGGCGCGCCAGCACCAACAGGGCGGCCATGGGTACCGGCAGCGCCAGGCTCAGCACCACCTGGCTCGCCACCAGCGCTCGGGTGGCATCGACGCCGGCGGCCACCACCGCGAAGGCCGGCAGCATGGTGGCCAGCCGGCGGGCCCAGACGGGAACCCGGACGCGCAGGAAGCCCTGCATGATCATCTGGCCGGCCAGGGTGCCGACGGCCGAGCTCGACCAGCCCGAGGCGATCAGCGCGGCCAGGAACAGCCCCGCGGCGGCCGGCCCGGCGACCGGGACCAGGGTCCGATAGGCCTCGCCGATCTCGGCGATGCCGTCATGGGCGCCGTCGTGGAAGGTGCGGGCGGCCATCGCCAGCATCGCCATGTTGACCAGCCCGGCCAAGCCCAGCGCCAGCAGCACCTCGCGGTTGGAGGCGCGGATCAGGTGCCGCCGGCGCACTGGGCCGGCCAGGGTGGCCTGCTGCTGGGCGGCCTGCTGCTGGGCCAGGCCGGAATGCAGGTACAGGGCATGCGGCATGACGGTGGCGCCGACGATGCCGACCGCCAGCATCAGCGCCGTCCCGTCGGCCAGGCGCGGCACCACGGCATGGACGGCAGCGGCCCGCCAATCGGGCGGCACGATCACCAGCTCGGCCAGGTAGCAGGCGCCGATGACGCCGATCATGATGCCGATGACGGCTTCCAGCGGCCGCACGCCGCGCCGCTGCAGCTCCAGCACGGCATAGGTCGCGACCCCGGTCACCGCCATGCCGGCCAGCAGCGGCATGCCCGTCAGCAGCGACAGGCCGAGCGCGCCGCCCAGGAATTCCGCGAGATCGGTGGCCATCGCGGCGACTTCGCTGGCCGCCCACATGCCCAGCACCACGGGCCGCGGGAAGTGGTCACGGCTGAGCTCCGCCAGATTGTGCCCGGTGACGATGCCCAGCTTCGCCGACAGCGCCTGGAACAGCATCGCGATCAGGTTGGCGGCCACCACCACCCACAGCAGGTCGTAGCCGTAGGCGGCGCCGGCCTGGATGTTGGTCGCGAAATTGCCGGGATCCATGTAGGCGACCGAGGCCATCAGGGCCGGACCGGCCAGCGGCCGGGCGAATCGCAGCCGCGGCCGGGCGGTGACCTGCAGACGGGGGGCGGGCGAGGGCATGGCAGGACGCAGCATCGGGCGGACCTCCTGCCATTTTTTATAATAATCCTAATTCCTATTTGCAAGTGATCAGGCAAGCCGGGCCGCTGGCACAGCCTCCGGCGCGATGGCGTAGAGCGCCGCCGCCAGGGCCTGGTGGTGCGCGATCTCGCGGGTCATCAGGAAGCCCACGGCGTCGCGCACATCGGGGTCGTCGGCGGTTCTGGCCAGCAGGCGCGCGTAGCCGGCCCTCGCGCGGGCTTCGGCGGCGAGGTTCGCGCACAGGTCGACGGTTGGCTCACCGACAAAGCCGATGTCCGGCGCCGCCAACGGCGTCCCGGCCGCGCTCATCAGCCCGGCGCCGTCGTGGAGCATGGCCGTGGCGTGGCTCTCGCCGCCCTGGCCGATCTCGGCCATCAGCTCGCCGCCGCCGGCGTCGAGATCGGCGTTGTGGCCGCGATTGAGCATGACGACCAGGCTGCCGATGACCCCGAGATGGCCCATCTCTTCGGTGGCGATCGCGAACAGCAGGTCCTTGCGGCCGGGGTCGCTCTCGCTCTGCGCCTGGCCAAAGCAGCGCCTGGCGGACCCCAGCTCGTCCTGCGGGCAGCCGAACTGCCGCAGCAGCAGGCCGGCCAGCGCCGGGTCCGGCTCCGCAGCCCGCACCGTGTACATCAGCCGTTTGTTGTGCATGAACATGGCGGCTCTCCCAATCGTGTGGAGGGATCGCCCGAGGCAACGGCAGGGCGCAAACCGGGGTTCGACGGCGGCGGCATGCAGGGGGCACGCAGGATTGCCTCTTGTCGTGGCCGGCAAAGCGCGTATATAGGGCGGCCGTGGACAAGACCGCGCTCATCCTCCTGCTCGATCCGGCCCCGGCGGCCGGCGTGGCGGCGCGCGCGTCCATCGCCTCGCGACGACGCCCCTAGATCCTGGCTCGGCCGGACCAACCGGCCGCTAGGCAGATGGGGTGACGGCGGCCCGGACCAGTCCGGGCCTGAGCGGAGGCAGGCAGCATGGCTCAGTCAGCGTTCAGCATCGGCTCTCGGTCGATCCCCGCGGGGCTCCGACGACCCTAGGCCGTCCGGTTCGCCTGCCCTCTCCGCTGTCCGCCCTGACCGCCCGCTTCGGGGATCGCCGCCATGGTCCGTCTGTCCGCCCTTGCCCTCCGTCCGCCCGAAACCCCGGCCGAGTGGGTCGCCGTCGCCCGGATCCGCGCGGCCACCGGCATGACGCCGAAGCATCCCGGCCCGCGCGCCCGCGATCATGGGTCCGACCGTCAGCTGTTGGTGCTGGTCGAGGATGGCCGGGTGATCGGCACCCTCAGGATCGATTGGCTCGATGCGCGCCGCGCCGCCTTCCGGCGCGTCGCCATCGCGCCCGATCAGCAGAACCGGGGCCTGGGCGCCGCCATGCTGCGGCTGGCCGAAGACATCACGCGCGCCCACGGCCGCAGCCAGGTCGTGCTGCACGCCAAGGCGGCCTCGATCGGCTTCTACCGGGCCGAAGGCTACAGCCCGATCGCGTGGGACGAGGCGCCCGAGGATGCGACCAGCGTCAACATGGGCAAGGATCTCGCCGCCGGCCTGCCGCAGCCGGCCCTCGAGCAGGTCGCCTGCGCCGGCTAACTCTCCTTGCTGCCGCCGAACAGCGACGAGAACAGCGCGCCGGCCACGCCGGCGACCCCGGCTGCTGCCGCGGCCTGGGGCAGCGACGCGGCCTGGTCCGGCGCGGCGG
>CAZEFK010000002.1:0-80880 GCA_964511405.1 uncultured Comamonadaceae bacterium | reverse complement strand
GAGTTTGGTAACAACCCGCTCCACGAAGCCTTCGTCCTGGAGAATGTGCGCCTGGCCGTGCAAAGCCGCGCCGGGATCGGCCTCGACCTGTGGCGGCGCTGGAGCCACCACGCCGACGTGCTGGACGAGGCCATCCGGATCCTGGCGCGCGTGGCCCTGGCCGAGCGCGCGCGCGACCGCGCCGGAACACTGTCCCATGGCGACCAGCGCAAGCTGGAGGTCGCGATGCTGCTGGCGCTCGATCCGGCGGTGGTGATGCTGGACGAGCCGACCGCCGGCATGAGCGTCGACGACGTGCCGGTGGTGCTCGACCTGATCGCCGCCGTCAAGGCCGAAGGCCGGCGCACGATCCTGCTGGTCGAGCACAAGATGGACGTGGTGCGCGCGCTCGCCGACCGCATCGTGGTGCTGCACGAGGGCCGCCTGGCGGCCGACGGCGAGCCCGCCGCGGTGATCGCCTCGCCCCTGGTCCAAGCCGCCTATCTCGGCCTGGCGGAGCCCGAGCCATGACCGCACTCCTGAGCCTGGAGGGCGTGCACACCCATATCGGGCCCTACCATATCCTGCAGGGCGTCGACCTGGCCGTGCCGGCCGGCGAGCTCACCATGCTGCTCGGCCGCAACGGCGCCGGCAAGACCACGACCCTGCGCACGATCATGGGGCTGTGGCGCGCCTCGGCGGGCGCGGTCCGCTTCGACGGCCGGCCGATCCAGGCCGCGGCCACGCCCGACATCGCGCGCCTGGGCATTGCCTACATGCCCGAATCGGTGGGGCTGTTCAGCGATCTCACGGTCGAGGAGAACCTGGTGCTGGCGGCGCGCGCGGGTCCGGTCGCCCGCGACAGGCGCGACTGGATCTTCGGCTTCTTCCCGGCGCTGGAGCGGTTCTGGTCGCTGCCGGCCGGCCTGCTCTCCGGCGGCCAGAAGCAGATGCTGGCGATGGCGCGCACCATGGTCGAGCCGCGCCGCCTGCTGCTGATCGACGAGCCGACCAAGGGCCTGTCGCCGGCGATCGTGCGCAATCTGATCGAAGCCTTCCGGGCCCTCAAGGCAACCGGTGCCACCATCCTGCTGGTCGAGCAGAACTTCCTGGTCGCCCGCGAACTGGGCGACGGCGTCGCCGTCATGGATGACGGCCGCATCGTCCATCGCGGCCGCATGGCCGCCCTCGCCGCCGACGAGGCCCTGCAGCGCCGCCTGCTCGGCCTCGATCTGGGGGCGCACCAATGACCGCGCCCGGCGCCGCCAAGGCCGCGACGCCGACGGCGCTGCCGCGGCCGCGCCGGGACGTCGGCCCGCTGCTGCTGGTGCCGGCGCTGGCGCTGCTGGCGCTGCCCCTGGTCGGATCGCTGTCGACCTGGCTGACCCTGACCGTGGCCGGCGTCGCCATGGGCATGATGATCTTCATCATGGCGTCAGGCCTGACCCTGGTGTTCGGGCTGATGGACGTGCTGAACTTCGGGCATGGCGCGTTCATCGCGCTGGGCGGCTATGTCGCCTCGCTGGTGCTGCTGCCCTTGGCGCCGTGGAGCGAAGCCGATTCGCTGTGGCTGAACCTGGCCGTGCTGGCGCTGGCGGCGCTGGCCGCCATGGCGGCATCGGCCGCGATCGGGCTCGCCTTCGAGCGCCTCCTGGTGCGGCCGGTCTATGGCCAGCATCTGAAGCAGATCCTGATCACCATGGGCGGGCTGATCGTGGCCGAGCAGCTGATCGTGCTGCTGTGGGGGCCGAACCAGATCCCGCTGCCGGCACCGGCCGCCCTGCGCGGCGCGCTGGTGGTCGGCAGCTCGGCGATCGAGCGCTATCGCCTGGTCGCGGTGGTCGTGGGACTGGGGGTGTTTGCGCTGATGCAGGGCACGCTCAACGGCACGCGCCTCGGCCTGCTGATCCGCGCCGGGGTCGAGAACGCCGAGATGGTCGAGGCCCTGGGCTACCGCATCCGACGGCTGTTCGTCGGCGTTTTCATGGCCGGCGCGGCGCTGGCCGGGCTGGGCGGCACCTTGTGGGCGCTGTACCGCACGCAGTTGACCGCCCAGATGGGCAGCGAGGTCATGGTGCTGGTCTTCATCGTGGTGATCATCGGTGGCCTGGGCTCGGTCGGCGGCTGCTTCCTGGGCGCCCTGGCGGTGGCGCTGGTCGCCAACTATGCCGGTTATGCTGCGCCCAAGCTGGCGTTGGGCTCCAACATCCTGCTGATGGTCGCCGTGCTGATGTGGCGGCCACGCGGCCTCTACCCCCTGGGGCGGCGGTGATGGCCGCCTGGCGCGCCCGGCTGCTGGCCGTCCTGCTGTGGGCGGTGCCGGTGCTGCTGGCGCTGGCGCCGATTCTGTTCCCCGGCGCCAAGGCGCTCAACGTCGCCGAGAAGATCGCGGTCTTCATCGTGCTGGCCGCCAGCTACGACCTGCTGATCGGCTATACCGGCATCGTGTCGTTCGCCCACACCATGTTCTATGGCATCGGCGGCTACGGCGTCGGGCTGGCGCTCTATGCGCTGGGGCCGAGCTGGGCGGCGGTGGCGGGCGGCCTGCTCGCGGCCCTGGCCGTGGCGGCGCTGCTGGCGCTGCTGATCGGGCTGGTGTCGCTGCGCGTCCAGGCGATCTTCTTCGCCATGATCACGCTGGCGGTGGGGTCGACGGCGCTGCTGCTGGCCCAGCAGCTCACGGCGCTGACCGGCGGCGAGGACGGCCGCACCTTCCGTGTGCCGGCCCTGCTGCAACCCAGCTTCCGCCTGCTGCCGCGGCCGGTCCTGGGGACCACGGTCAATGGCCGGCTGATCACCTACTACCTGGTCCTGGCCGCATCGCTGGCCCTGTTCCTGCTGCTGCGGCGCGTCGTCGGCTCGCCGTTCGGACGCGTGCTGCAGGCGATTCGCGAGAACGGGTTCCGGGCTGAGGCACTGGGATACCGCGCCGTGGTCTACCGGTCCCTGGCCACCGTCATCGCGGCGGTGGTGGCTGCGGCCGCCGGTGGGGTCAATGCGCTGTGGCTGCGCTATGTCGGCCCCGATACGACTCTGAGCTTCGCGATCATGTTGAACATCCTGCTGATGGTGGTGATCGGCGGCATGGGCACGCTGTCCGGCGCCGTCATCGGTGCAACGCTCTTCGTCCTGGCCGAGAATTACTTGCAGGATGCCATGGCGTCTGCGGCGCAGGGCCTGGCCGAGTTTGGCGCGATCGCCGCGCTGGTCCATCCCGACCGGTGGCTGCTGTGGCTGGGCGTGCTGTTCATCTTGAGCGTCTATTTCTTCCCGGCCGGCGTCGTCGGCAGCCTGCGCCGGTCTGAATAGGTAATTTTTAACACAACATTCGTGTGACAGGCGTCAAAAAGGCTGTCCATAACGCAGTGCACTGTGCTATTTCCCGCAGGGTCGGTATGCGGGGGAGATCAGAGGATTGGTCTTGACAAACGAAAAAACTTCCCTCCGATCGCGAGTCGTCCTGGCAGCGGTCGGAATCGTGGGGCTATTGGCCTTCGCGCAACCGGCGGCTGCCGAACAGTGCGTTCAGTTCGTGCAGCGAGCATCGGCGGTCCATGTCAGCGGCAATGCCGGGGACTGGTGGGATAATGCCGCGGGCGTCTATCCCCGCGACAACCAGCCAGCACCCGGCGCGGTCATGGTGTTCGAGCCGACCCGCCATATGCCGTCCGGCCATGTCGCCCTGGTGCGCCGGCTGCTCGACGACCGCTCGGTGCTGGTCGATCATGCCAATTGGGCCTCGGACCGCCGGCACAAGGGTCGGGTGGCGCTGTCGCAGCTGGTGGTCGACACCTCGCCGGCCAATGACTGGAGCCAGGTGCGCGTGTCCTACCCGCAGACCGGCTCGATGGGCGTGACCGATTATCCGGTGGCCGGGTTCATCCATCCGCTGGGCGGCGGCTTCACGCCGGCGGTCGCCGAGCGCGTCACCAAGGTGGCCTACACCAAGCGGCGCCGCACGGCGGTCGCCCGCGGCCGCGGCAACCGCCTGGTCCACCGCATCGCCCATCGCGTCCGCTGACGATCAACCCCGCCGCCGCTGATCTCGGCGGCGGGGCTGATCGCCGGGGCATTCCGGCTCGCGAATCGGGCCATGCGCGAGACCGACCTGTACCTGCCGGTTAAGGCCTATCTCGAAGCCCAGGGCTATGCCGTCAAAGGCGAGATCACGGGCTGCGACGTCGTCGCCGTGCGCGGCGACGAGCCGCCGGTGATCGTCGAGCTCAAGCAGCGCTTCAGCCTGGAACTGGTGCTGCAAGGTGTCGACCGGCTGGCCCTGACCGACGCTGTCTATCTCGCCGTGCCGCGGGTGCGCGGCGCGCGCTCGCCCGACGACCCGCAGGTGCGGCGGCTGTGCCGGCGCCTGGGCCTGGGTTTGCTGGCCGTATCGGTCGACGGGCCGCGGCCGGTCGAGGCCGTGGTCGACCCGCTGCCCTACCGGCCGCGCCAGAACGCCAAGCGCCGTCGCCGCCTGCTGGGCGAACATGCCCGACGCAGCGGCGATCCCCACCCGGGCGGCAGCCCGGCGGGCGCGCGCATGACCGCCTATCGCCAGGAGGCGCTGGCCTGCGCCCGCCACCTGGCCGAGACCGGCCCGACCCGCCCGGCGGCCCTGCGCGCCGCTGGCATGCCCAATGCCGCCCGGATCCTGCGGGATGACGTCTATGGCTGGTTCGAGCGGGTCGAGCGCGGTGTCTACCGCTTGACCGAGGCCGGGGCCGCCGGGCTGGAGCGGTTCTGGCCCGCGCAGGCCCGGGTGGGTGCTGAATATTGACCGACATCAATTAATTTGACCGCGGCGCTCCGATGGCTCAGCCTGGCCTCCTGAAGGGGCGGTTCAAGCCTCTCGCGATCCATCCTCGGAGGGCTCTCGTGAATAAGTTCGCCATTCCCGCGCTGGCCGCGGCCAGCCTGCTGATGTCGTCGCCGTCCTTCGCCGACAACCGCGATTTCGACCTGATCAACGCTACCGGCTACGACATCAAAGCCATCTACATGGACACCACGGCCTCGACGACCTGGGGCTATCCCAGCGAGATCGACAGTCCGCTGGCGAACGGCCAGTCGGTCCGGATCACCTTCGGCAAGAGCGACGGCAAGTCCTGCAAGTGGGACCTGAAGGTCGTGTGGGCCGACGGCAGCGCCGACGACGTCTGGACCGGCATCGACGTCTGCACCGTCAACACGATCAAGCTGAAGTACGACAAGGGCTCGAACACCACCTCGGCCGAGATGGACTGACCGGGAGGCGCTGGACCCTCAGTAAGCGAGGGCCCAGCCGTCCCGGCGCGGATCGGAGCCGGCGATCAGCATGCCGGTCGCCGGCTCCGACCGGATGACCTCGACGCTGCAGGGGCCGTCCAGGGGGCCGAGGCGAACGACAGGGTGGCCGCGCGCGGCCAAGTCCTGGATCACCGCCTCGCCGAAGCGCGATTCCAGGCTCAGGCCGGGCTCGCCGGTGTGCGGATGGTTGGCGGCTTGGCCCCGCTCGACGCTCGCCCAGCGCGGCGCCTCGACGGCGGCCTGCGGGTCCAGGCCGAAATCGATCATGGCCGTGGCGACCTGCAGGTTCACTTGCACCTGGAAATCGGCGCCCGGCGTGCCGAACACCGCCCACAGCGCCCCGTCCTTGAACACCATCGGCGGGTTCATGGTATGGCGGACCCGCTTGCCCGGCGCCAGGCGGTTGGGGTGGCCCGGCTCCAGGTGCCAGTAGGCCATGCGGTTGTTGAGCAGGATCCCGGTCGAGCCTGACACGGTCGCGGCCCCGAAGCCGTTGTTCAGGCTCTGGATCGCCGACACGGCATTGCCGGCGCCGTCGACCACCGCAAAATAGGTGGTGTCGCCGCCGCTCTCCGGACCGCCGGCGCGCGCGATCGCCCGCCGGCGATCGATGCGCTGGGCTTGCTCGGCGGCATAGGCATCGGACAGCAGGTGGTCGAGCGGCGTCTCGGCGAAGCGCGGATCGGCGCCGTAGCGCTCGCGGTCCAGGAACGCCAGCTTCTTGATCTCGACCAGCAGGTGGATCAGGTCGGGCGAGCCGGGCTCCAGCGCGCCCAGATCGAACTGCTCGGCCAGCTTGAGCTGCTGCAGCACCACCCAGCCGGTCGAGTTGGGCGGCGCCTGGCGCACCACGTGGCCGCGATAGCCGACCTCGATCGGTGTCTGGCGCTCCGGCCGGTAGGCGGCCAGGTCGTCGGCCGTGATCAGGGCGCCCAGGGCGCCCAGGTCCGCGGCCAGGCGTTGGCCCAGGTCGCCCCGATAGAACGCGTCGGCGCCCTCGGTGGCAAGCTCCTGCAGGGTGCGCGCCAGGACCGGCTGGCGCACCGGCGCAGCCAGGCGCGGGACCTGCCCGTCATGGAGCAGCGTGGCGCGAGCATGCGGGTCGGCGGCCAGGGCCGGGGCGACCATGCCGGCGAAGTGGCGATAGGCGTGGGTCGCGCCGAAGCCCTCGGCGGCGTAATGGATGGCGGCGTCGAACAGGGCCGCCCAGGGCAGGCGGCCATGGGCGGCATGCATGTCCCCGAGCGCGCCGACCATGCCCGGCACCGAGACGCTGAGCGGTCCGGTCGGCGGGATGCCGGCGGCATAGCGCTCGGGCGTCGCCGCGTCGGGCGCCGGGCCGGTGCCGTTGAACACCACGGCGCGGCCGGAAGCGGCGTCCCACACGTGATAGAAGGCGTCGCCGCCCAGGCCCGACATGTGCGGCTCGACCACGGCCAGGGCCAGCGCCACCGACACGGCGGCGTCGACGGCGCTGCCGCCGGCGCGCAGGGTCATCAGCCCGGCCTGGGCCGCCAGCGGATGGTTGGCCGCCACGGCGCCGCGACGGCCCATGATCAGCGGTCGATAGGCCTGGACAGCCGCCATGATCGGACCTCCTCAGGCTCAGGCGAGCACGGCTTCGACGGCGGCGGCGAGGTCCAGCAGCGCGTGATCGGCGCCGGTTTCGCCCATCAGCATCAGCCCGACCGGCGCCTCGCCCGGGCGGTGGCAGGGCAGCGAGATGGCGCAGCGGTCCAGGAAATTGCCGAGCGACGTGTTGCGCAGCATCAGCAAATTGTGGCGGGTGAAGCCGTCGGCGTCGGAACAGGCGGCAATGGTCGGCGCCACCGTCGGCACGGTCGGCATGACGACGGCGTCGACCTCGCGGGTGGCTTGGTCGGCCTGAGCGATCAGGCTGGTGCGGGCATTCAGGACGTCGACATAGTCGGCGGCGCTCTGCTGCTCGGCACGGCGGATCCGCGTCAGCACCCAGGGGTCGTAGCGGTCGGCGGCGCGGGCCAGCAGGCTGCGGTGCCAGGCATAGGCCTCGGCGGCGACCAGCCCGCCGCGGCCGGTTGCCTGCAGGACCTCGGCGAACACCGGCATCCGCCGCTCCAGGATCAGGACCCCGGCCGCCGACAGGCGGTCCAGCGCGCGCGCGAAGGCGGCCGCCACGGCCGCGTCCATGTCGTCGAGCACGACCGTCTGCGGCACCGCCAGGCGCAGGCCGGCGAGAACCGGCGGGCGCAGCGGCCGCGGCGGCTCACCCGCGATCACCGCATCAAGCAGGGCGCAGCAGGCGACGCTGGGCGCCAGCGGCCCGATCGAATCGAGGCTGGCCGACAGCGGCACCACGCCGTCGCGCGGCACCCGCCGCGCCGTCGGCTTGAACCCGGTCAGGCCGCACAGCGCCGCCGGAATCCGCACCGACCCGCCGGTGTCGGTGCCGATCCCGGCGGCGGCCATGCCGTCGGTGACCGAAACCGCCGCCCCCGACGACGACCCGCCCGGGATGCGCCCGGTCGCGCGGTCCCACGGATTGCGCGGCGTGCCGTAATGGGGGTTGAGGCCGATGCCCGAGAAGGCGAATTCGGTCATGTTGGTGCGGCCGGGGATCACGGCGCCTGATGCGCGCAGTCGGGCGACGACCGGGGCGTCGGCCGCCGCCGGCGGCGCATCGGCCAGCGCCACCGACCCTGCCGTGGTCGGCAGGCCGGCGATGTCGAACAGGTCCTTGACCGAAATCGGGATGCCGGCCAGCGGCGACGGCACCATGCCCGACGCGCGCAGACGGTCGCTGGCCGCGGCGGCGGCGCGCGCGGCGTCGGCCTGGACCGAGACGAAGGTGCGCGCCCCTTCGCCGGCGGGGTCGGCGATCGCATCAAGCGCCTGCTCGGCGAGGGCGGCGGCGGTGGTACGGCCGGCGGCGAGGTCGGCAGCCAGGGCGGCGAGCGTCATCGGGCAAGTCCCCATTTGGACAGAAGGATGACTTAGCGCAGGCGGACGGGCGGGGTCAGGCGTTTTCGCGAGGCCGACCAAAATTGTGCCACATCCGGCCGGCTTGATCGCGGACCCCTGATGGGAGCGGGCATGGTCGACGACATCGAAGACAGGCCGGTCGAGGCGCCGCCGGCACCGCCGTCGCGCCTGCGCCGCCGAGTGCGGGCGGCTGTCGCGATCCTCGCCGGGCTGCTGCTGCTCCCGGTGCCGATGCTGCTGGCCTATCGCTTCCTGCCGCCGCTGGGGACGCCGCTGATGCTGCTGCGGCGGCTGGACGGGATCGGTATCGACTATCGCTGGACGCCGCTCGACCGCATCGCGCCGGCGCTGCCGCGCGCCGTGGTCGCGTCGGAGGACGGGCATTTCTGCGTCCATCACGGCTTCGACTGGGGCGCGATCCGCGAGGCGGTCGAGACCGCCGAGGCCGGCGGCCGGCTGCGCGGCGCCAGCACGCTGTCGCAGCAGACCGCCAAGAACCTGTTCCTGTGGCCGGGCCAGAGCTGGCTGCGCAAGGGCGTCGAGGCGTACCTGACGGTGCTGCTGGAGGCCCTGTGGCCAAAGCGCCGGATCGCCGAGGTCTATCTCAACATCGCCGAATGGGGCGCCGGCATCTATGGCGCGGAGGCGGCGGCCCAGCACGATTTCGGCGTCCCGGCAGCGCGCCTGAGCCCCGCCCAGGCGGCGGCGCTGGCGGTGGTGCTGCCCAGCCCGCGGCATTGGTCGGCGGCCCGCCCGGGCCCCTATGTGCAGCACCGCGCCATGCTGATCTGGGAGCGGGCCCTGGCGGCGCCGGCCGAGGTCGCGTGCCTGGGCGAACTGCGGCCGAACTGACCGGCGCCGCGGTCCCGGACCCGTCAGGGTACCTGTGCGGCCTGGACGAGGGCCGCCAGCAGCGCGCCGCAGGTCACGAGGTCGAGCGGCAAGCGCAGGCGGCTTCGGCGCGTCCAGGCCAGCGCGGACGCCCGGGTGACCGAGTCGGGCGCGGCCCGCTCGACGGCGATGGCCTTCGGGATGAAATCCAGGAACGACCAGAGCCGCATGACGGCATGGGCGCAGAGCGCGACGATCAGCCAGGCGCGCACTGTTTCGTGCGACCATGCGGCGACGAGCGATGCGGCCAAGCCGAACTCCAGGGCGACGTGCGCGGGGGCCCAGAATCGCTTCCGCGACAGGCCCCCGCGCTGGGGCTGGACGATGTCGGGCCGTGCCGGCCATGCCGGATCGACCACCGCGGTTTCGTAGAGGCCGCCACCAAGGCCAATGAGCGCCAAGGCGGTTGTGGCGGCAACAAGAAGGGTCGAGACCGGCATCGGGCGTTCAGTCTCTATTTCATGGCCTGGCTGTGCAGGACGCTGAGCGCGGTCAACTCGCGGAGAACCATCGAGAGGCTGTGAAGCTGTTCATCCCGGCCTGCCAAGTCGAGCGTCCGCCCGCCGTTGCGTCGACCGATCGTAATGCGGCGCGCCTTCACGGCAAGGCACGTTCCGCCTTGCCGCTTCACAGCCTGGCCGGACTCCGAGATCATGGCCCAGGCCGGGTGATGGGGCCAGAAGACGGGAGAGGGCAGCGATGCGGGCAGTGTTCGTGGACGCGACGGAGGCCTTGGGCGGCATCGCCGAGCGGCTGGCCCGGCCGGGCGATCCGCCCGTGCGGATCAACCGCCGTCCGGACCTCCGGTCCGACGAGATCCCGGCGGCGCTGGACGGCGCGCCCGTGGCGATCATCGACCACACCCACTTGCCGACCGATGTCGCGCGCCGCTCTGCCGGGCTGACCGATGTCGTGTTCCTGGGCACCGGTCCGCGCAGCTACATGAACCCCGAGGAGCTGGCCGACATCGGGGTGTCGGTGCACATCATCAAGGGCTATGGCGACACGGCCGTCGCCGAGTGCGCGTTCGGGCTGATGTGGGCGGCGGCGCGCGGCGTCGCCGGCATGGACCGCGCCATGCGCGCCGGCACCTGGGCGCGCACCGAGGGCCTGCAGCTCACCGGCAAGACCCTCGGGCTGCTGGGCTTCGGCGGCATCGCCGTCGAGCTGGCGCGGCTGGCCGCCGGCATCGGGATGCGCGTGCTGGCTTGGAACCACACGCCAAAGTCCCATCCGGGCGTGACCTTCGTCGGCCTCGACCAGCTTCTGGCCGACAGCCATGTGCTGTCAGTCCATCTGCTGCTGACCGACGAGACCCGCGGGTTCCTGTCGCGCGAGCGGATTGCCGCCATGCGGCCGGGCGCCATCCTGGTCAACACCGCGCGCGGCGCCCTGGTCGACGAGGCGGCGATGATCGCGGCGCTGGAGTCGGGCCACCTGCGCCATGCCGGGCTTGATGTGTATGCGATCGAGCCGCTGCCGCCCGAGCACCCGCTGACCCGCGTGCCCAACGTCACCTTGTCGGCGCATTCGGGGTTCCGCACGCCCGAGGCCAGCGACAACCTGATCGGTGCTGCGCTGGACCATTGCCGCCGGATCGCGGCCCGGTCGCACCCCTGAACGGGGCTTGCTGGTCCGATTTGTCTGCTGGACACTGCCGTCGATTCGGAGGGGATCGATGGCAGACGACGGCGGATACACAGTTCTCGCCAGTGACGGGATCGTGTTCGCGCGCTACGGCAGCATGGGAGATGCCCTGCGCGGCGCGCGCTGGCTGCTGGCCGACGGTCAGGTCGCGCATGCCCGGATCGAATGGACCCAGCACGGACGGGTCCGGACCCGGGTGGTATCGCGGGCGGCATGGACGGGGGGCGATCCCGCGCGGACGGCGCTGACCCCTCGGGTCCATGCCGGCCTGTTCCAGCCGGCCGTAACAGGCGCGGTGGTGGCCGGCGCCGTGGCGTTGCTGGGCTGGGCCCTGATCAGCGCCCTTCAGCTGGCAGCGGGATAGCGCGCCGGCAGCTCGGCGACGACCTGGTCCAGGCGGCGGAAGACGGCGCCCATCTCCAGCAGCCCCAGGATCAGCCGCTCCAGCATCAGCATCCGATGCCCACGGCCGATCACGAACGGGTGGAAGGTGTAGGTCAGCACGCCCCACTCGGTCGTCCGGGTCATGTACAGGAAGTCGTCCAGGAAGTTGCGCAGCACGCCGCCGGCGCTCTGCAGGCCGGGGTTCACGGTGGTCGGGGTGCGCCAGTACTCGAAGTGAGGGAAATCGTCGAGCGACCAGCTGATGGGCATCTCCCACAGCCGGGTCTCGGATCCACGCACGAAGGGCTGCTCCAGGGGCGCCTGGTCGCCCTGGCGCGCCCGGTAGGGCTGGTAGTCGTTGCCCATCAGGCTGCTGTCATAGGCGAAGCCGTGCTTGAGCAGGAGCTCGACGGTGTGCGGGCTCAGGTCCCAGGCTGGCGAGCGATAGCCGCGCGCGGGGCTGCCGGTCAGCCGGCGGATGGCATCGTTGCCCCGCACCAGCTCGGCTTCTTCCTCCTCGCGGCCGAGCGAAGCCGGCACGCGATGGGTCCAGCCATGATGGGCGACCTCGTGGCCACCGGCGACCACGGCTTCGGCCGCGCCCGGGAAACTCTCGATGGTGTGCCCGGGCACGAACCAGGTCGATTCGATGTTGTAACGAGCCAGCAGCTTGAGGATCCGGGGTGCGGCCACGTCGGGACCGAACTCGCCGCGCGACAGGGGCGTCGGCGTGGCCATGCCGCGGGCGATGAAGGGCGACACGGCGTCGAAGTCGAAGGTCAGGCAGGCGATGTGCTGCGGCATGGCGGCTCCTCCGGGAGCCGCTACGCTAACCGTTGTCGGCGAAGGCCGGATAGAGGCACATGCCGCCGTCGATCACCAGGGTCGTGCCGACCACATAGTCGGAGTCGTCCGACGCCAGCCATGCCGCGGCGCGGCCGACATCGTCGGGCTCGCCGATGCGGCCATAGGGAACCAGCGTGAGTAAGGCGTGCTCGGCCTCGGGCGTCGACCAGGCGGCGCGGTTGATCGGCGTGCGGATGGCGCCCGGCGCCAGGGCGTTGACCCGGATCCGCTCGGGCGCCAGCTCCTGCGCCAGGGTTTCCATCATCAGCTTCACGCCGCCCTTGGACGCCGCGTAGTTGACATGCCCGGCCCAGGGAATCACCTGATGCACCGAGCTCATGCAGATGATCTTGCCGAGCGCCTTGGAGACCGGCCGCGGTCCGCGGCGTCGGAATTCGCGCACGGCGGCCTGGGCGCACAGGAACTGGCCGGTCAGGTTGACCGCCAGGACGCGGTTCCAGTCGGCCAGCGACAGGTCGGCAACCGACCCGTCGCGCTGCAGGCCGGAATTGGCGACCAGGATGTCGATGGTGCCGAACCGGTCGATCGCCGCCGCGAACAGCCGGGCCACCTGGTCTTCCTCGGCCACGTCGGCCCCGATCGCCTGGGCCTGGCCGCCGCCGGCGCGGATCTCCCGGGCCAGCTGCTCGGCGGCCTCGCCATGGCTGTGGAAGTTCACCGCCACGGCGGCGCCGGCCGCCGCCAGCGCCCGGGCCACCGCCAGCCCGATGCCGGAGCTGGCGCCGGTCACGATTGCAGCCTGGCCGGTCAGGTCCATGACGATGCGCTCCATCGTGGTCTGATGGGACAACGGCAGCGGCTGGCGGCAACTCCCCGGCCGGCTACAGTGCCGCAATGGATCCGGCCCAGTCCCTCTACCAGTCGGCGCTTGCGGCGCGCGCCGCCGGCGACCTCGTGGCGTGCCGCCGCCATCTGGCGGCGGCAGCGGCGGCGGCGCCGGCCGAACCGCATTACCCCTATGCGCTGGGTGTCACCTGCCAGCTGCTGGGCGACGCCGCCGCTGCCGAGACCGCCTATCGCGCCGCTCTGGATCTGGCGCCCGATCTGTCGGCGGCCGCGGTCAACCTGGCGGTGGCCCTGCGCCAGCTGCAGCGGCCGGCCGAGGCCGAGGCGTGCTTCCGCGCGGTGCTCGCGCGCGAGCCGGGCCATGCCCTGGCGCTGCTGGGCCTGGGGCGGCTGCTGGCCTCGATCGGGCGCCCGGCGGAGGCGCTGCCGGTCCTGGTTGCCGCGGTCGACGCGGCGCCGACCGAATCAGCGGCCCGGTTGGAGCTGGCCGAGCTCCACCGGCTGGCGGACCGTCCGGCGGAGGCGCTGGCGCACTACCAGGCGGGGCTGGCCCTGGCGCCCGGCGACGGCAGCCTGAGCGTCGGCCTCGGCCGCGCGCTCAATGCGCTGGACCGCTGGAGCGAGGCCCGGCCGATCCTGGCCGACGCCGTCGCGCGCCGGCCCGACTTGGCGTTCGGCTGGAGCGCGCTCGCCACGGCCGAGCTGATGCATGGCGCCGCCGGGGCCGCGGCGGCGGCCTACCGCCGCGCGATCGCCGCCGATCCGGCCGCGCCAGTCCTGCGCAGCGGTCTCGCCTTCACCCTGCATTACCTGCCCGAGGTCGACGGTGCCGCCATTCTGGACGCCGCCCGGGCCTTCGAGACCGCTTGCGCCCAGGGCCTCGCGCCGATGGCGCGGACGTCGCGGCCGAGCCGGGGGCGGATGCGGGTCGCCTATCTGTCGGGCGACCTGTGCCAGCACCCGGTGGCCGCCTTCGTCGAACCGCTGTGGCGCCACCACGACCGCAGCGCCGTCGAGATCGTGGCGATCGCCACTGGTCCGCAGGACTCGGTCACGGCGCGGCTGCGCGCCCTGGCCGACCGTTGGCACGACGCCCAGGGGCTGGATGACGCCCAGGTCGCCGCGCTGATCGCGGCCGAAGGCGTCGACATTGCCATCGACCTTGCCGGCCACACGGCGAGCAACCGCCTGCTGGCCCTGGCCCGGCGGCCCGCACCGGTCCAGATGACCTGGCTCGGCCATCCCGGCACCACCGGCCTGTCCGCGGTCGACTGGCGCCTCACGGACGCCGTCGCCGATCCGCTGGGGGCCGAGGCCCACCACGCCGAAGAGCTGCTGCGCCTGCCCCAGGGCTTCCTGTGCTGGCAGCCGCCGGCCGACGCCCCGGCGCCGGCCCTGCCGCCGGCCGGCACGATCACCTTCGGCAGCTTCAACCTGCTGCCCAAGCTGAGCGAGCCGACGCTCGCGGCCTGGGGGCGGCTGCTGGCCGTGGTTCCGGGCTCGCGGCTGCTGCTGAAGTCGCGCTCGCTGGTCGATCCCGGCGTGCGCGGCGCCCTGCTGGCGCGCCTCGCCGCGCTTGATGTCGCTGCGGACCGCGTCGAGCTGGTCGGGTGGGCCGCATCGCATCGCGAGCATCTGGCGCTCTATGGCCGGGTCGACATCGCGCTCGACCCGTTCCCCTATAACGGCACGACCACGACCTGCGAGGCGCTGTGGATGGGCGTGCCGGTCGTGACCCTGGCCGGCGACCGCCATGCCGCGCGGGTCGGGGCCAGCCTGCTGGCGCAGGTCGGGCTGGGCGAGCTGGTCGCGGACAGCGTCGCCGGCTACGTGGCGATCGCGGCGGACCTGGCGCGGGATTCGGCGCGGCGGTCCCGATTGCGCGCGACGCTGCGCGGTCGCATGGCGGCCTCGCCGCTGTGTGACGGGCCCGGCTTCGCCGGCCGGTTCGAGGCGGCGCTGCGGGCCGCCCGGGACCGCGCTACCCGAACGTGACCAGCCGCTTCAGCCAGGCGCTGCGGCCGTGGCGCTTGAGCTCGCGGTCGCGCGCCTCGACGCTGGTCATCCAGTTGACCTGGATCAGGAACCGCGGCTCGTGGGCTTGGTGGTGGCCGTGGAACGAGCGGTCGCTGCGCCGGAACATCACCATGTTGCCGTCGACCGGCGGGATCTCCAGCACATAGTCCTCGAGATCGGTGGCGCTGCGCAGCAGCCGCAGCCGGCCGCCGGTATGGTCCCAGGCCAGGTTCAGGTAGACCAGCATGGTCACCAGCTTGGTCTCGCTGT
Organism: uncultured Comamonadaceae bacterium; assembly: GCA_964511405.1. Lineage (GTDB taxonomy): Bacteria > Pseudomonadota > Alphaproteobacteria > Elsterales > Elsteraceae > CAZEFK01. The sequence continues at coordinate 65,796 of CAZEFK010000002.1, read as the reverse complement.
CGGTGTGGATGTTGCCGTCGCGCCCGCCGATCAGGCCGCGCACGGTCACCAGCAGAGCTGCGGGGTCGAGGTCCATGCCGAAGGCGCGGGCCACCGCCCGGTGCAGGGCCGGGCCGCGCAGGGCCTCGATCAGCCGGCCGAAGGCGGGGCCGTGGTCCAGGCCGTCGACCGGGAAGCTGCCGGCCTGGCGCACCCGCGGAAAGTCGCGGTGGATGGCGCCGAGCGCGCCGGCCGCCACGAAGCGCGGCACGTAGACATAGGAGAAGGGCTCGGTCGCCACCGGCGCTGCGGCCAGCGCGTCGAGGTCGAGCAAGGCTGAAACGGTCATGGCGGCACCCTTGGGCGATCGCAGCCCGGCTGTCAATCGAGCGGCGGCTGGGCGTGGTACCAGGCGGCGAAGCTGGGCAGCGCGGCTTCCGCCAGCGCTGTCTCGCGCGCCGCCGCCTCGGCCAGCCGCGCGCGCAGCGCATTGACCTCGGCCGCCAGCGCCGCCTCGTCGATGGCCAGCATGCGGCCGTCCTGGAGCAGCCAGCGGCCGTCGACCATGACGCTGCGCACGGCCTCGGGGCCGGCATGCTGGACCAGGGCGGCCAGATCAGGCGTCCATGCCGCCAGGCCGGGGCCGCGGCGCAGCAGCACCAGGTCGGCCAGCCAGCCCGGCTCGATCCGGCCCAGCTGCCCTGCCAGCCCCAGGGCCCGGGCGCCGCCGCCGGTCGCCATCTCGAACGCGACCTCGGGCCCGGGCCAGCGGCGATAGTCGCGCTCGGCCAGGCGCGGCAGCATGATCGCCAGGCGCATGGCCTCGAACAGGTCGTGGCGGCCGCCGGTGTTCGACGAATCGGTGCCGAGCGCCAGCGGCGTGCCCAGGGCCCGGTACTCCGCCAGCGGCAGGGCGCCGCTGCCCAGCATCAGATTGCTGGCCGGGTTGTGGACCACGGTCACGCCGTGACGGGTCAGCAGGCGCCGCTCGTCTGGCGTCAGCCAGATGCCGTGGGCGCAGGACAGGCCCGGCCCCAGCAGCCCCTGCCGGTACATCTCGCCGACCAGCCCGCCGGGCCACGCGGCGCGGCAGGCGCGGGCCTGAGCGGCGGTCTCCAGCAGGTGGGTGTGGACCGGCAGCGCCAGGCGGTCGCGCAGCCGCCGCCACAGCGCGATGCGCTCGGGCGAGCAGCGCTGGGGCGCGTTCGGCCCGAGCATCGGGATGACTCGGCCGGAGCCGGCGCGCGCGGCCGTCGTGATGTCCTGGATCTGAGCCTCGACCGCCGCGGCCGACGCGGGCGGCTGCCCCTCGATGGCCTGGCGCAGGTCGTCGGGGACGTCGATGCCCAGAATGCGGTGGTCCGGCACGTCTTGAATGAAGGGCGCGAAGCCGACCCGCAGGCCCGACTGCTCGTGCGCCGCCAGCGCCGCTGCGGCATGGCGGACATGGGGGAAATGGTCGATGACGGCGGTGATGCCGCCGCGGATCATCTCGGCCGCGGTCAGCAGCGTCGCGGCGTGGATGGCGGCGGCATCAAGCACTCGGCCGTAGCCCATCGTCCACAGTGCCCACAGCTCCAGCGGCAGGCTGTTCTCGGTGCCGCGCAGCACCGTGGCGTAGCTGTGGCAATGGGCGTCGACCAGGCCGGGCAGCAGCAGGTCGCCGCCGGCGTCGAGCCAGTCGCCGCGGGCGCGCAGGGCCGCCCGCTCGTCGTCGGCCCAGGCCAGGGCGGCGATCCGGCCGCCGTCGATCAGGACACCGCCGGCCCGGAACTCCGAACCGATCAGGATCAGGGCATTGTCGAGGAACATGCGCACAGGATAGAGCAAGCCTGTGACGCCCGCACCGGTGGGCGCAGGATCCCAGGCCATGGACCACACCGATGCGCCGAGCTTCGACACCGTGGCGGTCAGCCTGCTGCACCTGGCGGCGGCGGTGGCGGTGACCCTGCATGCGCTGCTCAGCAAGCGCGACGTGCGCGGCGCCTTCGGCTGGATCGGGCTGGCCTGGCTGTCGCCGATGATCGGCAGCGTGCTGTACCTGGCCTTCGGCATCAACCGGGTGCGCCGGCGCGCGCGCGAGCTCGACCGCCCGTCGCTCAGCCTGCGCCGCCACCGCCCGGGCCCGGAGACCGACTGGGCAGCCGGACAGCTCGCGGCGCTCTATGTGGCGGCGGGCCACATCACCGGCCGCGCCGCGGTGCCCGGCAACCGGATCGCGCTGCTCGACAGCGGCGACCAGGCCTATCCCGCGATGCTGGCGGCGATCCAGGAGGCGCGCAGCAGCATCGGCCTGATGAGCTACATCTTCCGCGACGATGCGGCCGGCCGGCCGTTCATCGACGCCCTGATCGACGCCCATCGCCGCGGCGTCGAGGTCCGGGTGCTGATCGACGGCTTCGGCGGCGGCTATCTGGTGTCGCCGACCCACCGCGCGCTGCGCCGCGCCGGCGTGCCGACGGCGCGCTTCCTGCATTCGCTGGTGCCCTGGCGCATGCCGTTCCTGAACATGCGCACCCACAAGAAGATCCTGGTGGTCGACGGCGCCGTCGCGTTCACCGGCGGCCTCAACATCGGGGCCGAGAACCTGGCGGCCGCCAAGCCGCCGCATCCGGTGCGCGACACCCATTTCCGCATCGAAGGCCCGGTGGTCGACCAGCTGGTCGAGGCCTTCGCCGAGGACTGGCTGTTCGCCACCAACGATGCGCTGGGCGGCGCCACGTGGGTCCCGGCCATCGAGCCCGACGGCCCGGCCACCGTCCGCACCATCACCTCGGGCCCCGACGAGGACCTGGACAAGCTGGAGTTCGTGCTGCTGACCGCGGTTGGCACCGCCCGCCGGTCGATCCGGATCGCGACACCCTACTTCCTGCCCGACGACCGGCTGTCGAGCGCCCTGGAGCTGGCCGCCCAGCGCGGCGTCGCGGTCGACCTCGTGCTGCCGGAGCGCAGCAACATGCGCCCTGTGGACTGGGCGACCCGGGCGCATCTGCCGCCGCTGCTCGCCGCCGGCTGCCGGCTGTGGTATTCGGCGCCGCCCTTCGACCACTCGAAGCTCATGGCCATCGACGGGCTGTGGTCGACGGTCGGCAGCGCCAACTGGGACATCCGCAGCTTCCGTCTGAACTTCGAGCTGAACGTCGAAGTCTACGACCCGGCCTTCGCCACCGAGATCGAGGCGGTGATCGATGCCAAGCGGGCGCGGCCAGTGCCGCCGGCCGAGCTCGAGGCCCGGCCGTTCGCGATACGGGTTCGGGACGCGGCGGCGCGGCTGATGCTGCCGTATCTCTAGCAGGCTTGACCTGGAGCGTGCTTGCCTTGCCCGGCGGCCGGGGCAGCCCTATCTTCGGTATGCGGAGATGAGGTTATGGAACGCTTTACCCAGTCCGACTTGCAGGCTCATATCGAGGACGTGGCTGCGGCCGCCGAGCTTGGCCCCGTAGCCATTGCCATGGACCGGGGCGAGGACCTGATCGTGGTGTCTGGGCGGGAGTATGCCTGGATTCGGACGCAGCAGCGTCAGGCGATCAAGATGGTGGACCTGCCGCCCGAGCTCGTGGCCGAGCTCCGCAAGCCGATCGACGATCCCGAGCTGTTCGCACTCAATTCCCTGCTCGACACCGACTGATCGCATCGCCATGGCGAGACCCGAGCCGCAGCCCGGGCTCGTCTTCCAATACGAATATCTCTGGGAGCGCGAAGCTGCCGCTGCGCTCAGCGGGCCGCCATGGCCGGTCCACCGTCGCCGTCGCGCCAGGGGCGGACCACCAGCGGCGCCTTGATGCCGTGATCGGCCAGCGCCGCCCGGGCCGCATCGTTGGTCTCGCCGCGGTCGAGCGCCAGGGCGCCGCCCTCGGCGGCCTGCAGGTCGAAGGCGACGTCGCCGACATAGACCGCCTCGCCCGGATGCACCGTGAAGCGCATGCCGTGCGGGCGGACCGTGGCGTCGGCCGACAGCACCACGGGATAGGTGGTGTCGCCGGAGCGTGCGGTGCGGTGGTTCGCGAAGTCGGCGAACAGCCATTCGCGGTCGCCGCTGTCGATCCAGGCCAGCGCATAGTCGCCGGGCGGCACCGCCAGGACGCTGTAGTTCGGCTGGCCCGAGCAGTTCACGGTCAGGGCGGTGCAGCGCACCACGGTCCAGGGCGCCGTGGCCGCATCGCCCGACCGGCGGCGCTGGGTGGCCGGGTCGTAGCCGATCCAGCCCAGCGAGACGTCATAGGTCGACACCAACAGCTTGGTGAGCGGTTTCTTCACGGCCACGCCGACGACCACATAGGCCTGGTCGGCCGGCGGCGCGCCCGTCACCACGGCGACGCCGCGGTCGAGGTTCTCGTGCAGGTCGGCGCAGGCCCCGACCAGGAGCAGCGGCAGCAGGGCCAGCGCGCACCCAATCGTCGATCGCATCCGCACGCTCACCGCGCCTGCTTTGCTTGGGCGGAGCTGACTGTGTGCGGCATCACCGGGTCCGTCGTCTGCGATCTCGCGGCAGATCCTAGGTGGTTTGATGGATGTCAGCTAGCCCATTCTGCAACCGAAACAATGGCGCGCGTCAGCGGTCGCGGAACAAGGCGTTGAGCGCTCCATAGGGCTGGGCGCCCTCGGACAGCGGCGCGGAGGCACCGTCGCGCAGGAACGCCGCCGCGACGGCTGCGGTCTGGCCCCAGACCAATTGCGCGATGGCCGAGCCGGCGCTCAGCCGGCGCACGCCCAGCTCGGCCAACGCCGCCGGCGCCGGCAGTCCGGGCCAGGCCATGAGGTTGAGCGGCAGGCCGGCCCCCGCGGCCACGGCTCGGATCTCGGCGGGGTCGGCCAGCCCGGGGACGAACAGCCCGTCGGCGCCGGCCTCGCGGTAGCGGCGGCCGCGCGCCAGCACCTCGTCGACCCGCTGCCCGGCCGGGGCCAGGCCGCGCAGATAGACGTCGGTGCGGGCGTTGACGAACAGGTCGACGCCCCGCCCGCGCGCGATCTGCTTCGTCCGGGCGATCTTGGCCGCCAGCAGCTCCGGCGCGTCGGCGCCGTCCTCGATGTTGATGCCGACGGCTCCGGCCTGGACCACGGCCGTCACCGCGGCCTCGACGCCGTCCGCGCTGTCGGCGTAGCCGCCCTCGATATCGACCGAGAGCGGGACCCGGATCACCCGGGCAATGGCGGCGACCGCCGTGGCGAGCGCCGGCACCGGCACTGCGTCGCCGTCGGGATAGCCCAGCGCCCAGGCGACGCCGGCGCTGGTGGTTGCGATCGCCGGCGCGCCCAGGCTTTCGATCAGGCGGGCACTGCCGGCATCCCAGGCGTTGGCCAGGATCAGCGGGCCGGGGCCGTCATGCAGGCGGCGGAACAGATCCGATGTGGTCATGGAACCCTCATGGAGTGCAGGCGGGCCGCGTCGGCGGCCCAGAGATGCTGGGCGGCATAGGCGCGCCAGGGCCGCCACGGCTCGGCCCGGCCCTGCAGCTCGGCCGGGCTGGGCCTGACGCCGTCGCCGTTGGCGGCGCCGCGCAACAGGCCGATGTCGCTGGCCGGGAAGGCGTCCGGTTCGCGCACGGCGCGGAGTGCGATGTACTGGGCGGTCCACTCGCCGACGCCGCGGATCGCGCGCAGCCGGCCGACCGTCTCCTCGACCGTGCCCAGCGGTTGGAACAGGCCGGGGTCGGCGATGGCGGCCGCGGCCAGGGCGCCGAGCGCCGCCTTCCGGGCCGCGGGCATGCCCAGCGCCCCCAGGTCGGCGGCGGCGACCTGGGCGGCGGTCGGGAAGGCGCGCGCGAGCGCATTTCCTGGCGACGCCGGCAGAACCGCCCCGCACAGCTGCACCAGCTGCCCGGCCAGGCGGCGGCCGGCCTCGACCGTGACCTGCTGGCCGAGCACGGCGCGCACCGCCAGCTCGAAGCCGTCCCAGCCGCCGGGCGCGCGCAGGCCGGGCCGCTCGGCGACCAGCGGCGCCAGCAGCGGGTCCCGGGCCAGGTGCTGGCCGATGGCGACGACGTCGGCGGCAAGGTCGAAGACGCGCCTGACGCGGGCGACGATGCCGGGCAGGGCCCTGATGTCGCCGACCCGGATCGTGGCCTGCAGGCTGTGGCGCGGGGCGTCGTGGGCAATCTCCACGGTGCCGAGGGTGCCGTCGGCCTGCAGGGTGCGCCGGTAGACGCCGTCCGCGACGGCCTCGACGCCGTCGATCGCCCGGGCCGTCAGATAGGCGAGCATCGCCGGCCAATCATAAGGGGGGCGGTAGCGCAGGCGGACCGTGACGCCGGTGTCGGCCACGGTCCCTTCCGGCAGGGCGGTGGCGTGGCGTCGGCGTAGGGCGCTGGGCGGGCGGCGGAAGAGGCTCTGGAAGGTCTCGTTGAAGCGCCGGATGCTGCCGAAACCCGCGGCGAGCGCGACCTCGGCCATGGGCAGGCGCGTGTCATGGATGAGCTGTTTGGCGAACAGCACCCGCCGGGTCTGGGCCACGGCGATCGGCGACGCCCCGAGATGCTGCCGGAACAGCCGGCGCAGCTGGCGGCCGCCGACCCCCAGCCGCTCGGCCAGCCGTTCGACGCTGGCGTCGTCGCCGTCGAGCGCGCCTTCGGCGATCAGCGCCAGGCCGCGGCTGACCGTGTTGGACGTGCCGCGCCAGGCGCTGGCCTCGGGTGCGATCTCGGGCCGGCAGCGCAGGCACGGCCGGAAGCCGGCCTCCTGGGCCGCCGCCGCCGACGGGAAGAAGCGGCAGTTCGCGAACTTGGGTGTGCGCGCCGGACAGATCGGCCGACAATAGATGCCGGTGGAGGTGACGCCCACGAACAGGCGCCCGTCGAACCGCGGCTCGCGGGTTTCGAGCGCCCGGTAGCAGGCCTGGGGATCGAGCTGATCGAACTGGTCCATGGGCCGGACGATGCCATCGTCATCGGACCCGCGCTCGCGGTTTTCGGACATGGTCAGTCAACGTGCCAGCTGCACCAGCTGCTTGGCCAGCAGATTGACCAGGGCCGCGGTCACCGGCGGCAGGCTGCGCTGGGACGGGATGAACAGCCCGACCTCCAGCCGATTGAGCCGGGCCGCGGCGAACGGCACGAACACCATCTCGCCGGCTTCGATCTCGCGCAGGAAGCCCAGGCGGGTGAAGAAGGCGACGCCCAGATTGGCGTGGATCGCCCGTCTCAGGAACTCGATGGAGTTGGACGCCAGCCGCGGCTGGATGCTGGCGCGGAACGCGGTGAAGTCGTCGTCCAGGAACGGCGGCGCGGGCAGCGGATGGTCCTGCAGGAGCAGGGGATAGCCCTGGAACGCGTCGAACGGCAGCGATGGCCGGGCGGCGAGCGGATGGCCGGCCGACATGACGGCGCCGATCGGCATCGGCACGGCGGCGGCGACTTGCAGCCCATGGGGCCGCGGGGCCACGAAGGTCAGGCCGATGTCGGCCTGGCCGGATGCGACGTCGTCGAACACGCCACCGGGGCTGACCGCCAGCACCGACAGGGTGACGGCGGGATAGTCGCGGGCGAAGCGGTCGACCATCCTCGGCAGGAAGTCGACCAGCAGGCTGTCGATGGCCGCGATCCGGATATGGCCGGTCTTGACCCCGCGCAGCTCGTCCATCTCCGAGCGCAGCCGCTCGAAGTCGTAGAGCGTGTCGCGGACATGGCGCAGCAGCAGCTCGCCCGCCGGGGTCGGCCGCATGCCCGAGGGCAGGCGATCGAACAGCGCCAGCCCCAGCTCGTCCTCGAGCTGCAGGATCTGGCGGTTGACCGCCGACGACGCGACATGGAGCGCCTGGGCCGCCTTGCGGACCGAACCGCAGCGGGCGACCTCGCGCAGATAGCGCAGGACCGAGGCATGCATGGCGGGCCGAGTGTGGGCCGCGCCGGGCCCGGGTTCAATCGAACGGTACGGATGGTGGGCACGCCCAAGTAGCCGGTCCCGCGGCGCCGGTCAGGATGCACAGCAGGTCGCTCGTCGATCCCGGACGAGGGAATTCGTCATTGGCGTCCATACGCCTATGGCGTATGGTGGGCCATGATCTTCGAATGGGATAGCGACAAAGATAAGAAGAACCGTCGAGATCATAACGTGTCGCTGGCCATCGCCGAACTGATGTTCGACGGACCGGTAATCATAGATCAGGACGACCGTTTCGAATATGGAGAGGAGCGCCAGGTTGCCCGAGGACTGATCGCTGGACACGTGTTCGTGTGTGTCTTTACGGATCGTGGCGAGGTTCGCCGCATCATCTCGTTGCGCCGCGCAACCAAGAGGGAAGCTGATGCCTATTACCAGGGGGTCTAGGGAAGCCGCGCTCAAGGCGTTGCAGGACGTCGATTGGGACAAGATCGCCGCGACCACCGATGACGAGATCCGGCAGCAGATTGCCGACGATCCCGACGCGGCCCCTGACATGGCGCCTGAGTTCGACGTAGCGGCAATCCGGAAGCGATCCGGCTTGAGCCAGGCGAAATTCGCCGAGGCCTTCGGGTTCAGCGTCCGCACGCTGCAGGAATGGGAGCGCGGGGCCAAGGTGCCGAGCGGACCGGCAAGGACGCTGCTGATCGTGATCGACAAGCAGCCCGAGGCGGTCAAGAATGCTTTGGCTTCAGTAGTTTGACACCTGGCGCATATCGGCGCTGCGCCGAAGCAGACTGGCGAGCGGCAAGGTCGGCTATGCCTTGGCCCACCCTGCCACCAGCGGATGGTCCTTCGCCGTGATCAGCTCGGGCTCGGCCCCGCCCGGTGCGCCGAGGCCGGTCACGGCAGGTCCGAAGAATTCTGCGTTGGCGGCTTGGAACGGCCCGGCCCCGGCTGGCAGCTCGTCCTCGGCATAGATGGCGTCGACCGGGCAGACCGAGACGCACAGGCCGCAGTCGATGCATTCGTCGGGCTGGATATAGAACATCCGGCCGCCCTCATAGATGCAGTCGACCGGGCAGGCGCGGGCGCAGGCGCCGTCCTTGACGTCGATGCACGGGGCGGTGACGACGTAGGCCACCGGTGCGGCCCTACCGCCCGGTCCAGCGCGGCGGACGCTTCTCGCGGAAGGCGCGCACGCCCTCCTCGCCGTCTTCCGACTGGAGGCACGCGATCACGGCCGGCAGCCGCATCATCTGCGCCTCGGCGCCGGTCAGGTGGGCGGTGCGCTGGACCGATTGCTTGATGGCGCGGATCGAAAGCGGCGCGCAGGCCAGGATGTCGGCGACCCAGCGGTCGACCGCGGCATCAAGCTCGGCGCGCGGCACCACTTCGTTGACCAGCCCCATGGCCAGCGCCTCGGCGGCCTTGATGCGCCGACCCGTCAGCAGCAGGCTCATGGCCTGCTTCAGCGGCAGCTGGCGGGGCAGCAGGGTCATGCCGCCGTCGAGCGGCAGGCGGCCGACCCGGGGCTCGGGCAGACCGAAGGTCGCGTCCTCGGCCGCGACGACCAGGTCGCAGCCCAGCATCATTTCGAAGCCGCCGCCCAGGGCGTGGCCATTGACCCGGGCGATCACCGGGATGTCCAGGGTTTGGCGCAGCGCGATGCCGCCGAAGCCGCCGGGGCGCGGGCTGGCCCAGTAGTCGAGGCCCGACTTGCCGGTGCTCTTCATGTCGGCGCCGACGCAAAACGCGCGGTCGCCGGCGCCGGTCAGCACGGCCACGCGGGCCGTGGGATCGGCTTCCAGCTGGGCCCAGATCCCCTGCAAGCGAGCTTCGGTGTCGACGTCGACGGCGTTGAGGGTGTCGGGCCGGTCGAGGGTGATGCGGGCGACGCCGTCGGCCTGCGCGAAGCGGACGGTCATGCCAGCACCCGCTCGGCCTTGAGCTGCGCGACCTCGGCGGGCGCGAACCCGAACTCGGCCAGGATCTCCGGCCCGTCCTGGCCGAGGCGCGGCGGCCGCCGGCGCAGGGCGAAGCCGTCGTCGGACAGGTGCACCGGCGACCCGATCAGCCCCAGCTCGCCGTCGCTGAGGAGCATGCCGTTGGCCGCGGTCTGCGGGTCCGCCAGCGCCGCCGACAGCGGTTTGACCGGGGCGCACAGCAGGTCCTGGGCCTCCAGCCGGGCGATCCAGTGCTCGGTGCTGCCGGTGCGGAAATGCTCGGCAAAAATCGCCTGCAGTGCCGGCTTGTTGGCGACCTGGTCGGCGTGGGTGGCAAAGCGCGGGTCCTGGGACAGGTCGTCGATGCCCAGCGCCGCCGAGATGTCGCGCAAGGGATGGGTCTTGAAGGCGCCGACCAGCACGATCGCGCCATCGGTGGTCGCGAAGGCGCCGGTCAGCGGCATGGCCGCCCAGTTGAGGTCGCGGCCGCGCATCAGCCACATGGCGGCCTCCTGCATCTGCATGGCCAGCATGCTGTCATAGAGCGAGACTTCGACGCGCTGGCCGCGCCCGGTGCGCTCGCGGTGCAGCAGCGCCAGCAGGATGCCTTGGACGAGGTGCATGCCGGCCGAGTAGTCGGCCAGCGCGGTCGGATAGATGCTGGTCGGCAGCTGCTCGTTCGCCTTGCGCGCCATCACGCCGGTCATGGCCTGGGCCAGGATGTCCTGGCCGCCCTTGTGGGCGTACGGACCGGCGCTGCCGAAGCCGGTGCCCTCGGCATAGATCAGGCGTGGGTTGATCGCCGCCAGCGCGTCGTAGCCGAAGCCCATGCGGTCCATGACGCCGGCGCGGAAATTGTTGACCACCACGTCGGCGCTCTCGACCAGCCGCCGCACCACCGCCTTGCCCGCCTCGCCGCGCAGGTCGAGCACGATGCTGCGCTTGTTGCGGTTCAGGCTCTGAAACACCGGGTTGTCGAGGCCGGCGGGGTCGTCGGCGATCGAGCTGCGCGACAGGTCGCCCGCACCGCGCTCGATCTTGATCACGTCGGCGCCGTAGTCGCCCAGCATCTGCGTGCAGCACGGCCCCAGCATGACCTGGGTGAAGTCGATCACCTTGACGCCGGTCAGCGGTTGCACCGGTCGGCTGGTCCCGTCCATCCTGATCTCCCCTATTGGGCCGCGACAGCCGGGGCCGCCTGGTCGCCAGGGTTGGCGCCCGGGTCGCCCGGATCTGCTCCTTGGGCGCGCAAGGTCCGCTGCAGCCGGGCGACGTCGATCGCGCGCACGCTGTGGCCGGCGTGCAGGGCCTGGACCGCGGCGACGCCGGCGGCCTCGCCCATCGCCATGCAGGGCGGGATCTCGCGGCTGATCTTCTGGGCCTGGCTGGTCGCCGAGTAATGGCGCCCGGCCACCAGGAGCTGGTCGACGCCCTTGGGCAGCAGGGCACGGTAGGGCGTGTAGTAGTCGCGGCCGCGCGCCACGCTGTCGGCGAACCGCACGCGGTTGACCACGTCCTCCTTGGTCACGACATAGTCGCCGTCGAGCAGCCGGGTCTGGCGGATGCCGGTCTGGGGCGCCATGTCGACGATGTGGCAGCGCGCGAAGCCGGGCAGGTTGGCGCGCGCGAACTCGACCAGGGCATGGATGCGGCGGCGGCCTTCGAACTCGGCGCGGGTCAGGTCCTCGACCTTGACGCCGTCCAGGTCGGGCATGTGCGGGCAGTTGCACCAGACGACGCCCGGCAGGGGCGTCTTCAGCCACCAATAGTCCCAGGAGCCGCCGACAATGCGCCGGGCCGCACGGTCGAGCTTGGCGAAGGCTTCGGGCTCCTCGAACTGGAAGCGCTCGGCTTCGTCGGTGTCGACGCCGCCCAGGCGGAACACCGTGGTCACGATGTAGCTGCCATGCAGGAACGGGGCGCCGGCCGAGGCGGCCACGTCCAGGTCGCCGGTCGCGTCGATCACCACATCGCCGGTGATCGCCTGGCGGCCGGCCTTGGTCTCGCACACCACGCCCCGGATCCGGCCGTCCTCGACCATCGCGGCCGAAAACCAGCTATGCAGGCGCAGCCGGACCCCCGCGTCCTGCACCATGTCGTCCGACACCCGCTTCCAGCCATCGGGGTCGAACGCCGCGGCGTAGCAGATCGGCTTGTGCTTCTGGTTGAAGTCGAACACGCCCCAGCGCGACCATTTCCGGAACATCGCGGGATCGGGGCCGCGCTCGGCCTCGGGCGGAAACACGGCCAACCCGATCCGGGCCAGGCGGTCGATCATCTCGGCGCACAGGCCGCGCACGGTGATCTCGGCGCCGGCGCACATGTCGTCGAGCACCAGCACCATGCCGCCCGACGCCAGGCCGCCCAGATAGGGATAGCGTTCGACCAGCACGGTGCGGGCGCCGTGGCGGGCCGCGGCGACAGCGGCGCTGAAGCCGGCCGGGCCGCCACCGACCACCAGCACCTCGGCATGGTCGACGACGGGCGCATCACGCGCGGGCTCGCGATAGGTCGCGGACATCGGTCCTCCCTAAAGGTTCCGGTTGGGCTGCCAGCGGACGACCAGGCGCTCGACCAGCGCGATCGTCAGGAAGAAGCAGACCGAGAAGCAGGACCCGGCGATCACGGTGGCGTAGAGCAGCGCCGAGTCGAAGTTGTAGGTCGCCTGGATGATCAGGGCGCCGATGCCGTAGGTGGAGCCGATCCACTCGCCGACGATGGCGCCGATCACGGCGGTGCTGGCCGCAATCTTCAGGGCCGAGAACAGGTAGGGCAGCGAGCTCTGGACCCGCAGCTTGAAGAAGATCTCGCGCCGGCTGGCCGACAGCACGCGCATCAGCTCCAGCGATTGCGGGCTCACGGCTTCCAGGCCGCGCACCATGTTCACCAGCGTCGGGAAGAAGCAGATGATCGCGGCGATCGCGATCTTGGGCTCCATGCCGTTGCCCAACAGCAGCACCAGGATCGGCGCCTTGGCCACGACCGGGATGGTGTTGATCATGACCGCGGTCGGATAGAACGCCTGCTCCAGCGTCTTGGAGTGGACGAACACCGTCGCGGTCAGGATCGCGGCCAGGTTCCCCAGCAGGAAGCCGCTGACCGCTTCGATCGCGGTCGGCCAGAGGTTGGCCGCGAGCAGCCCGACCTTCGCCTGGATGGTTTGCGCCACCACGATCGGCGACGGGGCGATGAAGGGCTTGACGTCGAACAGCGCGACCACGGCCCACCAGGCCAGCAGGAACAGGGCGATGCCGGCCAGCGGCAGCAGCCGGCGGCGCAGGCGCTGGCGCCGCAGCGCGGCCCGGAAGCGCGCGTCGGCGGCGTCGAGCAGGCCGGTGTCGGCAAGGGCGACAGTGGCCATCAGCAGGTCTCCAGGACACGACGCAGATGGGCTGCGGCCGCGATGAAGCGGGGCTGCTCGCGGTCGCCGAGGCGCCGCGGCTCGGGCAGGTCGATCGGCACGATTTCGCGCACCCGGCCGGGATTGGCGGCCAGCATCAGCACCTTCTGGCCCAGGAACGCGGCCTCGTAGATGCTGTGGGTGACGAACACCACGGTGGTGCCGGTCTCGCGCCAGATCCGCAGCAGCTCCTCGTTCAGGCGGTCGCGGGTGATCTCGTCGAGCGCGCCGAACGGCTCGTCCATGAGCAGGAGCTTGGGCCCGCCGACCAGAGCGCGGGCGATCGCCACGCGCTGGCGCATGCCGCCCGACAGCTCGTGGGGCAGCGCCTGTTCCCAGCCGGCGAGGCCGACCAGGTCCAGCAGCTCGCGCGGGGTCCGGGCACCCTGCGGCAGCGGCGGGCGCCCGCCGACTTCCAGGGGCAGCGCCACGTTGTCCAGGGCGCTGCGCCAGGGCAGCAGTGCCGCGTCCTGGAACACGAAGCCCAGCTCGCGCCGCTGCCGCGCCACCGCGGGCGGGCTGCCCAGGACCTCGATGGTGCCGCAGGTCGGCGGGATCAGATCGGCCATCACCCGCAACAGCGTGGACTTGCCGCAGCCCGAGGGCCCCAGCAGGGTCAGGAAGCTGCCCTGCTCCAGCTCGAGGTCGATGTCGGCGAGCGCGGTCACGGCCCGCCGCTCGGTCATGAAGCGGACCCCGAGCCCGCGGCAGAGGACCGCCGGCGCCGCCGCCGTCATCGGCGCCGGCATGGCGATGGCGGCACTCATCAGCCGACCTTCGGCCGGCCGTCGCGCGAAGCGTCCAGGATGTCCATGGTCATGACCTCGTCCAGCTTCGGCACCCGCTTGGAGAACTGGTCGAGCTTGGCGTAGAGGTCGATCTGCGCCTGCCACACTGCCGGATCCATGGCCCCCCAGCCATTGGCCTTGGTGTTGGCGTTGAAGGCGTACTGGAGCATGACGTCGGCGGCTTCCAGCTCGTCCTGGTAGACCAGGTTGGGCAGCGCCTTGACCAGCAGTTCGACCGCCTTGGCCTTGTTGCTGCGGGCATAGTCCCAGCCGCGGCCGGCCGCGCGCAGGAAGCGCGCGAGCTCGTCGCGCTTGGCCTTCAGCGTCTCGGCCGTGGCGTAGTAGGGCAGGGCGTAGAGCTGGACGCCGCTGTCCCACAGCTTGAGATCGATGCGCTCGGGCCCGAGCACCTTGAGCGCGGTGGTGTTGGTCAACCAGCCGGTGACCACGTCGACCTGGCCGGTCAGGAGCGGCGTCATCTCGGCGCCGATGATCACGACCTCGACGTCCCTGGGGTCGATGTTGTTCTTGGCCAGCAGGGCGCGCAGCAGGATCTGGCCGGTCGCCTGGATGCCGACCTTGGTGCCGCGCAGGTCGGCGGCCGTGCGCACCGGCTTCCGGGGCAGCGAGAAGAAGGCGTAGGGATGCTGCTGCGCCGCCACGGCGAAACATTTGACCGGCAGGTCCTGCGAGGCCGCCAGCATCAGCGACGGGCTGGACGACACCTGCCCGACCTCGTAGCGGCCCGAGGCGACGATGGCGACCCCGTCGATGCTGGGGCCGCCCGGCTGGATCTTCAGCTCCAGCCCTTCCTCGGCGAAGTAGCCGAGCGCCTGCGCCGCGATCTCGCCCAGCTGGTTGCCGCCGGCGAGCCAGCCGAGCTGCAGGTTGGCCACCGTCGTGGCGGCGCGCGCGGGTCCGAAGCCCACGACCCCGCCCAGGGCCAAGCCGGCGGCGGCTGCCGCCCCGCTGGCCAGCATTTCGCGGCGTGTCCGCCGCCGATCTCCGCAGCTCTCCGACATGGCCACCCTCCGCTCCGGCGATTGCAGCAAAACTGTCGCACGGGGCGCAGAGCGCCAAATAGCATCAAGTTGCGCGATAGGTGATGCCGAAAAGGCATCACCGCGCCGGCTCACCCCTTGGCGGTTTCCTGCACGCCCACCGTCACAGGCGGCGCCCCCGGGGCTGGCGCCAGGATGATGGTCGGCGGCGGCGGTGGCGGCGGCGCGGCCGGCGGATGGTCGGGGTCGTGGGCGACCGTGACGGTGTTGGCCAGGATGGTCTGGTTGGGCACCAGGGTGTCGGTGTCGCCGCCGCGGATCCGGGTGTAGCGCAGGTCGACCTCGACGACGCGGCCGGAGATGCCGGTGACCTGGATGAAGTCGCCGCGGGTGAAGGGCCGGTAGGCGATCAGCATGGCGCCGGCGGCGACGTTGGACACGGCGTCCTTGAGCGCGAAGCCCAGGGCCACGCCCATCAGGCCGAGGCCGGCGACCACGGCCGTGATGTCGACGCCCAGCGTGCCGAGGCCGCTCACGACACCGAACCCGATCAGCCCGGCTTTCGAGGCGCCGCCCAGCATCTGATACAGGTCGGCTCGGTGGCTGTCCCGGCGCGCGAGCCGGTGCAGCAGGCGGTCCGCAATGATCCCTGCGACGGCGAAGCCGCCGAAGATGACGAGTGCCAGAAGCAAGCGTCCGGCGTAGAGTGCCAGCAGGTTGCGCCAGTCCTCGGGCGTGTGGAGCAGGGGCATGCCCGTCAGGATGGCGCGCGCTGCGGCCCTGTCAACCCGAGCGGCCTCGAAGGGCCAGAAAACATGGGGTGGGACCGGGACCTTGGCCGCGCGGCGGCCGTCGAGTTGGACATCGCGGCCGAGCGCTGTCCCGACCTGACGGGCGCCCTGGCCTACTGGCAGAGCCGCCGCGGCCAGCGCTTCGCACCACGGCGCGCCGACATCGATCCGGTCGACCTGGTTGGGATCTTGCCGCGGGTGATGCTTGCCGACGTGCTGCCCGGCGGTGAATTCCGCTATCGGCTGAGCGGCACCGCGATCCGCGCCAAGCACGGGCTGGAGATGACCGGACGCAGCCCGCGCGAGCTGGCGCCGACCGCCTATGGCGCGCTGATCCACCGGCATTACAGTCAGGGTGTGGCCCGCCGCCGGCCGATGCTGCACGCGATCGGAGTCGAGATGGGCGATTGGACCCATTCCTATCTCCGCTTGCTGCTGCCCCTGTCGGAGGACGGCCAGACGGTCACCATGCTGATGGCCATCGACAGCCGCGAGCAGGATTCCCCCGAACTGCAGCTCCAGCTCGAGGCGGCGCACGGGCGGTTCTGACCGCCGATTCCATGGCGCTGGGACCGTCCGGCCTGCCGGTGGCGGCGGCGCAGCCATTGATTGTCCTCGGGGATTCGCGACCGAGTCCCGGCCCGTCCGTAGCGCGGCGATCATCGCACGATCGAAGCGCGGAGGATCGGATGCCGAGAGACGACGGGACCGCACATGGCCAAGCCGGGCAGATGCGGGAGCGGGCGGCGGACGCCCACGCACGGATCGCCGACCTGGCCGGCGACGCCGTCACCTGCCTGCCGCCGAAGCGAGCCGCGGACCTGGCGGCGCAGCTGATCGCCGAGCTGCCGCTGCGCGATCGAGACGACCCGTCGCGTCTCGAGGAGGCGCTGGGCTATGCCCTGGATCTGGCCCTGTTCATGCCAGCGCCCAGCGGGACCACGGCCGCCGACCGATTTGCCCGTCGGCACAAGCCATCCGATGCGGCCGAGGCGTCCGCCTTGGCCGCCTTGGTTCAATCCCGGTTCCGGCTGTTGCGGGCGGAGCGCCGGGAAGGACCGGCGTGCTGGCGGATGCGCGACCTGGCCAGCGACGAAAGCCTGCTGGTCCATGACGAACATCTTCCCGCTGATCTCGACGGCATGGCGCTGGCGGTGCGGCTGTGTCCGCTCGCCGGCACCCATGTCATGACCGGGTCAAGGGTGCCCTTGGACGATGCCGCGCTCGCGGTGGCGATGGACTTCATTCGGCCGGGTCGCGGGCTGGCCAATCCCTTGCGCTGCGCGGAGACGGTGTTCCGCCATGCTCTGCGCCACGGCGTGCCGGCGATTCCGGGCCTCAACCTGCCCCCCGACGATCGGGTCGACGCCGTCGAGATCGACCCGATCATGGCCTTGGCCGAGCTGTGGGTGGCTGGGTCGGAGCCGAGCGACGAAGAGCGGCAGGGCGTGCGCGCCATGGCCAGTCTCGCGACGGTGCTGCGGGCGTTGTCCGGTGCCGAGGCGGCGCGCCGCTCGGGTCAGGACCGCCTCGGCGACGCCTACCTCGAGATTGCCCGTCTTCAGATCGAGACCATCGCCTATCGGTCGACGATCGCAGGTGCGCCATCGCTTGACGCCGTCGCCGCCGCCATCGACCGCGCGGTGGCGCTTGGCATGCCAGCGGCGGTCCGGGACCTGTTCCGCGAGATCAGGGGCCAGCTGCGGGCAGCGCCGAGCGACGACGCCGATCTGGACCGTCTGGTCCAGCGCATCCGCGCCTTGCGGGCCAAGACCGTCGAACAGGGTTGCACCGAAGCCGAAGCCATGGCGGCCGCTGCCAAAGTGGCCGAGCTGCTCGACCGCCATGGCCTTTCGCTCAGCGATGTCGAGCTGCAGCGGCAGACCTGCGCCGGCGCCGGCATCGAGACCAGCCGCCGCCGCGCCGGCCCGATCGACGACTGCGTGCCCGCGGTCGCCGCCTTCTTCGACTGTCGCACCTG
This sequence comes from uncultured Comamonadaceae bacterium, assembly GCA_964511405.1. Taxonomy (GTDB): domain Bacteria; phylum Pseudomonadota; class Alphaproteobacteria; order Elsterales; family Elsteraceae; genus CAZEFK01. The sequence continues at coordinate 48,095 of CAZEFK010000002.1, read as the reverse complement.
GCGCGAGACGACGCCGGACGGCACGCTCCGGCATGTCCTGTTCGGCCTGCCCGGGGATGTCGCGGCGGCCCAGTACCTGTATGACCTGGTGGACCTGGCGTTCGAGACCGAGACGGTGCGGTTCCAGGCGACGGCGACCTACACGGAGCTCGATGCGGGTGGCCGCCGGAGCGCGACGAATTCGTTCCGGCTCGGCCTGGCGCGCGGCATCTGCGGCAAGTTGTGCGGGTTGCGTCAGGAGCGGGAGCGGTCGTTGCGGAGCGCGTCCGGGCGCGATCTGGTGGTGGCCAAGGCTGCCGTGGTCGACGGCGAGCTGGCCAAGCTGGGGCTGTCGTTCCGCAGCGCCAAGGCGTCACGCCGACGGGTCCTCGCCGACGCCTATGCGGCCGGCCAGGAGGCCGGCGCCGGCTTCGACTACCGTCCGGCATTGGCGGCGCGGGCGTAGGCTTGCCCGGCCGCCCCGCGGCACGCGATAACCGGCCGAAGCGGGCCGGCACCACGGGCTCGCGCGTTGGGGAGGTACCCTTGACCTATCGGACCATTGCCGGCGCCGTCCTCGGGCTGTTGATGCTGGGGCTCGCCCCCCAGGCCGGCGTCGCCGCCGAGGCGACCATCGCCGTGCAGACCGAGACCAGCTCGCTCGACCCGCACTTCGCCGTGATCGGCGCCAATCAGCAGATCGCGCTGCACATCTTCGATCCCCTGGTCGGCAGCGACGCCCACATGCACCCGGAGCCGGCGCTGGCCCTGTCCTGGGCTCTGGTCGAACCGACGGTCTGGGAATTCAAGCTGCGCCCCGGCGTGCATTTCCACGACGGCACGCCGCTGACCGCGGCGGACGTCAAGGCCTCGATCGACCGCATGCCGACGGTGCCCAACAGTCCGGCACCGTTCACGCGGCTGGCGGCGGTGCTGGCCGGCACCGAGGTCGTCGACGACCTGACCATCCGCCTCAGGACCAAGGGCTTCGACGCGACCATCCCGCTCTACGCCATGAGCATCTATGTGATCCCGGCCAAGCTGGCGCAGGCGTCGACCGCCGATTTCAACAGCGGCAAGGCGGCGATCGGCACCGGGCCGTACAAGGTCGTGGCGTGGCAGCCCGGCCAGCGGCTGGTGCTGGACCGCAACCCCGGCTGGTGGGGCCCGGCCCCGGCCTTCGACCGCGTGGTGATCAAGCCGATCGCCAACGACGCCGCCCGCGTCTCGGCGCTGCTGGCCGGCGACGTCCAGCTGATCGACCAGGTCCCGACCGCCGACATGGCCCGCCTTCGCGACGGCGCCACGACCCGGCTGTGGACGGCCGATTCCAGCCGGCTGATCTATCTGGGCCTGGAGCAGGAGCGGCCGGCCGCGCCCGGGGTCACCGACAAGGCCGGCAAGCCCCTGGATCGCAATCCGTTCCAAGATGCCCGGGTGCGCCAGGCGCTGTCGCTGGCGATCAACCGCGCCGCCATCGTCCAGCGGATCATGGGCGGCGCCGGCAGCCCGGCCGGCCAGCTGGTGCCCGAGGGCATGACCGGCTACGCGCCCGATCTCAAGCCCGATCCCTACGACCCGGCCAAGGCCAAGGCGCTGCTGGCCGAGGCCGGCTATCCCGACGGCTTCGGGCTGGTCCTCAGCACGCCGGTCAACCGCTATCCCAACGACGAGAAGGTGGCGCAGGCGGTGGCGCAGATGTTCGCCCGCATCGGCGTCGACGCCAAGGTCAACGGCGTGCCGTCCAACGTCTTCTTCGCCCAGGCGGGCAAGCGCAGCTTCGGCATGTTCCTGATCGGCTTCGGCACCAGCACCGGCGACTCGGCGATCGGCCTCAACCAGGTGCTGGGCACCTGGGACGGCAGCGGCTTCGGCGCGCTCAACCGCGGCCGCTACTCGAACCCGGCCTTCGACCAGCTGCTGCGCGAGGCGGCCGGAGCGACCGACCCCGCCGCGCGCGAGGACAAGCTGCGCGCGGCCGCGCGCCTCGGGTTCCGCGACCACGGCCTGATCCCGCTCTATTTCCAGGCCAACCTGTGGGCCACGGCCAAGGGCTACGCCTACGCCCCTCGGGTCGACGAGGCGACCCTGGCCACGGAGCTGAGGCCGGCGCCATGACCGCCTTCGACGTCGTCGTCGAGCGCGACCGGCGGGTGCCGATGCGCGACGGCGTGCATCTGGCGACCGATGTGCACCGGCCGGCGCGCGCGGGGCAGGCGCTGCCCGGCCCGTTCCCGGTGATCCTGGAGCGCACGCCCTATGGCAAGGGGGCGGCCAGCCGGTCCGAGCGCACCGCGGCCGATCCTCGGCCCGCCGACCGCGCCGCCATCGCCGCCTATTTCGTGGCCCACGGCTTCATCGTCGTCTACCAGGATTGCCGTGGCCGCCACGGGTCCGAGGGCCGCTTCCGCAAGTACCTGGACGACGCCGAGGACGGCTATGACTGCTGCGCCTGGCTGGTGCGCCAGCCCTGGTGCAATGGCCGCATCGGCACCATGGGCCTGTCCTATGCCGCCCACACCCAGGCGGCGCTGGGCTGCCTGGACCCGCCCGGCCTGGCGGCGCAGATCCTCGATTCAGGCGGCTTCTCGAACGCCTTCCAGGGCGGCATCCGCCAGGGCGGCGCGTTCGAGCTGAAGCAGGCGACCTGGGCCTTCAACCATGCGCTGGAATCGCCCGAGATCCAGGCCGATCCGGTGCTGCGCGCGGCACTGGAGGCCGTCGACCTCAAGGACTGGTTCACCCGGCTGCCCTGGCGCCCCGGGCATTCGCCGCTGCAGTGGGCGCCCGACTACGAGGCCTATCTGTTCGAGCAGTGGTGGCACGGTGCCTTCGACGACTACTGGCGGCAGCTTGGCCTCTACGCCCAAGGCTGGCATGAGCGCTATGCCCGGGTGCCGACGGTGCATATGAGCAGCTGGTACCACCCCTATCCGCGCACCGCGACCGAGAACTATCTGGGCCTGAGCGGGCGGGCGCCGACCTGGCTGATCCTGGGGCCGTGGACCCATGGCGACCGCTCGGTGACCTTCGCGGGTGACGCCGACTTCGGGCCCGCGGCGACCTTCGACGGCCAAGTGGCGCCCGACTGGCGGCAGTTCCGGCTGCGGTTCTTCCAGCGCTTCCTGAAGGACGAGCCGACCGGCGCCGAGGCCGATCCGGCGGTCCGGCTGTTCGTCATGGGCGGCGGCAGCGGCCGCCGCAACGCCGATGGCCGCCTGGACCAGGGCGGCCGCTGGCACAGCGCCGCCCATTGGCCGCTGCCGGACACGCGCTGGACCGACTTCCACCTGCATGGCGACGGCCGCCTGTCGACCGAGGCGCCGGCGGCCGGGGCCGCGCCGCTGCGCTATCGCCACGATCCCGCGCACCCCGTGCCGTCGGTCGGCGGCGCCATCACCTCCGGCCAGCCGGTCATGGTCGGCGGCGGCTTCAACCAGGTGGAGGGGCCGGCCGTCTACGGCTGCAGCCCACCCTACCTGCCACTGTCCAGCCGTCCCGACGTGCTGGTGTTCGAGACCGAGCCGCTGGCCGAGGATGTCGTAGTCGCCGGGCCGATCACGGTTACCCTATGGGTCGCCTCGGATTGCCCGGATACCGACTTCACGGCCAAGCTGATCGACGTCCACCCGCCGTCGGCCGACTATCCCCAGGGCTACGCCCTCAACCTGACCGACGGCATCCTGCGCGCCCGCTACCGGGACAGCTGGGAGCATCCGGCGCCGCTGGAGCCCGGTCGGCCGGTCAGGATCGTCATCGAGCCCTTGCCCACCGCCAACCGCTTCGTCGCCGGCCACCGCATCCGGCTGGACATCGCCAGCAGCAACTTCCCGCATTTCGACGTCAATCCGAACAGCGACGAGCCGGAGGGACAGGGGCGGCTGGCGCGGGTTGCCACCAATACCCTGTTCGTCGATGCCGCACGGCCGAGCATAATCCGGCTGCCGGTGGTATCACTCTGACCCATGGCTGACTTTACCATCGTCCTGCCGACCAAGCGGCGCCCCGACACCTTCCGGCATGCCCTGGCCACCGCGCTGTGGCAGGACGATCCCGGGGTCGAGATCGTGGTCCAGAACAACGGCGCCGACCCCGAGACCCGGGCGATCGTGGACGCCGCGGCGGACCCTCGGATCGTCTATGACGAGACGGCCGAGGTTCTGCCCATGACCGCGAACTGGGAGCGGGCGCTGAACCATGCCAGTGGCGAGTGGGTGACGTTTCTCGGCGACGATGACGGCCTGGTGCCGGATGCCTGCGCCTATGTCCGCCACGTCGTCACCACCATGGCCGGCCTGACGATCGTCAAATGGAACCTCCCCGACTATGGCTGGGACAGTGCGGCCCCGTCGATCCGGAACCTGTTGTGCATCGCCAATGTCGATAAGACCGACTTCGGCTACCTGATGAACTCCCAGGAGTTTCTGGTCGACTGGTATGCCTATCGTCGAAAGATGCTGGCCAGTCCGTCAATTTATAGCTGCTTTGTGCACAATTCTTTGATTCGGCGAGCCAAGGCGCTGCATGGTCGGTATTTCGATACGGACCTGCCGGATGTGTACTCGGCAGTCCAGAATCTTTGCCTGTCGCCGATCTTTTTGCATTTGTCGCGGCCCCAAGGGGTGCGTGGGGTATCTGGTCACAGCATCGGCGCCGCCTATTCGGAGTTCGGCAGCGGACAGCAGCGACGAGAGGCGTTCGAGGCCGACAACGCGGCGCGCGCGGGCGGTACGACGTGGCAGCCCGGCCTGTTCCCCTCGTGGACGCTGGAGATGGTCGTGGCCAACGCCCTGCTGGCCGCCAAGGCGCGGCTCTTCCCGGGCGGCCAGGAGCCGCAGTTCGGCTTCCAGGGCTTGGCGGAGGCCATGATCGCCATGCTGGGGCTGGAAACCCAGGGTTACGAGGCGCGGCTGGCCGATATCCGCCGGCTGGCCGACATGCACGGCTTGACCGTCGACTGGTCGGGCCTGCCCGCGAAGCCGCCGGAGCAGGGCCCGGCGCATGCCGGCTTCCACAGCTTGGAGGCCGGCCGCAGCTTGCTGGTGATCGATTGCGCGCGGGCCCGGATTCGCACCATCGCCGATGCCTGCGCCCTGGTCAGCGGCCTTTACCCGAACTGGCGTTGAGTCGCGGCCGATCGCAACACCCTGAGGCCATGGCCGACTTCACCATCGTCCTGCCGACCAAGCGGCGCCCCGACACCTTCCGGCATGCCCTGGCCACCGCGCTGTGGCAGGACGATCCCGGGGTCGAGATCGTGGTCCAGAACAACGGCGCCGACCCCGAGACCCGGGCGATCGTGGACGCCGCGGCGGACCCTCGGATCGTCTATGATGAGACGGCCGAGGTCCTGCCCATGACGGCGAACTGGGAGCGGGCGCTGAACCAGGCCAGCGGCGACTGGGTGACCTATCTCGGCGATGACGACGGGCTGTTGCCCGATGCGTGCTCCTATGTCCGGCATGTGGCGACGTCCATGGCTGGCCTCACCGTGATCAAGTGGAACATTCCTGACTACGGCTGGCCTACCGCCCAACCCAGCATTCGCGATCTTCTATGTGTACCCAATGTCGATAAGACCGATATTGGCTATTTAATAAATTCCGTAGAGCTCATAGGGGATATTTATAAGTACGAAAGACAGCTGCTGACCGCACCGACAATTTATTGTGCATTTACTCATATATCTCTAATTCGTCGCGCGCGGGCATTATATGGCCGGTATTTCGATACCGACCTTCCGGATGTCCACTCGGCGATCGTCAATCTGTGCATGGCGCCGATGTTTCTGCACCTGACGCGTCCGCTGGGGGTGCGCGGCGTATCAGGCCATTCCATCGGCTCGGCCTACGGTCAGTACGAGGCCGGGCGTCATCGCCGCGGCGAATTCGAGGCCGACAATGCGGCGGCGGACACCGGCGGCGAGGAGGCGCGCTGGCAGCCCGGCCTGTTCCCGTCCTGGACGCTGGAGATGGTGATCGCCAATGCCTTGCTGGCGTCCAAGGCGCGATTGTTCCCGGGCGTGAGCGGGCCGCAACTGGATTTCCACGGCTTGGCCCGCGCCATGATCGGCGCCCTGCCGTCCGATCCTGCCGGTTTCGCGGCGCGCCTGGCCGACCTCCGGCGGCTGGCGGAACTGCACCAGCTGCCGGTCGATTGGTCGACCGTTCCGGCCGCGCCGACGCCGCCCTTGCGCTCGACGCCAGGGTTCCATCGGATGCCGTGGGATCACACGATGCTCGTGATCGATTGCGCCCGGGCCCGGATCGGCACCATCGCCGACGCTTGCGCCCTGGTCAGCGGCCTGTTTCCGAACTGGCGCTGACCGACCGCTGCGGCGGGCCTCGTCACGTGGCCGTAACCGGAGGGCAGTAAGGGAGCAAACAGTCCGTTCGGCGGGCGATCACAAGGACAGGGCCAGCGCGTGACCGATCCTGCTTCACCCCGGCGGCCGCATCGGATCATTTCGAGCCGCAACTCGGCCGTGCGCCGCGAGGCCGAGTTCGTCATCCGCGGCGACGGTGCCGCCATGCTGAAGATGACCCGCTTCGACGTGTTGGCCAGGCTCGAGCCGTGAGCATCGATGTTGACAGGAGGGCTGTTGATTTGGATCAACTATATCGATAATGGGCGGCGACTCGCCCGGCAGCGAGGGGGAGGACCCAACATGAAGGCGGTACTCGCAACGACGGCGCTGGCGATGGTGCTGGCGGTGGCCGGCACGGCGTCGGCCGAGACATCGGGCAAACGCATCGCCTTCTCCAACAACTATGCCGGCAATTCCTGGCGCCAGGCGATGCTGCAAAGCTGGGACAAGGTCACCAAGAAGGCGGTCGCCGAGCACGTGGTGGGGGCGGCGGACGTCTTCACCACCGCCGACAAGGAAGTGCCGACCCAGGCGGCGCAGGTCCAGAATCTGATTCTGCAGGGCTATAACGCGATCGTGATCAATGCTGCCTCGCCCGACGCCCTCAACGGGGCGATCAAGGCGGCCTGCGGCGCCGGCATCGTCGTGGTGTCGTTCGACGGCATCGTGACCGAGCCCTGCGCCTACCGCGTGGTCGTCGACTTCAAGGGCATGGGGCAGGCCGAGGTCGACTACGTGGCCCAGCACCTGCCGAAGGGCGGCAACCTGCTGGAGATCCGCGGCCTGGCCGGGACCTCGATCGACGTCGCGATCCATGACGGCATCCAAGCCGGCGTGCAGGGGCATCCGGGCTTCAAGATCGCCAACAGCGTGACCGGCGACTGGGACGAGGCGACGGCCCAGAAGGCAGTCGCGACCGTCCTGCCGTCGCTGCCCGACATCGCCGCCATTGTCGACCAGGGCGGCGACGGCTTCGGCGCGGCCCAGGCGTTCAAGGCCGCGGGCCGGCCGACGCCGCTGATCATCATGGGCAACCGGCAGGACGAGCTGCAGTGGTGGAAGCAGCAGCACGACGCCAACGGCTACACCACCTGGTCGGCGTCGATCGCCCCCGGCGTGTCGACCCTGGCGTTCTGGGTGGCCCAGCAGATCCTGGACGGCAAGACCGTGCCCCATGACATGGTGGTGCCCTATCTGGCCATCGATCAGGCGCATCTGGACGAGGCGCTGAAGGCCACGCCGGTCGGCAGCGTCGCCAACACCGAGTACACGCAGCAGGACGCGATCGACGCGATCGCGGCCAACAGCAAGAAGTAGCCGGCGCGCGGGCTGGCATCCCGGAGGACGGCGGTGCCGGACCGCGAACTCATCCGCCTGGAGGCGATCGCCAAGAGCTTCGGGGCAATCCGCGCCCTGCAGGGCGTGGACCTGGCGATCGCCGCCGGCGAGTGCGTCGGCCTGGTCGGCCACAACGGCGCCGGCAAGTCGACGCTGGTCGGCGCACTGGCCGGCACCCTGGCCCCCGACAGCGGCCGGATCCTGGCGGCCGGCCAGCCGGCCGGGCACCATGCGGTAGCCGAGGCCCATCGGCTGGGCATCCGCTGTGTCTTCCAGGAACTGTCGCTGTGCCCGAATCTGACCGTCGCGGAGAACGCGGCGGTCGTCCATCCGGCGATTCGCGGCCGGGGCTGGCGCCAGCGTGGCGGCCGCCTGATGCAGGCCCAGCTGGACGAGATCTTCCCCGACCATGGCATCCAGCCGGGCGACGTGGTCGCCGACCTGCCGATCAGCCGGCGTCAGATGGTCGAGATCGCGCGGGCCTTCACCGAGACGGACGCGCCCGTGCGGCTGGTCGTCCTGGACGAGCCGACCTCGGCCCTCGATGCGCAGACCGCCGGGCAGCTGCTGGCCTTCGTGCGCCGCCGCGTCGCCGCCGGTGCCAGCGCGGTCCTGGTCTCGCATCTGTTGGGCGAGATCCTGTCGACCAGCGACCGCATCGTCGTGATGCGCGACGGCCGGGTAGTGGCGAGCGGCCGCGCTGACGCGTTCGACCACGACAAGCTGGTTCAGGCCATGGGCAGTATGCGCGGCGCGATCGCGGCGGCCGTGGCGCCGCGCGCGGGTGACGCGCCCCTGCGGGTAGCGGCGCGGCCGGCACGGCAGCCCGATGGCCGCGCGGTCGAGGCCCGCGCCGGCGAGGTGGTCGGCCTGGCCGGTCTGGCCGGGCACGGCCAGACCGATCTGCTGATCGCCGTCGTCGACGCCGCGCGGCGGGCGACCGCGGCGATCGCGCTCTCGGGCAGCGTTGCGCTGGTTCCGGGCGACCGCCAGTCGGACGGCATCTTTCCGCTATGGCCGGTGGCGCGGAACTTGAGCGTCGGCGCGCTTGCGGCGCTGTGCCGGCATGGGCTGATCCGGCTCGGCCGCGAGGCCGAGCTGGCCGAATCCTGGCGCCGCCGCATCGGCATCCGGGCCGACGGCATCGACGCGCCGATCCTGTCCTTGTCCGGGGGCAACCAGCAGAAGGTGCTGTTCGCCCGGGCGCTCGCGTCGGGCGCCGCCATCGTGCTGATGGACGATCCGATGCGCGGTGTCGACATCGGCACCAAGCGCGAGGTCTACACCCTGATCCAGGCCGAGGCCGCGGCCGGCCGAACCTTCCTGTGGTACACCACGGAGTTCGACGAGCTGGCCTATTGCGACCGCGTCTATGTCTTCCGCAATGGCCGCATCGCGGCCGAGGTCGGCCGCGACCAGCTGACCGAGGCGGCGGTGATCCAGTCGTCATTCGAGACCCTGGGCGAGACCTCGGGCGACGCGGCCGCATGATCCGCACCGTCCGGCCCGTCCAGCGCCGCCGGCTGCGGGCGCTGCTGCCGATCCTGTCGCTGGCGCTGGTGCTGGTCGCCATCGACGTCCTCAATCCGCGGGCGATCAGCTATTTCGGCCTGACCCTGATGCTCAACCTGGCGGTGCCGGTGGCGCTGGCCACGATCGCGCAGCTCTGCGTCATCACGATCAACGACCTCGACCTGTCGATCGGCGCGTTCGTCGGGTTCGTCGGCTGCGTCGCGGCGACCTGGCTGCCCGGCCGGCCCCTGCTGGGGATTGCCGTCCTGGCCGGGGCGGTGGCCGCCTATGGCCTGGTCGGCGCCATCATCCATCTGCGCCGGGTGCCGTCGATCGTCGTGACCCTGGGGATGGGCTTCGTCTGGCTGGGGCTGGCGATCCTGGTCCGGCCGACGCCGGGCGGCCATGCGCCGGCCTGGCTGCAGGGGCTGATGGCGCTGCCGGTGCCGCTGGTGCCGTTCCCGATCGTGGCGGCGGCGGCGGTGGCGGTGGTTGCCCATCTGGCGCTGATGCGCACCTCGTTGGGCGCCATCCTGCGCGGCGCCGGCGGCAACCCCGAAGCGCTGGCGCGGGCCGGCTGGTCGCTGCTGTGGATCCGGGTGGCGATGTTCATGGCCGCCGGGCTGTTCGGGGTGGCGTCCGGCCTGGCGCTGGTCGGCGTGTCGACCTCGGCCGACGCCAACATGGCCAACGGCTACACGCTGCTGTCGATCGCCGGGGCGATCCTGGGCGGCGCTGAGTTCGTGGGCGGGCGCGTGTCGCCGGTGGGGGCCGTGATCGGGGCGCTGACCCTGCAGCTGGCGGCGGTCGCGCTCAACTTCTTCCAGGTACCGTGGCTGCCCGGGGTGCGGATCCCCTCGGAATGGCAGGTCGGCGCCCAGGGCGTCATCCTGATCCTGATCCTGATCCTGGCGGCGCGGGTTGCCATCGACCGAGGCGAGGCATGACGGACATGCTGCGCCGCCTCCTGCTCGACCGTCCGTGGGCCTGGTCGTTCGCCGGCGCCCTGCTGGTGTGGGGTGCCGCGATCGCGGTCGCCGGCGGCCAGGGCGCCCAGGGGCTGCTGGCCACGGCGCTCGCCTTCGCGACGTTCACGGTGATCGTGGCGATCGGGCAGATGTTCGTGATCACCCTGGGGCCGGGCAACATCGACCTGTCGGTGCCGGCCACGATCGGGCTGGCCAGTGCCGTGGCGATGAAGGTGATGGATGGCGCCGACAGCCGCATCGCGCTGGGCTTGGCGGCCCCGGTCGCCGTTGGTTTGGCGATCGGCGCGGCCAACTATGCGCTGATCCGGCTGCTCAAGATCCCGCCGATCATCGCGACGCTGTCAGCGAGCTTCATCATCCAGTCGGTCGGCATCTCCTATGGCCGCGGCCTGCAGATCAAGCCGCCGCCCGCCTTTGCCGACTTCGCGGTCGCGCGGGCCGGCGGCGTGCCGGTCCTGGCCTTCGCGGCGGCCGGGCTGTCGGTGCTGGCCGGGGTTGCGCTGCATCGCACGATCTACGGGCGCTCGGTCCTGGCCATCGGCCAGAACCGGCGGGCGGCGCGGCTGGCCGGCTTGGCGGTCGACCGCACCCGGTTCGCGACCTACGTCCTGTGCGGCGGCCTGGCCGGGCTGTGCGGCGCGCTGCTGGCCGGCTTCACCGGCGGCTCGTCGCTGGATGTCGGCGCCGAGTACCTGCTGGCTTCGATCGCTGCGGTGGTGATCGGCGGCACCTCCGTTGCCGGCGGCATGGCCAATCTGCCGGGCCTGTGGGGGGCCGCGCTGTTCCTGTTCATGGTCGTCGCCATGCTCAACAACGCCGGCTTTGGCGCCGGCGTGCGCGACGTGATGACCGGCCTCATCATCGTCGCCGTGATCGCCGTGGGCGGCGGCCAGCGGCCGTCGCGATAGGGATGCCGGTAGGGTCCGCCGGGCGGTGCCGTCACTGGCGTTCGAGCTGCCCCCGAGCACTGAACAGATGCGGGTTCTCGTCGGCGAAGTCCATCAGCTGCCGCGTGGTCAGGGCCGCGGGATCGCGGCCGCGCAGCAGATGGCGATGGGCGACGGCGACGCGGTAGACCTCCGGCCTCAGGCTTTCGGCGAACTGCCGCCGAGTCTCGCGGAGGGGGTCGATCCTGGTTGCGGCCTGCATGAACCTGCTCCTGCGCGAATGGCGGTGTCAGGAACATAACAGGAACATTGGGCGCCTGACAAGGCTGCTCCGGTCAGCCGCGCCATTCCGGCAGCACCCGTGCGGCATAGGCCACGGCGTCGGCGACGGTGCGGATGCCCTGCTGTGCGCAGTCGACCACCAGCACCGACACGTCACCGGCCCGCCACAGGCCGGGGGCGGCGGGGGGCAGGGGCGGCGGCCGCGGCGGGATCTGGCTCCAGTCGACCGTCAGCCCATGCATCTCGGCCAGGCGGCGGGCGTCCGCCAGGGTCGCGTCGTAGCCGTCGGGCGCATGGCCGATGGTGGCGGCCATCAGGGCCAGCACCCGGGCCGGATCGACCCGCCCGGGACCGACCTCCGGCCGCAAAATCCGCACGCTGCCCATCAGCGAGTTGGCGATCACCATGGCCAGGTTGGCGCTGGGGAACAGTCCGGGCTGCCACAGGGCGCCGCCGCCGCTCTCGGCTTCGAACGCGGCGCGCCGGGCTGCCCCTTCGGCATGGCGGGTGAAGGCGGCGCCGACGCTCTGGCCGGAGGTGCCGCGCACCGACAGCGGCCGGTGGAGGCGCAGATAGCGATCGGCGAGCAGCAGGTTGACCAGGCCCGAATGGACGTCGGGCAGCACCGAGCCGAAATAGCGGCCCCAGCGCGACTGCGCCGTCCGGATCAGCCGGGCGGCGACGAAGCCGTTGTAGGCCATCGGCAGGTCGAGGAACGACAGGGTCAGGTCCAGGGCCCGGTCGAACAGGTCAGCCGTGGCCGTCATCTCGCGGCGGTCGGCGTCCAGCACGTTCTTGACCGCGAGGCGGTTGCGCAGGTGCGAGCGGTCGCTGTCCCAGCCATAGTCGGCCGGCGCCCAGCTTATCACCGCCAGCTCCGGGTCGGCGGCGGCAAGGCCGTAGACGATCCGGCAGGCGTCGGCCATCAGGCCGTCGTCGTCGCCCAGCACCGTGACCCAGCGACCGCGGGCGCGGCGCAGGGCCCGCTCCCAATTGTCGGTCATGGACAGCACCGCCGGGGTCTCGTCATAGGCGATGCGCGGGTCGCGGGCGGCCTCGACCAGGGCCCGGGTCGCGGGGTCGGCACCGTTGTTCTGGACCACCACCTCGATGGCCGAATGGTCCTGGGCCAGGGCGGTCGCCAGGGCGGCGCCGAAGGTTTCGGGCCGCCCGCGCGTGGGCAGCAGGATCGAGATGTCGGGTGCGGACATCGGTCGAAGTAAGACCGCCGACGGTCCGCCGGCAAGCCCCCAGCCGGCGAGACCTCAGCCGGCGCGCACCCGCGTCAGAAAGCGTCCGACCCCGCCTTGCAGGGCATCGGCCTGCTCGGTCAAGGTGCCGGCGACCGAGAGTAGGCGCCCGGCGGACTCGTCGGCAACCCGGGCTGACGCGCCGACGTCGCCGATGGTCACGGTCACCGCCTGGGTGCCCTGGGCCGCCTGCTGGACATTGCGGGCGATCTCGGCGGTGGCGGCGCGCTGCTCTTCGATCGAGGCGGCGACGCCCGTCGCGATGCCGTCCAACTCGTGGATGATGCGGCCGATGTGGCGGATGCTGTCGACGGCCTGGCCGCTGACCGACTGCATGGCGCCGATCTGGTGCTCGATGTCCTCGGTCGCCCGCGCGGTCTGGTCGGCCAACTGCTTGACTTCGTGGGCGACCACGGCGAAGCCCTTGCCGGCGTCGCCGGCGCGCGCGGCCTCGATGGTGGCGTTGAGCGCCAGCAGATGGGTCTGGCGGGCGATGGTGCTGATCAGCGAGACGACGTCGCCGATCCGCTGGGCGGCGTCGGTCAGGCTGCGCATGGTGCCGTCGGCCTCGGTGGCTGCACCCGTCGCGGTGCGCGCGACATCGGAGGCGCGGGTGACGCTGCGGCTGATCTCGGTGATCGAGGCGGCCAGTTGGTCGGCGGCCCCGGCGGCGGCCTGGACGCTGGCCGAGGCCAGGTTGGCGGCGTCGGCCACGTCGTGGGCCTGGCGGCGGGTGCCGCCGACGGCGTCGACCAGGGTGCGCGCCGCGGTCTCGACGTCGGTCGAGCCGCTCGACACCGTGTCGACGATGCCCTGGACCTCGGCCTCGAAGGTCGCGGCCAGGCTCAACAGCTCGCGCTGCCGCGCCTCGGCCGCCTGCTGATCCAGGGCCGCGCGCTCCTGCTCCAGCGCCAGCTTCTCGACGGCGTTGCGCCGGAACACCTCGACCGCCCGGGCCATGGCGCCCAGCTGGTCGCGGCGGTCGCGCGCGGGCACCGTGACGGCGGTATCACCATCGGCCAGGCGGGTCATGGCGCCGGTCATGCCGATGATCGGGCGGGCGATGCTGCGGCCGATCCCCAGCCCGGCGGCCGCGGCGGTGACCAGGATCAGCGCGGCAATGACGATCTGGCCGGAGATGGTGCGGCCGATCACCGTTTCGGTCTGGCTGCGGGTCTCGGTCAGCTGGCCGCTCAGGACGGCCGCGTCGTTGCGGGCGCGCTCGATCAGGGCGGCCATGGCCGGCGCCATCTCGGTCCGGTAGAGGGCGTCGACCTTCAGGATCGCGTCGGCCAGCGCGGTGAAGCTGGCGCTGTTGGCCGCCAGCGCGGCCTTCAGGCGCTCGATGTGCGGCTTGTAGGTCTCGGCCTGGTCACCGGCGTCGAAATCGGCGAGCGCGGCGTCGACGCGGCCCTGGGCGGCCTCGTACTGGGACGGTCCCTTGGGATCGGTGGTGGCCAGGAAGCGCCAGGTGATCAGGCGGATGGTCAGCACGAACTCGCCGAGGCGCTGGGTGGCGTCGACGATCTCGGCGTTGTCGTCGACCTTGGCCAGCCGCATCAGGCGGTTGGCGGCGTTGTTGAGGTCGTCGCCCAGGCCGACCAGCTTGGCGCGGTCGGCCTGGATCTGGCGGGTGAGGGTGGCCAGGCCGTCGAGCTTGCCGCGATAGGCATCGAGGCCGGCGGTGATCGCATCAAGGGTCTCGCGCCGGTCGGCGGCCATGGTCCCGCGGCTGCCGGCGATGCCGTCGCGCACGCTCGTCTCCGCGGCGGCGTAGTCCTTCAGGCTCTGTTCGTCGCCGGAGGCCCGATAGTGCAGGGCTGCGCCGTTCATGCGCTCGAGGCCGGCCTCGATCTCGAGGATCGCCGCGTCGCTGTCGGCCGACCGGCTGTAGGTCCCGATCTGGCCGGCGATCGAGCGCAGCTGCGCGGCGCCAAGCATTGCCAGCCCCAGGCTCAGCAGCACGGTCAGGCCGAAGCCCGAATAGATACGGCCCTGGATGCCAAATCCGACCCTGCGCATTGTTTCCTCCCGCGGATTTGCTTCTGGTCCGACGGTCTGGCGCGAATTATCCAGGCGATTGTGTTAACGAAGCGTCTCGCGATTGGGCCGATACCGGAACCCACGTCATCATGCAGGTTGTGCTGGTCTTCCGCGGCTCGGCCAATTAGCCTTGCCTGAAAGCCAGACGGCCGGGACCGGCCGAACGGGCATGGCAGGGAGGTGAGGCATGTCGGCCATGGGTGGCGGGCGGTCCTGATGGCGCTGTTGGAGCTGCAGGGCATCGCCAAGCATTTCGGCGCGATCGAGGCGCTCACCGGGGTCGACCTGGCGATTGCGCCCGGCGAGGTGCTGGGCCTGATGGGCGACAACGGCGCCGGCAAGTCGACGCTGGTCAAGGTCATCGCCGGCAATTTCCCGCCGTCGGGCGGGCAGATCCGGCTGCAGGGCCAGCCGGTGCACTTCGCCCGGCCGGTCGACGCCCGCGCCGCCGGCATCGAGGTCGTCTACCAGGACCTGGCGCTTTGCAATAATCTGACCGCGGCCGAGAACGTCTTCCTGGGCCGTGAGCTCAAGAAGTGGGTGGGCGGCCTGCGCGTACTCGACCACAAGAGCATGAACGAGCGCGCGCGCCAGCTCTTCGCCGAGCTCAAGTCCGAGACCCGGCCGGCCGAGCTGGTGCGCAGCATGTCGGGCGGCCAGCGCCAGGCCGTCGCGATTGCCCGCACGCGCCTGGCGCAGTCGCGCCTGGTCATGATGGACGAGCCGACCGCGGCCATCAGCGTGCGCCAGGTCGCCGAGGTGCTGGACCTGATCCGGCGCCTGCGCGACCAGGGCATCGCGGTGATCCTGATAAGCCACCGCATGCCCGACGTGTTCGCCGTGTGCGACCGGGTCGCGGTGATGCGGCGCGGCCGCAAGGTCGCCGACAAGCCGATCGCCCAGAGCTCGCCCGAGGAGGTGACCGGCCTCATCACCGGCGCATTGCAGGCCGCCTGAGGAGCCCCCGCGCGATGTCCAGCCACCCGCTCCCCCACGCCCTTGGCGCCGATCCGGTGCCGGCGAAGCGGCGGTCGCTGCTGCAGATGATGATGGCGCGCCAGGCGTTCTGGGTGACCGTGGCGCTGGTGATCATCTGCGCGGCCATGAGCGTGATCGCCCCCAACGCGTTCCCGACCGCCGACAACTTCTTCAACATCACCCGCAATTTCGCCTTTATCGGGATGATGGCGCTGGGCATGACCGCGGTGATCATCACCGGCGGCATCGACCTGTCGGTGGGCTCGCTGATGGGCCTGGTCGCGATCGTCACCGGCCTGTGCCTGCAGGACGGCTGGGCGTCCTATTGGGCGATCGCCGCCGGCATGGCGACCGGCCTCTTGGCCGGCGCCGTCAACGGATTCCTGATCGCTTACCTCAACCTGTCGTCCTTCGTGGTCACCCTGGGCATGCTGTCGATCGCCCGCAGCCTGGCGATCGTGCTGTCCCAGAACAAGATGATCTACGACTTCGGTCCCGGCGCCGACACCATCTTCGCGCTGGGCGGTGGCGACTGGATGGGGCTGGCGATCCCGGTGTGGATCCTGCTGGCGCTGGTGGTGGTGTTCGGCTTCGTCTTCCGCTTCACGGCCTGGGGCCGCCATCTTTACGCCGTCGGCGGCAACGAGCAGGCGGCGCGCCTGACCGGCGTCGCGGTCAACCGCATCAAGCTGCAGGCCTACATGGTCTCGGCGGCCACGGCGGCGCTGTCGGCGGTGCTGATCATCGGTTGGCAGGGCTCGGCGATCAACGCGCTGGGCCAGGGCTACGAACTGCGCGTCATCGCCTCGTCGGTGATCGGCGGCACCAACCTGATGGGCGGCGAGGGCGGCGCGTTCGGGTCCTTCATCGGCTCGGCCTTGATCGAAGTGATCCGCAACAGCCTGCTGATGGCCGGGGTCGATTCGAACTGGCAGGGCACGTTCGTCGGCGTGTTCATCGTTCTCGCGGTGCTCCTGGAGCGCATCCGCCAGGGCGCCTTCCTGGGCGCGCTGGTCGGTGTTGCGGCGCTGGTCGAGCGCGTCCGCGGCAAGAGGTCGACGTGAGCCCCAAGGGCCGCGCGGCAAGCTGAGGGTGAAGTCAGGGGAGGGCAAACGCATGCTGAAGACGATTCTCACTGCCACCGTCGCCGTCGCGGCGCTGCTGGCGCTGGGTCAGGGCGCCCAGGCGGCGGACAAGAAGCTGGTGCTGGCGCTGGTGCCGAAAAACATGAACAACCCGTTCTTCGACCAGGCGCGCGACGGCTGCAAGAAGGCCGAGAAGGATCTGAAGGGCGCCATCCAGTGCATGTATATCGGGCCCGGCGAGCATGGCGGCGGCGATGAGCAGGTCGAGGTCGTCAACGACCTGATCGCCAAGAAGGTCGACGGCATCGCCGTGTCGCCGTCGAACGCCGCGGCCATGGCCAAGGCGCTGGAGGGTGCCAAGAAGGCCGGGATTCCAGTGCTGACCTGGGACAGCGACCTGTTGCCCAAGGACAAGGCGCTGCGCGTCGCCTATGTCGGGACCAAGAATTACGACATCGGCGTCAACCTGGCCAAGATCGTGATGCAGCTGAAGCCCAAGGGCGGCAGTATCTGCATCCAGTCCGGCGGTGCGGCGGCGGCCAACCACAACGAGCGCATGCAGGGCATCCGCGACACGCTGTCGGGCACGCCCAGCAAGGAGTCGCCCGGCGCGCGCCTGACCGGCCAGAACGGCTGGACCGAGGTCGACGGTTGCCCGCTCTACACCGATGACGACTTCCCGCGCTCGGTGCAGCAGCTGGAAGACATCCTGGGCAAGTATCCCAAGCTCGACGCCTTCGTGCCGACCGGCGGCTTCCCGCAGTTCCTGCCCCAGGCCTACAAGCGCGTCGCCGAGAAGTACAAGGCCCGCATCGACGACGGCTCGCTGGCCCTGGTGGTCGCCGACACCCTGCCGGTCCAGATCGACGCCCTGAAGGCCGGCCTGTCCAAGGGCCAGGTCGGTCAGCGGCCGTTCGAGATGGGCTACAAGGCCATGTACTTCCTGAAGGACCTGAAGGAAGGCAAGACCGTCGCCGATCCCACCTATACCGGCCTCGACGTCTGCACGCCGCAGAACGTCGCGACCTGCATCGGCGGCTGACGCGGTCCGCCGCCTCCCGGCCGCCGGGCCGGGAGGCGGCGTCGTCATCGCCTCATTTCTGTAACACAACGCGGCGACACTCGGCCCCCCGACGCCGACGAGGACCACTCCATGCCGCGACCCGAGCCGCTCGCCGCCCAATCGCGGGGCGAGGCTCTGCTGATCGCACAGATCACCGATCTTCACGTGACGCACCCCGGCCGGCTGGTGAACGGCCGCGTCGACAGCCGCGCCATGCTGGAGCGCGCGATCGCCCAGCTGGCGGCCGAGGATCCGGCGCCTGATCTGATCCTGGCGACCGGCGACCTGGTCGATGGCGGGCACGCCGATGAATACCGCGAATTGCGGGCGTTGCTGGCGCCGCTGACGGCGCCCCTGTTCCTGTTGCCCGGCAATCACGACGACCGCGCGGCCCTGGTCCAAGCCTTTCCCGATCACGCCTACCTGCCGCGCCAGGGCGTGCTCAACTATGCGGTCGAGGGCTTCCCCGTGCGCATCCTGGCGCTCGACACCACCGACCCCGGGCTGGTCGGCGGTGTGTTCGGGCCCGAGCGCCGGGCCTGGCTGGCCGAGGCCCTGGCCGCCGACCGCGGGCGCCCGACGCTGCTGGCCTGCCACCATCCGCCTGTCGCGACCGGCCTCTCGAGCATGGACGAGATCGGCCTGGCGCCGGCCGACGCCGCCGCGCTGGCCGAGCTGGTGCGGGATCATCCGCAGGTCGAGCGCGTTGTCTGCGGGCATGTGCATCGGTCGCTGCAAACGCGCTGGGCCGGGACGCTGCTGTCCGTGGCCTCGTCGACGGCGCACCAGCTGGCGCTGGACCTTCGCCCCGTCGGCGGCTCGGCCTTCGTGATGGAGCCGCCCGGGTATCACCTGCACTGGTGGCGCCGCGGCGCGCCGATGGTGACGCATGCCGTGCCGGTCGGGCGCCATGACGGGCCCTACCGCGAGTGACCGCCACCCGGTGACTGCCACTTGGCGGATTGACAGCACGCAGCGAATCTAACGAAGGAAGAAACCGGCGGCTTCGACAGTCCAGCGTTCCGCACGCCTGGACAAGGCGGTGTCGGACGGCACGTCGGCGCAGGGGAGACCGGGCATGAGCCGAGCGAAGAAAAAGGATCGTTTGCGCCTGGCCTTTCCGGTTGCCGATCAGGACAATGTCGATCCTTTGCGCCGGCTGTTCGAGGCGGCAGTTGCCTGCCGGTCCGGGCAGCATGCCGACAGCCGCACCGCCAAGCTGCTCAACGCCGGCATCCCCAAGATGGCCCAGAAGATCATCGAGGAGGCCGGCGAGGTCGCGATCGAGGCGGTGCGCGGCCAGCGCGCCGCCCTGGTCGACGAGACCGCCGACCTGCTCTACAACCTGGTCGTGCTGCTGAGCGCGGCCAACATCCCGCTGACCGATGTCTGGGCCGAAATGGCGCGCCGCGAGGCGCTGTTCGGCATCGCCGAGAAGCTGCCTTAGCGGATACCCGTCGCGGTCGTCAGGCGATCGCGCAGGGCCGGGGTGCAGGCGAGAATCGGATTGCCCTTGGTCAGGCCGTCGCCGGCCAGGAACTCGTTGGTCCAGCCGCCGGCCTCGCGGACCAGCGCCAGGCCGGCGGCCACGTCCCAGGCGTTGATGTGCAGCTCGACATAGGCGTCGATCTGGCCGGTCGCGACCTGAGCCATGCCGAGCGCGCCCGAGCCTTGATGTCGATACTCGAATCCGGCCTCGGCCAGGCGGGCGATCGTCGCCAGGCGGTCGGCCAGCGGCACCCGGCGCGAGCACCCGACTTCGACCAGCGGCCGGTCGGCATGGGTGTCGCCGCTGACCCGGATCGGGCGGCCGTCGAGCCAGGCGCCACCGCCGGCGCGGGCGGCGTAGAGCTGGCCGGTGGCCGGGTTGAACAGCACCCCGATCTGCGCCTGGCCGGCGGCGACGAGGGCGATCGACACGCACCAGTGGGGCAGCCCGTGCACGAAATTATAGGTGCCGTCGATCGGGTCGACCACCCAGGTGCGGTCGCCGACCGCGCCGCCATATTCCTCGCCCAGCATGGCGTCGCCGAAGCGGTCGGCCAGGCGGCTGCGGATCAGCCGCTCGGCGGCGCGGTCGGCTTCCGTGCACAGATCGAGCAGCCCCTTGGCGCCGACATCGAGCGCGGTGGCCGGCCCCTGCCGGAGCGACAACGCCAGGGCGCCCGCCTCGCGAGCGGCGGCTTGGGCGGCCTGGAAGCGGGCGTCGAGGTCGAAGCGTTCGGTCATCGGATCCGGTGCCTTGGTGGGAAAGGGGGGGAATATTTGGCGCAAATCCGGTGAATAGTTAACCGGCTATTAAAGCGGAGCTGCTCAACTTGCGCCCATGGCGGTCAAAATAAGACGGCTGGGTCTTGGGAGCGCGCTGGTCGCGGTCCTGCTGCTCGTGGCCACGGCGCCGGCCATGGCCCTGAGCCTCGCCGAGGCCCGCCACCTGGTCGCGCGCACCGGCTTCGGCTTGGCCTATTCCGACATCGCGCCGCTGTTGCCCCTGAGCCGCGAGCAGGCGGTCGACGCGGTCCTGGCCACCCTGCGCGCCACGCCGACGCTGCCGCTGCCCAGTTGGGCCGATGCGCCGGGCAAGATCAACACGACCACCGACGCCCAGATGCAGGAGCTGGCGGCGTGGTGGGTGCTCGAGATGGCCCATACCACCAGCCCGATCACCGAAAGGCTGGTGCTGCTGTGGACCAACCACTTCGTCTCGGCGGCGCCCAAGGTCGCCGACGCCCGTCTGCTGCTGCGCCAGAACCTGCTGCTGCGCCGCGACGCGGCCGGATCGTTCGGCACGCTCCTGCATGACATCGCGCATGATCCGGCGATGCTGCTCTATCTCGACGGCGCCACCAATGTCGCGCGGGCGCCCAACGAGAACTTCGCGCGCGAGGTGATGGAGCTGTTTACGCTGGGCGTCGGCCACTATACCGAGACCGACGTCCGCGAGCTCGCCCGCGCCCTCACCGGCTGGACGATCAACGGCAGCCTGCAGTTCGTGACGGTTCCCGCCAACCACGACGGGGGCGTCAAGACCATCCTCGGGCAGTCCGGCAATTTCGATGGCGACCAGGGGCTGGACATCGTGCTGGCGCAGCCGTCGCTGCCGGTGTTCATCCTGTCCAAGCTATGGACCACCTTCGTGTCGCCGACGCCCGATGCCGACACGGTCCAGCGCCTGGCCACCGGTTTCGCCCAGTCCGGGCTGATGATCCAGCCGGCGCTGCGCGCGCTGCTGCTGACCGACGCCTTCTGGGACCCGGCCAACCGCGGCACGCTGATCAAGTCGCCGGTCGAGCTGGCGTTCAGCCTCGACCGCGTCCTCGGCCTGTCGCCGGCCGAGACGGCCAGCCTGCCGGCGGCGCTCGCCAACATGGGGCAGGGGCTGTTCCATCAGCCGGACGTCAAGGGTTGGCGCGGCTATACCGCCTGGATCAACACCGACTCGGCGGTCCGCCGCAACGCCCTGATCGACAAGATGCTGTCGGTATGGTCGACCGAAGTGCTGCCGACCATCGGCAACGACTTCGTCGTGGACGCCGCGACCACGGACTTCCTGCAGCAATGGCTGCTGCCGACCGCGCCCCTGGCGCCGCCGCTTCAGGCGCCGGCCCGCTTCAGCGCGGTCCTGGGCCACCTCCTGTTCGACCCCGCCTTCCAACTCAACTGAGGCGGTGATGGCTGCTCCGATCCGACGCCGCCGGTTCCTCTCGGGCCTGACCGCCGCGGCGGCTGCGGGATGGTTGGCGCCGTCCGTCGCCCGCGCCGCGGCGGCCCGGCTTGACCGGACGCTGGTGCTGATCCGTCTGGCCGGCGGCAATGACGGCCTGAACACGGTCGTCCCCTATGCCGATCCCGCCTACGCCCGGCTGCGTCCGACCATCGGCATCCCGGCGTCGGCGGTCACCCAGCTCGGCCAGGGGTTGGGCTTCCACCCGTCGCTGGCGGTGCTGAACGATGCCTGGACGGCCGGCGATCTGGCGCTCGCCCTCGGCGTTGGCTATGCCGCCCCCAGCCTGTCGCATTTCCGCTCGACCGCGATCTGGGAGACGGCGAGCGACAGCAATGTCGTGGTCAGCGACGGCTGGGCGGCGCGCCTGCTGTCGCAGATCGCCGACGTCGCGCGCGGATCAGTGCCGGCCGTGACCGTCGACTCCGGCAGCGGCGGCGCGCTCAGCGGCGACGGGCTGGTGCCGCTCAGCCTGTCGCTGCGGGGCGGCCTGGCGCTCGACGACCCCATGACGCTGCCCGACCCCGGGACTGTCGCCAACCCGGCGCTCGCCTACATCGTCACGGTGCAGCGGCTGGTCATGGCGGACCGGGCGCGGTTCGGCGATCTCGGCCGGATCCGCCTGCCCGTGTCGTTTCCGGCCTCCGGCGTCGGCAATGCGCTGCAGGAGGCGGCCCGCGTCCTGGCCAGCGGCGCCGCCGTGCCGGTGATCGCGCTGTCGCATGGCAGCTACGATACCCATATCCGCCAGGCCACCACGCATGCCCGGCTGCTGCGGGACCTGGGCAACGGGCTCGACGCGTTCCGCCGGTGCCTGGCCGCCCTGGGCCTATGGTCCCGGGTCCTGGTCATGACCTACGCCGAATTCGGGCGGCGCGCGGCCGAGAATGCGTCGGCCGGCACCGACCACGGCACCGCCAATGTGCATCTGCTCATGGGCGGCGGGCTGCGCGGCGGGTTCTATGGGGCCTATCCGTCGCTGACCGACCTCGACGGCGGCAACCTGAAACACGCGCTGGATTTCCGCCAGCTCTACGGCACCGTGGCGCGCGACTGGTGGGGACTGCCCGACGCCATGGTATCAGGCGCGTTTGCGCCGTTCCCGTCGCTGGGCTTCGTTCGCGACAGCGCTGCCATATGATCCGGCTGGCCGTTGCCCTGCTGCTGGCGCTGCCGCTGCCCATGGCGCCGGCGGCGGCCGAGGATGGGGTCGTGCTCGAAGCCACGGACCTACCGCTCGACGCCGCGCTCGGCCAGTTGGCACGCCGGTACGGGTTCGCATTCGACTGGCCGAACCGGCCGGCCGACTCGCCGACGCTCAACGGCACCTATGCCGGCAGCCTGCATGCCGTGCTCGACCAGCTGCTCCAGGGCCTGCGGCACGGGATCGTGGGTAGCGGCGACCGGATCACGCGGGTGTGGGTCGCGGCCGGTGCCGCGCCGCCGCCGGCCGTGCCGGTACCGCCGCTGATGGCGGCGATACCGGCCGAGCTGCCGGGCCTCGCCGCCAGCTTCCAGGCGATCGCCGCGCAGCCACAGCCGTCGCCGCTCGCGGCGCGGTTCGGATTGCCGCGATGAGGGCCGCTCAGCCGTCGTCGCGGAACCGCTCGCTGGGCACGCCGAAGCTGTAGAGGTCATCGAGCGGCTGCGGGCTGGCGTTGGGGAACACGATAAAGCCGTCCGCGGGCGCGGTGAGCTCGGTGCCATCGGCGCGGCGGGCGATCACGGTGCCGGCGGCGACCGGGTCGCCGGTGCGCCAGTCGCGCGCCAAGCGATCGTCGGCCGAGTGGGCGACCACGATCTCGCGGAATTCGATGCCGCGGCGGACCGAGCGGGGCGGCGGCGGCGCTTCGATCAGGCGCAGATGCGCAAGCGCGGCGCGGATCGCTGCGCGGGCGACGCCGGGGGCTGCGGGATCGTCGTGCTGGCCGCATTCCACGGTCACGGCATAGCCGCCGGCGAAGCGCATATATTCGGTGGTCCCGACGCCGAGGGACGGCGCCACCTCGGGCAGGGGGCCGCCGGCGCCGACTCCGGCCGCGATCAGCCGGCGCTTCTCCTCGGCTGCCGCGACATAGGCCTGCAGCCAGCCATGCATGACCAGCTCGGGCCCGAGCCGGCTGGCGAAGTCGCCTTCGGCCGAGGCCTGGGCGAACGGCTCGACCGGCCCGTCATTGTCGGCAGGGCCGACGAACACGAACGGCCGACTGCCGACCCGGAAGCTGTGCAGGTCGAGCAGCACGTCGTGGCCGCGCAGCAGCGGGCACAGAACATTGGCGACCCGGTCCTCGTAGCTGGTCGGCACCGTCGCTTCGCGCAGGTCGCGGTTGAGGTTGCGGTCGCCGGCCCGGCTGTTGCGGCGATGGGCGAGGGCGTTGACGATCGGCACGAAGGTGACGGTGCCGCGCCGGATCAGCAGGCGCCCGGCGCGGATGTCGTCGATCGCCTGGCGGATCGCGATGGCGCCGGCGACTTCGTTGCCGTGGACCGCGCCGGTCACGATCAGGCGCGGCCCGGGCGCCAGCCCTGTGAAGGTCACGCTCTCCAAGGGCTCCATGCGGCGCTCGGCGGCGCGCACCGGGGTCTCGTCGAGCGGCGCGATGTCGATCGTCATCCCCGGCACCAGGCGGCGGGCCAGCGCCAGCGCATGCTCGCGCGCGACGGCGACGCAGCCGGCGGTGGGGGTCAGGCCCGGCCGCGCCACATGCAGATAAATGGCACTGCCGCGATGGGGGTCGGGCACGGCGTCGTTCCAGCCGATCGGCACGAACAGGTCGAACTGGCCGGTCGCCCGGCGGGCCGTGGCGCGGGCCGGGTCCGGCGTCTCCTCGAAGACCGCGCGGTTGTAGTCGGGATCGGCCGGGTCCTCGCTCCACATCATGGCGGGATCGTAAGGGACGAAGGGGAACTCGAGGTCGCGCGGGAAGTCCGGCCAGGCGCCTGGTTCGAAGAAGCCGTAGCGCAGGGCGAACACGCCGATCGGCGTCGCCCGGTCGCCTTCGCGCTTGGCAGTGGCCGGGACCAGCCCGGCAGCCCCGACGGCGCAGGGCACGCTCCAGTCGTCGATGGACAGCACGCCCAAATGGCGCTCGTCACCGGCGCTGGGAACGCGGACCTGAATCGTGGGGCGGATGGGCATGGCGATCCTCTCGGCTGGGACGGGACCGCGGAACTCTATTCGCCCGATGCCCGGGCGCAAACCGGCAAAGGCAAATCATTGCCGTCGGCAACGGCAAGGTCGCGGTCCGGTGTTCGCGAAGCGAATGCTGTTGCCGCGGCGGCAGTTCTTCGCCAGGTCCGGTCGATCGATTCGCCGGTTTGCCCTGGGAATCTCGGCCATTCCGCGGGTCGCCACGACCCGGCCCAAGACCGCGCAATACCATGTTTTCCCTGAAGAATGCCGGTTTTCAGGGGCTTTTTCACGCTCGCCCGCGCAATCCCTCTGGCGTTCTTGGGGATTGGTGGTATACCGCGGATACGTCCGGGTACGAGCTAAGGAGCCAAACAATGGCGTTGACCCAAGCTGACATGGCGGCTGCGATCGCGGAGCGCCTCGGTATGACCAAGACTGACACCGGCAAGGTGCTGGGCGCTCTGGTCCAAGAGATCTCGGCCACGCTCGGCCGGGGCGAGGAAGTACGGATCTTCGGCCTCGGCGCCTTCCGGGTCGCCGATCGTCCGGCGCGCAAGGGCCGTAACCTGCGCACCGGCGAGACCATCGACATCCCTGCCTCCAAGGCGCCCAAGTTCGCGCCGGCCAAGGCCCTGAAGGATGCCGTGGCGCCGCCGGCCAAGACCCCGGCCAAGAAGGCCGCCAAGGCTGCGCCGGCCAAGGCCAAGAAGCCGGCCAAGAAGTCCGCCTGACGCGCCAGGGCCGAGCCTCTTTTCAAGAGGCAACGGCCCGGCGACGCCGTGCGAGGGTGGGGGAGGGACCGGACGGCACGATGTGCCGTGTGGGCCCTTGCGCCCCCTCAGCCGGAGGGATGGCCGGCCGCCAGCAAGGCGCTGATGCCATTCCATAGGAACTGGATGCCGATGCAGAGCAGGATGAAGGCGGACAGCCGCACCGTGACGCGGCTGCCGTGCCGGCCGAGCAGCGCGACCACGCGGTCGGCGAAGCGGTAGCAGATGAAGATGGTCGCCGCGACGGCGGCCAGGCCCAGGATCGCGCCGCCGCCCGACAGGGCGAGGTCGGCCAGACCCGATGCCGCCTGCGGTCGCTGGCTGCCGAGGGCGATCGCCACCGAGATCGAGCCCGGGCCGACGGTCAGCGGCATGGTCAGAGGATAGAACGCGTCGGCGTCGCCGGCGTGCAGCAGCGTCCAGGCGAACGACGTGACGGCCAGGCTGGCGGCGATCCCGACCACCGGCAGCGTGATGCCGAAGAACGGCCTAGGCCGCCTTGCCGAGCGACGGCAGGCCGACTCGCGCCCATGTTCATTGCAGCGCAACAAAGCGCCGGGCCGCCCCCTCCCCGTGGCCCTCTGCTGCGCGGCCACCGCCTTCGGCCGTGGATCCTGCACTGCACATAGGTTGCTCAATGGACGTGACCATCAGACCAGTCCGCGTCGCGGATGCGGACGCGATCGCGACCCTGCTCAATCGCCTCATCGCCGACGACGGCCAGGCCGCCATCGGCATCCCGGTGTCGGCGGCGCACAAGGCCGAGTTCATCCGCGGCTTTCCCCAGCACGGCGTGTTCCATGTCGCGGAGGACGACGGGGCCATCGTGGGCCTCCAGGATATCCTGCCGTTGGCCGTCGAGCCTGGGGCCGTAGGCGACATTAAGACGTTCGTGGACCCCGACCGGCACCGCTTGGGGATCGGCACCCGCCTTGGCCAGGCCAGCGTCGCCGCGGCGCGGGCGCGCGGCTTCACCACGCTGCGGGCGGCGATCCGGGCCGACAACGCCGTGGCGTTGTCCTTCTATCGCAGCCTTGGGTTCCGGATGGTCGGGATGGCGCCGGAGCCCGTGCTGCGGCGCGGCGAGCCGGTCGACGTGCTGATCGCAGAGGCCAGCCTCGGCGCGTCGAGCTGACCGTTAAACAAAAAGAAACCATATGGGCGCGCGCCGGCCCGCCATCAATCGGGGCGGCGCCGATGGCTGCCAATACCGCAATGCAGCACTGGAATGCTTCCAATTCGATCTACATTCGCCAACGCTTGGTCCGGCATCGACGGCCGTATCACCGGACAACCGAATGCCCGATCGCGCTTGGAGGCGACCCCCGTGACGATCCTCGATCGATTGAAGATCTCGACCAAGCTGTGGCTGCTGGTGGCATTGGCGGCGGTGGCGCTGGTGGCGGCGACGGCGCTGGCAGGAACGATCCTCGGCGACCGCATGATGACGGAGCGCGTCGCCAAGATGCGTAGCATCGTCGACGCCGCCGCCGGTGTCGCCCAGTCGCTGGAGGATCAGGTCGGCGCCGGCGCACTGACCCGCGACCAGGCGATCGAGCGCTTCCGCAGCGTCATCCACGGCATGCGCTATGACGGCGCCGTCGGCTACCTGACCGTCAACCGGCTGGACGGCATCTCGGTCGCCAACGGCGCCGCGCCCCAGAACGAGGGCAAGAGCCAGCTCGGCCTCAAGGATGCGGTGGGCACGCCGATCGTGGCCGAGATGACCGCGCTCATGAAGCGGCAGGCCGAAGGCACCTACAGCTATGTCTATCCCAAGCCGGGCGGGGGCGAGCCGCTGCGCAAGGTCTCCTACCTCAAGCGCTTCGATCCCTGGGGCGTCTATATCCTGACCGGTCTCTACGTCGACGACCTGGCGGCCGAAGTCCGCGCCGCGCTGGTCGAACTCGGGCTGCTGGCCCTGGTGCTGATCGCCGCCACCGTCGGCCTGGCGTGGCTGGTCGGGCGCAACATCTCGCGGCCGCTGGCCGGGTTGAAGGGCGACATGGCAGCCCTGGCGGCCGGCAACCTCGACGTCACGATCGCCGCGGCCGGCCGGCGCGACGAGATCGGCGCCATGGCGCAAGCGCTGGCGGTGTTCAAGGACGGCCTGATCGACGCGCGGCGCCTCGCCGAGGCCCAGGACCGCGAACGCGCGGCCAAGGCCCGGCGTCAGGCGGTCGTGGAGGCTGCCACCGAGGACTTCCTCGGCGCCATGGACCGCGTCGCGGTGTCGGTGAGCGGCGCGGCCGGGCAGATGCGCGGCACGGCCCAGGCGCTGTCGGCCAATGCCGAGCAGGCGAGCCAGCAGTCCAGCGCGGTCGCCGCGGCCTCGGACCAGGCCGCGGCCAATGTCCAGACCGTGGCCAGCGCGTCGGAGGAGCTGTCGAGCTCGATCGCCGAGATCAGCCGCCAGGTCGGCCGGGCCGCCGAGGTTGCCGACGGCGCGGTGGCCGAGGCCGACCGCACCAACGACACCATCCGCAGCCTGTCGGCGGCGGCCCAGCGCATCGGCGACGTGGTCAAGCTGATCGCCGACATCGCGGGCCAGACCAATCTGTTGGCCCTGAACGCGACGATCGAGGCGGCGCGGGCCGGCGACGCCGGCAAGGGCTTCGCGGTGGTCGCGTCGGAAGTCAAGCAACTGGCCAGCCAGACCGCCCACGCCACCGGGGACATCGGCGCCCAGGTCCAGGCCATTCAGGCCGAGACCCAGCGCGCGGTCCAGGCGATCGAGGGCATCGCCGGCACCATCGGCAGCATCAGCGAGATCACCGGATCGGTGGCGGTGGCGGTGCAGCAGCAGGGGGCGGCGACCGGCGAGATCGCGCGCAACGTCCAGGAGGCGGCCCGCGGCACCGCCGAAGTCACCAGCAGCATTGCCGGTGTCAGCGATGCCGCCCGCGAGACCGGCCAGTCCGCCCGCGCCGTGCAGGGGGCTGCCGACCAGGTGGTCGACCAGGCTGCCGAGCTCAAACGCGAGGTCGAGCGCTTCCTGGCGCGACTCCAGGCCGCCTAGAGGGTCGACGTCGGTGCAGCCCCCCATGCAGCGATGCGGGCTGGACGGGCACGGGCGCACCTCCCATCTCAGGGGCACCGCAGGCTGCGGCTCGGATCGGGCGCGGCCGCGACGGTGACATCCCGAAGCCGCGGCCGGCGGCGCCCTTGATGGCGCGCAGGCTGCGGCACGCTCGCGTCGGCCCCGGCCCGCGGGCGCGTCAGCACGAAGGCAATCCATGGACGTGACCATTCGACCGGTTCGGCAGGCGGACGCCGCCGCGATCGCCGAGCTGCTTAACCACATCACCAAGACGGGCGGCCAAGGTGTCCTGGACACCCCGGTCTCCGTCGACGAGGAGATCGACTTCATCCGCAACTTCCCGGGGCATGGGCTGTTCAATGTGGCGGTGGACGGCGACGGCGGCCTGCTCGGTGTGCAGGCGGTCCTGCCACGATCGCCCGCCACCGCCGATATCGGGGAGATCAGCACGTTTGTCGCGCCCGGACGCCATCGCCAGGGCATCGGCACCCGGCTGGGCCGGGCGACGGTCCCGGCGGCGCGGGAGCGCGGCTATGCCACGCTCGAGGCCAGCATCCGCGCCGACAACGCCCGCGCCATGTCGTTCTACCGCAGCCTGGGCTTCCGCATGATCGGCCTGGCCCCCGAGCCGGCGCTGGTGCGCGGCGAGCGGGTGGACATGTTGGTGGCGGCCGCGACCATCGCCGGCCGGTGACCGCCCTCGCCGCATCCCTGGGCCGGCCCGGCGCGGCGGAGCGGCGCGCGACCCGCGCCGCCTTCCTGATTGCCGGCTTGGCCATGTCGGCCTGGGCCCCGTTGGTGCCCTATGCCCAGGCGCGCCTGGGCGCCACCGCGGGCACCTTGGGCCTGCTGCTGCTGTGCTTGGGCATCGGCTCGATCGCGACCATGCCGGTCTCGGGCGCGCTCGCCGGCCGCTATGGGTGTCGCCGGGTGCTGTGGATCGCGGGGCTGGCGGCAGCGGGCGCACTGCCCTGGCTCGCGACCGCCGGCACGGTGCCGTCGCTGGCGGCGGCGCTGCTGCTGTTCGGCGCCGGCATCGGCACCGTCGACGTGGTGATCAATCTCCAGGCGGTGATCGTCGAGAAGGCCGGCGATCGCCCCCAGATGTCCGGCTTCCACGGCTTGTTCAGCGTCGGCGGCATTGTCGGGTCGGGTGGGGTCAGCGGCCTGCTGGCCGCTGGGACACCGCCGCTCGTGGCGACGCTGTGCGTTGCGGTGGCGATCGTTGCCCTGCTGGCGGCGCATAGCCAGGGCTTGCTGCCCTATGGCAGCGACCGCCGCGGCCCGGCCTTCGCCTGGCCGCGTGGCGTCGTGCTGCTGCTGGGCGCCTTGTGCTTCGTCCTGTTCCTGACCGAAGGCGCCATGCTGGACTGGAGCGCGGTGTTCCTGACCGCCCGGCGGGCCGCCGCCCCGGCGTGGGGCGGGTTGGGCTACGCCCTGTTCGCCACGGCCATGACCGCGGGCCGGCTGACCGGCGACCGGGTGGTCCACGCGCTGGGCCGCCGGCGGGTGCTGGCGGTCGGCGCCGTCGCCGCGGCCGCCGGCCTCGCCGTCGCGGTCATGAGCCCGTCCTGGATCGGGGCGCTGGCCGGCTTTGCTCTGGTCGGCGCCGGCTGCTCGAACATCGTGCCGGTGCTGTACTCCGCGGTCGGCCGCCAGTCGGCGATGGCGCCCAACCTGGCGGTCGCGGCGGTCACGACGCTGGGCTATCTGGGCATCCTGGCCGGACCCGCCCTGATCGGGTTCGTGGCCCAGGCCAGCAGCCTGGAGGGCTCGTTGCTGCTGTTGGCGGCGATGCTGCTGGCCGTTGCGGCCAGCGCCCGCAGGGTCGCGGCGTAGAGATCAGCGCGCCTGCGCATAGATGCGGTCGATCAGCGCCATCGCGTTGACGTAGTCGTGGATCGAGACCGCGGGCGGCGCGCCCCGCGCCAGCCGGTCCAGGGTGTCGGCCATCATGCGGGCGTAGCGCGCATCCTGCGGCAGCGGCGCCAGCGCGCGGTCGCGGCCGTCGTCAAGGGTCGCGGCGTGCGCGGCGCCGCCGCTGTCGGCCAGCCAGGCATTGGCGGCTGAGAGCCGCCATTCGAAGGCGCCGCCGGCCGCCATCGACGGATAGGTATAGCCGGCTTCGACGGTAACGATCAGCCCGTCCCGGGCGCGCAAGGTGACCAGGGCGTAGTCCTCGACCGCCTCGCCGTGGATGCCGCCCAGCGTGGCGCCGACGATGTCGAGTGCGGCGCCGCCGGCCAGCATCAGCGCCGCGTCGACGCCGTGGATGCCCAGGTTGCGCAGCGCGCCGCCGCCATGGCGGGCCGGGTCCAGCACCCAGCCGACGCCGTCGCGGCGATAGCGGGCGGGCGGCCCATTGATGAGCCGGAACTGGGCGTGCGACAGCGCGCCGAGGCGCCCGGCCCGGCGCAAGCGCTCGGCTTCGGCCCAGATCGGGCTGAGCCGATTCGGCAAGGGCACTGCCACGAAGCGGCCCTCGCACGCGACCCGTGCCGCCAGCGGCGCCAAGGCCGCCGCCGACAGGGCGGCCGGCTTCTCCATCACCACCGCCAGGCCGGCATCCAGCAGCCGCCCGGTCCGCGCCGGCATCCGGTCGGCCGAACCCATGGCGACCACCAGGTCGGGCCGTCCGGCGATCAGCGCGTCGAAGTCCATGGCCGTGCCACCCTCGGCGGCGGCGAAGCGCGCGGACAGGTCGGCCGACTCGTCCCAGATGCCGGCCAGCGTGGCATCGGCGGCCCGTGCTGCCCGCGCATGCATGGCCGCGTGCCAGTGGCCGACCCCGGCCAGCGCCACCCGCATGTGTCCTCCTTCGATATCGACTTGACAGATATCCTACAAGTCGACATACAACAAGCCGCCACACGGGAGCCCGATAGCGGGCTCCCGCATCATTGATGAAATGCGCAGAGCGCATTTCCTGGAGGAAGCCGGGACCGCCATGGACGGACCGAAGCCGATCAGGCCGGTGCATCGCGCGCCGCTGCTGCATGTGTCGGTCCAGGCCAGCCTGCGCACCTACATCGCCGACAACCGCCTCAAGGCCGGCGATCCGCTGCCGCCCGAGGGTGTGCTGGCCGAGCGGCTGGAGGTCAGCCGCAACTCTGTGCGCGAGGCGATCAAGGGCCTGGAATCGCTGGGCATTCTGGAGACCCGCCGCGGCATCGGCGTGTTCGTGAAGGCGTTCTCGTTCGAGCCGCTGCTGGACAACCTGGCCTATGGCCTGGGCGGCACCCTGCGCGAGGTCGAGGAGGTCCTGGAGATCCGCCGGGTCCTGGAAGTCGCGCTGATCGAGAAGACCGTCCGGCTCATCCCCGAGGCCGACATCGCCGAGCTGTGGCAGGCAGTCGCCCAGATGAAGCACAAGGCCGAGCGCAACGAAACCTTCGCCGAGGATGACCAGCGCTTCCACCAGCTCCTTTTCCGCTGCCAGGACAACCGGATGCTGGTGCGGCTGATCGAGGTCTTCTGGGTGGCGT
The DNA here is from genome assembly GCA_964511405.1 of uncultured Comamonadaceae bacterium. Lineage (GTDB taxonomy): Bacteria > Pseudomonadota > Alphaproteobacteria > Elsterales > Elsteraceae > CAZEFK01. The sequence goes on along the minus strand of CAZEFK010000002.1, from coordinate 16,170 downwards.
TCTACAAGGCTTCGGATTTCGTGAACCTGTTCAACCCCGACCCGATGGCGACCTGGCGCGACCACCACGACATCGTGGCCGCCGTGGCGGCGCGCGACGTCGACCGGGCCCGTGCGCTGATGGACCGCCACTATGACGGCATCGTCGGCGTGCTGGCGGCGCGCCGGGACGGGTAGGGGCGACATGCGACGGCGGCAGAAGCTGCCGGCTGACGGGAGGACACACCCATGCGACTGAAACCGATCGCGCTGGCCCTGGCGCTCTTGGCCGGCGCCACCCCGGCGGCGCTCGCCGAGCAGACCCTGACCGGCGGCTTCGACGTCGGCCCCGGCGGCTTCCAGGGCAACTTCAATCCCTTGAGCGCCACCGGCGGCTTCACCTGGCTCAGCCTGTACTTCGAGCCGCTGGTGACGTGGGACGCCAAGCTGGCCAGCGTGACCGGCGCGCTGGCGCGCAGCTACCAGGTGAGCGCCGACAAGCGCGCCTATAGCTTCCAGCTGGCCGACGCCAAATGGCATGACGGCCGGCCCTTCACCGCGGCCGACGTCAAGTTCACCATCGACCTGGCGCGCAAGGGCGAGTCCGGCACGGTGTTCGCCGCCCGCCTCGCCGGCATTGAGGCCGTCGACATGCCGGATCCGCACACCGTGGTGCTGCGGCTGTCCAAGCCCAATGCCGGGCTGCTCAACACCCTCACGCAGCTCATGATGCTGCCCGAGCATGTGTTGGCCAAGCTGCCGGCCGACAGCCTGGCCAAGAACGCCTGGTGGTCGACCGCGCCGGTCGGCACCGGCCCGTTCAAGTTCGTCAAGTACGAGACCGACCAATATGTCGAGCTGGCGGCCAATCCCGACTACCGCGCCGGCCGGCCCAAGCTCGACCGGGTCATCAACCGCTACTTCAAGACCACCGCGGCGGCGGTGGCGGCGCTCAAGGCCGGCGAGATCGCGATCAGCTATGTCGAGGCCGACGACGTCGCCGGCTTCAAGGGCAATCCCGGCTTCCGCATCGTCGAGGCGCCGTCCTACGTGGTCAATTACCTGGGCTTCAACCAGGAGCTGCCGCTGTGGAAGGACCGCCGGGTCCGCCAGGCGGTCATGCACGCCATCGACCGCGCGGCGATCGTGAAGAGCCTGTATGGCGGTGCCGCTGCGCCGGCCCATTGCGGCTATGTCGAGCCGCGGCTGGTGCCGGCCGGCATCGATGCCTATGGCTATGATCCGGCCCAGGCGAAGGCGCTGCTCAAGGACGCCGGCTGGGACAAGATCAACGGCGCCAAGCCGATCACGGTGCTCACCTACTACACCAACCCGCTCAGCCAGAACGTGCTGGCCGCCATGCAGGCGATGCTGGGGCAGGTGGGCATCAGCATCGTGCCCAAGGCGGTCGACACCGCCACCTACAACGCCACCATCTACGCCAAGACGCCCGATCCGGCCGCCTTCCCGCTGGTCTATGCCGGCCTGCAGGACGGGCCCGACCCCAGCGCCCTCAACATCGGCCTCAACGACAGCCAGATCCCGCCGGCCGGCGCCAACTTCCTGCACATCCGCATGCCCGCGGTGACCAACGCCTTGGACGCCGCGCTGAACGAGACCGATCCGGCCAAATCGGACGCCCGCTACCAGGCGGTCTGCCAGGCCATGAACGCCGACTTGCCCTGGGCCACGATGTGGGTCGCCAACCGCTACGGCGTGATCTCGACCAAGCTCGACCACTTTACCTGGCTGCCGGCGCCCGCCGGCGGGCCCTACGACGCCAAGCCCGAGCTGTGGTCGCTCAAGGACTGACGACGGTGGGACTGACGGCGAACCGGCCATGCTAGCCTACTGCCTGCGCCGGCTGGCCATGGGGGCGGCGATGCTGGTCGCCCTCAGCATGCTGGTGTTCGTGCTGCTGCGCCTGGCGCCCGGCGACCCCATCGACGCCTACATCAACCCGTCGGTGGCCATGAGCCAGGCCGAGATGGACGCCGTGCGCGCGCGGCTCGGCCTCGACCAGCCCTGGCCGGTGCAGTACCTGGCCTGGGCGGCGGCGGCGCTGCGGGGCGACCTGGGCTTCTCGATCCAGTACAACGGCGCGCCGGTGCTGGGGCTGGTGCTGGGTCGGGTCGGGCCGACGGTGCTGCTGATGGGCTCGGGGCTGGCCGTGGCCATCGTGCTCGGCATCGCCGCCGGAGTGGTGGGCGCGGTCCGGCGCAACTCGGCCGCCGACGTGGCGCTGTCGGTCGGCGCCTTCGTCGGCATCTCCAGCCCGGCCTTCCTGTCGGCGCTGGTCGGCTTGTATCTGTTCTCGGTGCTACTGCGCTGGGCGCCCTCGGGCGGCATGACCACGCCGGGCGCGCCCTTCGGCTTGGCCGACCTGCTGCGCCACCTGATCCTGCCGGCGCTGCTGCTGTCCATCGGCCACGCCGCCCTGATCATGCGCTACATGCGGGCGTCGTTGCTCGAGGTGCTGAGCCAGGACTATGTACGCACCGCCCGCGCCAAGGGCGTGCCCGAGGTCTGGGTGATCCTGAAGCATGCCGTGCGCAACGCCCTGCTGCCGGTGGTGACCCTGATCGGCTCGACGGTTGGCATCGCGGTCGGCGGCGCGATCTTCACCGAGAGCGTGTTCAATTGGCCGGGCATGGGCCTGCTGCTGGTCAACGCGGTCGAGGCCCGCGACTACCCGGTGATCATGGGGGCCACTCTGGTCATCGGCGCCTGCGTGATCCTCGCCAACCTGCTGACCGACCTCGCCTACGCCGCGATCGACCCGCGCCTCCAGGTGACGTCGTGAGCCGCCGCCAGGGGCCGCTCGCGCGCGCCCTCGGCCGCTTCGTCGCCAATCGAGCGGCGCTGGCCGGCCTCGCGATCCTGGTGCCGATGCTGGCGGCGCTGCTGGCAGCACCCTGGGTCATGCCGTTTCAGCCCAACGACATCGACTTGGCGGCGCTCAACCGCGGCCCGGACGCGGTGCACTGGCTGGGCACCGACGGGGTCGGCCGCGACGTCCTGGCCCGGCTGCTGGAGGGGGGCCGCATCTCGCTGCTGGTGGCGGTGGTCTCGGTGGCGGTGTCGATGACCGTGGGCTTCGCGGTCGGCGCCGTGGCGGCGCTGGCCGGCCGCCTGGCCGACACGGCCGTGATGCGGCTGGTCGACCTGGCCATGACCCTGCCGCCGGTGATCCTGCTGCTGGTGCTGGCCTCGATCGCCGGCGCCGGTATCGGCTCGACCATCCTGGTCATCGCGCTTCTGTCCTGGCCGGTGCTGGCGCGCATGGTGCGCGCCCGGCTGCTCGATATCCGCGGCCGCGACTTCGTGATCGCGTCGCGCGGGCTGGGCGCCGGCCTCGGCCACCTGCTGCGGCGCCATGGCCTGCCGAACAGCATCGATATCCTGGTCGTCTACGCGACGCTGCAGGTCGCCAACGCCATCCTGCTGGAGGCCGGCCTGTCCTTCCTGGGACTGGGCGTGCCGCCGCCCGCCGCGAGCTGGGGCAACATGCTGAATGCCGCCCGCAGCACCGTGGTGCTGGAGCAGTACCCGTGGATGTGGCTGTTCCCCGGCGCCGCCCTGGTACTGACAGTGCTGGCCATCAACTTCGTCGGCGACGGGCTGCGCGACGCCTTCGATCCTCGCGCCGATCTTTGACCGCAACTGCCGGACCCTGTCCCATGCCCTTCGATCCCTCGATCTTCCGCGGCGTCGTTCCGCCCGTGGTGGTGCCGCTGACCGACCGCTACGAGGTCGATTACCCATCCTTTACGCGCGTGCTGGAGCACCTGCTCGGCGCCGGCGTGCACGGCCTGTTCGTGCTGGGCTCGACCAGCGAGGTGGTGTTCCACGAGGCGAGCACGCGCCGGCGGATCGTCGAGCATGCCGCCGCGGTCGCGGCCGGGCGGGTGCCGATCCTGGCGGGCGCCATCGATCCCACCACCGACCGCGTCGTCGCCCATGCCCGCGCCGCCGCCGAGGCCGGCGCCGACGCCGTGGTGGTGACCGCGCCCTTCTACACCCGCACCAGCCAGCCCGAGATCGCCGACCATTTCCGCTATGTCCGCGAGGGCGCAGGCGTGCCGGTCGTCGCCTACGACATCCCGGTGTGCGTGCACGTGAAGCTGGAGCGGTCGACGGTGGTGGCGCTGGCGCGCGAGGGCGTCATCGCCGGGCTGAAGGATTCCAGCGGCGACGACGGCAACTTCCGGTTCGTCGCCATGGACCTGGCCGACCGGTCCGACGTATTCGTGATGACCGGCTCGGAGATCGTGGTCGATTCGGCGCTGGCCATGGGCGCGCACGGCGTGGTGCCGGGCCTGGCCAATGTCGATCCGCACGGCTATGTCCGGCTGTACGACGCGGCGCGGCGCGGCGACTGGGCGGCGGCGCGCGCCGAGCAGACGCGGCTGTGCCGGCTGTTCGAGATCGTGTGGTGCGGGGTGCCGCGCGCCAGCCCCGGCGCCGCCGGGGTCGGCGGCTTCAAGACCGCCATGCGCCGGCTGGGCATCATCGACACCAACCTCATGGCGCGCCCGCAGCGCAGCCTGAACGATGCCGAGGCCGCCAAGGTCGAAGCGATCCTGCGCCAGGCCGGTCTGCTCGGGTGAGCGCCGCCCCGATCCTGGACGTGCAGGGCCTGACCTCGGTGTTCCGCATCGGCGGGCGCGAGGTGGCCGCGGTCGAGGACGTCGATCTGGCGGTCGAGGCCGGCCGCACCCTGGCGCTGGTCGGCGAGTCCGGCTCCGGCAAGTCGGTCGCCAGCGTCTCGATCCTGCGACTGCTGCCGCGCCGGACCGGCCGGGTCGCGCGCGGCAGCATCCGGCTGCGCGGCAAGGACGGCCGCGTCCGCGACCTGGCCGTCCTGGACGATGACGGCCTGCGCCGGGTGCGCGGCAACGATGTCGGCATCGTGTTCCAGGAGCCGATGAGCGCGCTGAACCCGGTCTACGCGGTCGGTGAGCAGATCGCCGAGCCGATCCGCATCCATCGCGGCCTGGGCCGACGCGCCGCGGCCGACGCGGCGGTCGACCTCTTGGCGCGGGTCGGCATCCCCGACCCGCGGCGGCGCGCCGGCCAGTATCCGCACGAGCTTTCCGGGGGCATGCGCCAGCGCGTGACCATCGCCATGGCCCTGGCCTGCCGTCCGACCCTGCTGATCGCCGACGAGCCGACCACGGCGCTCGACGTCACGATCCAGGCGCAGATCCTGGACCTGCTGCGCGGGCTGCAGGCCGACGCCGGCATGGCCATGCTGTTCGTGACCCACAATCTGGGCGTGGTGGCCGAGATCGCCGAGCGCGTCGCGGTCATGTATGCCGGCCGCATCGTCGAGGCCGGGCCGGTGCCCGCGGTGTTCCGGCAGCCGCGCCATCCCTATACCATCGGCCTGCTGGGTTCGGCGCTGCGGCTCGGCCAAGCCACCGTCCTCAAGCGCGCCGGCGCGCCGCTGCCGGCGATCCCGGGCACGGTGCCCAGCCTCGCCGAGCGCCCGCGCGGGGCGTGCGCCTTTGCCGACCGCTGCGCCTGGGTGCAGCCGGACTGCCGCGCCGCGGTACCGCCGCTGGCCGACACGGGCGGCGGCCATTTGAGCCGCTGCCTGCGCTGGAGCGCGCTGTGACGCCGCTGGTCGAGGTCCAAGGCCTGGCCAAGCATTTCCGCTCCGGCCTGTTCCGCCGCGGACCCGCGGTGCGCGCGGTCGACGGCGTCTCGTTCGAGATCGGCCGCGGCGAGGCGGTGGGCCTGGTCGGCGAGTCCGGCAGCGGCAAGACCACCATCGGCCGCGCCATCCTGCGCCTGGTCGAGCCGACCGCCGGCGCCGTGCGCTTCGACGGCGTCGACCTGCTGGGCCTGGATGCTGCCGGACTGCGGCGGCAGCGCCGGCGCATGCAGTATGTCTTCCAGGACCCGTTCGCCAGTCTGTCGCCACGCCTGACCGTGGCCGAGATCCTGGAGGAGGGGCTGGCGATCCAGCGCCTCGGCAGCCGCGCCGAGCGGCGGGAACGGGCGGCGCAGGCGCTGGCGGCGGTCGAGCTGCCGCCCGATGCGCTCGACCGCTACCCGCACGAGTTCTCCGGCGGCCAGCGCCAGCGCATCGGCATCGCCCGCGCCCTGGTGCTGGAGCCCGAGTTCCTGGTCGCCGACGAGCCGGTCTCGGCCCTCGACGTCTCGGTCCAGGCCCAGATCGTCAACCTGCTGCGCCGGCTGCAGCAGGAGATGGGCCTGACCCTGCTGTTCATCAGCCACGACCTGGCAGTGGTGGAATATGTCTGCGATCGCGTGATCGTGCTGTATCTGGGCCGGGTGATGGAGATGGCGCCGGCCGAACGGCTCTACGCGGTGCCGAGCCATCCCTACACCCGGGCCTTGCTGTCGGCGGTGCCGTCGCCCGATCCCGATGCCCCGCGCCGGCGCATGGTCCTGGCCGGCGACATCCCCAGCCCGGCCGCCCCGCCGTCGGGCTGCGTGTTCCGCACCCGCTGCCCCCATGCCTTCGCCCGCTGCGCAGACGCCGCCCCGCCGCTGGCGGAGGTGGCGCCCGGACAGTGGCGCGCCTGCTGGCTGCCCGGCTGAGGGGGAACCGGGCTCGGGATCTATCCCCCGAACACCGCCTCGCCGCTGCCCAGGGGCAGCGGGTCCGGCCGGACGCCGGGGCTGTCGATGGCGATGTGGCGGCCTTCGGACGACGAGCGCTCGAAGGCGTCAAGCACCTCCAGCACATGCAGCGCCAGGGCGCCGCTGGCCCGGTGCGGCCGGCCCTGGCGGATCGCCGCGGCCATGTCCAGGAGGCCGATGATGCGGTAATCGGCAACCTGGGCGCCGGACCGGATGGTGCGGTTGGGCTGGCCGAACGGATGGGCGCCGATGTCGAGCGCCTCCCACTCGCCGTCGCGGGCGCTGATCTGGGGTTCGCCGCCGAAGAAGTTGGGATCGGGCACCACCAGGCTGCCCTCGGAACCGTAGATCTCGAAGGGCAGGCGCTTGTGCTTCCAGACATCCCACGAGGCGCTGAGCGTGACGTTGGCGCCGTTGCGGAACGACAGCACGCCCATGACCGTGGTCGGCACCTCGACCGGGATCACGGTGCCGGCGAGCGGCTCGCTGGTGATGGTGCGGGTGTCGCTGCCCCGGGTGGCGTTGGCCGCGACCCGCGCCACCGGGCCCAGCAGGTTGACCAGCTGGGTCACGTAATAGGGGCCGATGTCGTGGATCGGCCCGCCGCCATGCCGGTAGAAGAAGCCGGGATTGGGGTGCCAGTGCTCCATGCCGTGCGACTGCACGCAGGCATGGCCGGCGATCGGGCGGCCGATGCGGCCCGCGTCGATGGCGCGGCGGCAGGCCTGGTGGCTGGCGCCCAGGAAGGTGTCGGGCGCGCAACCGACCCGCAGGCCCTTGGCCTCGGCCTTGGCGATCACCGGCTGGGCCTCGGCGAAGCGGGTCGCCAGCGGCTTCTCCAGGTAGACATGCTTGCCGGCATCGAGAATGGCCTGGCTGACCGGGGCGTGGGCGGCCGGGATCGTCAGGTTGAGCACGATCTCGATCTCGGGGTCGGCGAGTAGCGCCTCGACCGATGCCGCTTGGACGCCAAACTCCTTGGCCTTGGCGTCGGCGGCCTCGGGCCGGATGTCGGCGACCGCCGTGACGCGGATGAGGTCGGAGCGGGCTGCGCCCTTGAGGTAGGCGTCGCTGATGACGCCGCAGCCGATGATGCCGATTGCGGTGGAAGCCATGGGGATCACGCGATGGTCTTGAGGAAGTCGAAGCTGTTCCGGGCGGTGGCGGCCGGGTCCTTGGGGTTGTCGTGCTCGACCACCATCCAGGTGGCGCCGGCGGCCTTGCAGGCCGCCCACAGGTCGCGCCAGTCGAGCACGCCCGAGCCCACGTCGGCCCAGCCGTCCTGGTCCTCGTTCTGGCCGGCCGGCGCGATGTCCTTGACGTGGGCGGCCGAGATGCGGCCGGCATAGCGCGTCAGCCATGCCTTGGGATCGGCTCCGCCGCGCACCACCCAGGCCACGTCCATCTGCCAGCTGAGCGGGCTGCCCTCGGCCTCGGCCAGCAGCAGCTCCATGGCGGTCAAGGGGCCGTCCTTGGGCTTGAACTCGAAGGCATGGTTGTGCCAGCCGAGCTTCAGGCCCTGGTCCTGGAAGCGCCGGGCCAGCTCACCCAGCTCGCGGCCGAGGGCGCGCCAGTAGGGCGCCGGGCTGTCGCGCTCGGCCGGCGGCACCGCCGGGACATAGAGCTGTTGGAAGCCCAGCGTCCGCGCCGCCGCGGCGACCTGGTCGGGGCGCTCGCGCATGGCCGGGAGGCCGACATGGCTGCTCGATACCGTCAGGCCCCGCGCGTCCAGCTTGGCCTTGACCGCGTCGGCCTGGTCGAGATGCGAGCCGACCGTCTCGACATGGGCGTAGCCGACGGCCTTGACCGTGTCGAGCACTCGGTCGACGTCGCCGAGACTGCGCAAGGTATAGAGCTGGATCGACAGCATGCTGGTGCTCATGGAACGGATCCTTGGGGAAGGGCGGGCCCGCCGGCTGTCAGGGCCGGCGGCGGACGGGCAGGGAGTGCCAAGGGCCGTGCGGCGCCGATTCGCGGTCGGCGGGGGCATGCGGGCACGGCAAGCCAGGTCCTCCCAGGGAAATTATCGGTCTCTAGTTCGCGACGGCGGCCGACCCGCCGCAATTTACTGGTAGCGGACTGCGGTCGCCGTCAAACTCTCTTGGATGGCACTTTACAAACGATTACATGAAAGGGTCAAGCTGGCGCGGGCCGGCCGGAACGGGGGACGCTGATGTCGGATGGCGGCAAGACCGCGCTCGGTCGCCCGAAGATGGCGGACATCGCCCGTCTGGCCGGCGTTTCGGTCGCGACCGTCAGCCGGGCGCTGGCCGGGTCGGCGGTGGTCGCCGAGGAGACCCGCGTGCGCATCGAGGCCGCGGTCAACCAGACCGGCTATGTCGTCAACCATGTGGCCAGCGGCCTCCGGCTGCAGCGCACCCGCCAGATCCTGGTGCTGCTGCCGACCATCGCCAACCCGTTCTTCGCCGAGGTCGTGCTGGGCGTCGAGGCCGAGGCCCAGGCGCAGGGGTTCGGCGTGCTGATCGGCTCGACCGGCGGTGCGCCCGAGCGCGAGGAGGCGCTGGCGCGCCAGCTGCTGACCGGGGCGGTCGACGGCTTGATCCTGCTGACTGGCAGCCGCCCGACGGTGCTGGCGGACCAGCCCGCCGCGGCCGGGCGGCTGGTCGCCGTGTCGGAGCGGATCCCCGGTGCCGGCGTGCCGACGGTGTCGATCGACAATATCGGCGCCGCGCGCCAGGCGACCGCCTATCTGGCCGGTCTCGGCCACCGCCGGATCGGCCATATCGGCGGCCCGCCGGGCAACATCCTGACGGCGCAGCGCCTGAAGGGCTTCCATCTGGGCCTGGCCACCGCCGGGCTCGACGCCCCGCCGGATGCCGTGCGCTTCGGCGATTTCACCTTCGCCTCGGGCGAGCGGGCGATGGCCGCCCTGCTGGCCGCGGCACCGCGGCCCACGGCGGTGTTCTGCAGCAACGACGAGATGGCGATCGGTGCGATCAAGGCGGCCCGGGCGCACGGGCTCATGGTGCCGCGCGACCTGTCGGTGGTGGGCTTCGACGATATCGAGATCGCCTCGGCCTATGATCCGCCGCTGACGACCGTGCGGCAGCCGCGCCGCGCGCTCGGCCGGGTCGGCGCCGAGCTGCTGGTGGCGGCGCTGGCGGCGCCCGCAGCGCCCCGCCGGGGCGCGCGGCTGGCGCACGAGCTGGTCATTCGCGACAGCACCGGGCCGGCGCCGGCCTGACCCAGGAGGACTTCAATGCCCCATCTCGCCGACCCGTCGCGCTACGAGGCGGCCCGCTTCCGCCGCTGCGGCCGCAGCGGCATCGACCTGCCGCCGATCAGCCTGGGCCTGTGGCAGAACTTCGGCGGCGCCGATGCCTTCGAGACCGGGCGCGCCGTGGTGCGCCGCGCCTTCGACCGCGGCATCACCCATTTCGACCTGGCCAACAACTATGGCCCGCCCTATGGCTCGGCCGAGGAGACGTTCGGGCGCCTGCTCGCCGGCGACCTCGGCCCCTATCGCGGCGAGCTGTTCGTCTCGACCAAGGCCGGCTACGACATGTGGCCCGGGCCCTACGGCAATTGGGGCTCGCGCAAGTACCTGGTGGCGAGCCTGGACCAGAGTCTGAGGCGCCTCGGGCTCGACTATGTCGACCTGTTCTACCATCACCGCATGGACCCGCGGACGCCGCTGGCGGAGACCATGGGCGCCCTGGCCCAGGTGGTGCGCCAGGGCAAGGCGCTGTATGTCGGGCTGTCGAACTATACGCCCGCGGCGACCCGCGAGGCCGCGGCCCTGCTCGCCGAGCTGGGCGTGCCGTGCCTGGTCCACCAGCCGCGCTATTCGATGCTCGACCGCACCATCGAGCAGGAGCTGCTCGACACGCTGGGCGAACTCGGCATCGGCTGCGCGGTGTTCTCGCCGCTGGCCCAGGGGCTGCTGACCGGCAAGTACCTGGACGGCGTGCCCGCCGACGCGCGGGCGGCCAAGGCGCGGACGCTCAAGGCCGAGCGCCTGACCCCGGCCCTGGTCGGGCAGCTCCGGCAGCTCGACGCGCTCGCTCGGCGGCGCGGCCAGAGCCTGGCGCAGATGGCGCTGGCCTGGGCGCTGCGCGACGCCCGCGTCACCACCGCGCTGGTCGGCGCGCGCACCGTCGCCCAACTGGACGACTCGCTGGCGGCGCTGGACCGGGCCGAGTTCGCGGCCGCGGAGCTGGCCGAGATCGACGGGATCTTGGCGGGTGAAACCTAGCCCGCCCGGCGGCTCACGCGTCGGCCGAATCCTCCAGGCTGAGCACGCCTTCGTCGTAGTCGTAGGAGAACAGCTCGGCGTTGCGGCCCCAGTTGATGGCCGTTTGCAGGATGTCCTCGGCGTCCTCGGCGCTGACATGGTCCTGCAGCTCGGCCAGGAAGCGGGTCTCGGGCGCGCTGTGGTCGGCGCGCTCGGTCAGCACCTGCCGGATGTGGCGGATCAGTGGCACATGGCGGGTCAGGTGCTCGGCGAAGATGCCCTTGCGGCTCTGGATGTCGGCGTCGTGGAAGCCGCGCGCGGCTTCGGTCAGGGTCAGGGTCTGCTCCTGCAGCGTGGCGAAGCCCAACAGGTTCAGCGCCTCGGTCAGCACGAACAGGCGGTCCATCTCCAGCGACTCGGATTCGGCCAGGTCGGCCAGTTCGGCCGTGCCGTTGAACGGCGGGTAATCGATCGCGTCGATCAGGCCCAGCAGCGGCTGCACGCCGGCGGCGGGCAGGCGGTAGGCGATGCCGATGCTGGGCGCCTCGGCGCCCGGCCGCTGGGCATGGACGTGGGCGCGCGCCATGCCCTGGGCCAGCTGGCCGTAGATCTCGTCGACGATGGCCTTGAACGGCTCGCTCTCGCGGTCGCGCGGGTGGGGCAGGCCGATGCGCAGGTCGGTGCGGACGCGGCCGGGATGAGGCGCCAGGATGACGATGCGGTCCGAGACCTCCACCGCCTCCTGGATGTTGTGCGACACGAAGACGATGCCGCGGGTCGGGATCTTCTTCTCCTGCCACAGGTCGATGAGGTCGCCGCGCAGGATCTCGGCCGTCAGAACGTCGAGCGCCGAGAACGGCTCGTCCAGCAGCAGCAGGTCCGGATTGACCACCAGGGCGCGGGCGAAGCCGACGCGCTGGCGCATGCCGCCCGACAGCTCCTTGGGATAGGCGTTCTCGAAGCCGTCCAGGCCGATCAGCTCGATCGCCTTGAGCGACCGCTCGCGCCGCTCGGCCGCGCCGACGCCCTGGGCCTCCAGGCCGAAGGCGACGTTCTCCAGCACGGTCAACCACGGGAACAGGGCGAAGCTCTGGAACACCATGGCGATGCCGGGCATCGGCCCGGTCACCGGATGGCCGCGGTAGAGCACCTCGCCGTCCGAGGCCGGGATCAGGCCGGCGATGATCCGCAGCAGGGTGGACTTGCCGCAGCCGGACTGGCCCAGGATGGCGACGATCTCGCCGTCGCCGATGGTGAGGTCGATGCCGTCGAGCACCCGGGGCGTGTTCGCGCCGCCATGGCCATAGGTCTTGACCACCTTGCGCAGCACCATGGGGGCGGCGGCGTCGGCGCCCGGGCGGGCCAGGGTGTTGGTCTGGGACATTGGGAGAACCTCCGCCGGGTCAGCCGAGCCGCACGCGCTCCTCGGCCCACCGGTACAGCCGGCGCCAGAGGAAACGGTTGAGAAGGGTGACGAAGACGCACAGCACGGCGCTGCCGAGCACCACCCGGGCCATGTCGCCGTCGCTCGAGGCCTTGGCGATGTACGCGCCGACGCCGGTGGCCGTGAGCGTGGTGTCGCCCCACTTGACGATCTCGGACACGATGCTGGCGTTCCACGAGCCCCCCGAGGCGGTCACGACGCCGGTGACGTAGGCCGGCAGCACATAGGGCAGGGCGACCTTGCGCCACCACATCAGGCCGCGGGCGCCGAAGTTCTGGGCGGCGAACTGCAGCTCCGCCGGCATGGTCGACATGCCGCCGACGACGTTGAACAGGATGTACCACTGGGTGCCCAGGATCATCAGCGGCGACAGCCAGATCTCAGGATCGGCCTCGAACCGGGTGATCAGCACCACGGCGATCGGGAACAGCAGGTTGGCCGGGAACGCCGCCAGGATCTGCACGATCGGCTGGACGCGCTGGGCGAGCGTGGGCCGCAGCCCGATCAGCACGCCGACCGGAACCCACACGGCCGAAGCGATGGCGATCCAGAAGAACACGCGCAGCGCCGTGTAGAAGCCCAGCACGAACACCCGCTCGATCTCGGCCAGGCTGGCGGTGGCCGCCACCGCCGCATAGACCTGCCACAGGCACCACGCCGCCAGCACGACCAGCGCGACGTTCCAGACCAGGTCGATGGCGCGGCTGAGGCGCGGGTCCATGGGCCGCGGCGGCTTGCGCCGGAAGGCCGCCTCGTCGGTCTTGCGCGGCAGCAGGCGGCCCAGCGCCTCGGAGAGCTGGCCCAGGCTGTCGCCCAGCCAGTTCAGGAAGCGCGCCTGGCGCGCCATGTCCAGGAACCAGCTGGAGCGCGCGTCCTCGCTGGGGTCGTCGGAGGGCTTGAACTTGTCCGACCACACCAGCAGCGGCCGCATCACCAGCTGGTCCACGGCCAGGATCACCACCAGCATCGCGATCAGGGCATAGACGACCGCGGCCAGGTCCTTGGCGTCGATGGCGGCGGCGATGTAGGAGCCGATGCCGGGCAGCGTGACCTGCTTGTCCTGGATCGTGATGGCCTCGGATGCGACCACGAAGAACCAGCCGCCCGACGCCGACATCATGATGTTCCAAACCAGCTGCGGCAGCGCGAACGGCACCTCCAACCGCCAGAACTTGCGCCAGGGCGAGGCGCGATACATCCGGCAGGCCTCTTCCAGGTCCAGCGGCACCGTCCGGAACGACTGGTACAGGCTGAAGGTGATGTTCCAGGCCTGGCTGGTGAAGATCGCGAAGATCGACGCGCATTCCACGCCCATCAGGCTGCCCGGGAACAGGGCGATGAAGCCGGTCACCGTGATGGTCAGGAAGCTGAGGATCGGCACCGACTGCAGGATGTCGAGGACCGGGATCAGCAGCCGCTCGGCGAGCGCGCTCTTGGCTGCCAGCGCGGCATAGGCCAGGCTGAACACCAGCGACGCGACCATCGCGATGCCCATGCGCAGCGTCGTGCGTAGCGCATATTCGGGCAGATTGGACGGGTCCAGTGAGATCGACAGCTCGGTCCGGCCGACCTGGAACGGCACGCTCATGCCCTGCTCGGCATGAGCGACCAGTGCGACCACGCCGATGACGATGAAGAAGGCCAGCAGGTCCCACTGGTTCGGCAGGGACGGGCGCCGAACGCTCGGCAAGGCAAAGGTTAGTTGCACGCGTCCCCCTCATGGCCTGGCGCGGTCGCCGCTACTTTGCACAGTGCTGCGTCATTTGCATTGCAGAATTATGACGGCCGCGCGAAGGCTCTGGTGGGAGATGGCCCACTATGACGGTGGGCACGCTTTGTGGTTGACATGCTTGGGGCAAGGCCCATCGTCGATCCCGCGGGAGGCGCGGCGATGACGGCGACGGTCGACGGGATCCTCAACGAAGTCGGCGACTATTGCAGGGATGCCGGGCTGGCGGAGTCGACCTTCGGCCGGCTGGCGGTGAACGACGGCAAGCTGGTGGCGCGGCTGCGCGACGGCGGCCGGGTGACCACGGCCACGGTCGAGCGGATCCGCGCCTTCATGGCGGCCAACCCTGCTGTTCCGGCCGCCGAACCGGCGGCGGTTCCGGCGGCGCCGCTGCCGGCCACCCTGCCGCCCCAGGACCCGCAGCGCAATTTCCGCTTCTTCGACAACCGCCAGAAATACCTGCTGTTCGTCAACACCTGCAGCGAGAAGTGGGTGACCGCGCAGCGGGTCGCGCTGGAGCTGGCCAACCTGCATCCGCGGCCGCCGGCGGTCCGGCTGTTCGACGCCGGCATGGGCGACGGCACGGTCCTGGCGCGGGTGCTGCGGGCGCTCCACGATCGCTTTCCGACGATGCCGTTCTATGCCGTGGGCAAGGAGATCAGCCTCGAGGACGTGCGGCTCAGCCTGGAGAAGATGCCCGACCGCTTCGTCGAGCATCCGGCGACCGTGCTGGTGCTGACCAACCTTTACTACGCGGAGGCGCCCTGGCTGACCGTGCGCTCGCTGACCGCGGCCAACAGCCTGGTCTGGCACGAGCTGGCGCTGACCGGCAACTCGGCCTTCGCCTTCGAGGCCCAGATCACCGAGCAGCTGCAGCCGTTCCTGGCCGCCAACTGGACGGCGCGGGTCAGCCCGGCGACCGGCAACCCGGTTTATGAGCGGCCGGTCGTGCTGGTGCTCTACCGCGACGACCACCGCTTCCTGCTCGATCCCATCATCCCGCGGCGCGGCCGGGTCGAGGCCGGCTTCGACCTGGTGATGGCGTCGCAGCCGTACCGCGCCCGCGCCTCGGCCGAGTTCAAGGCGCACAAGGTGATCGCGCCGCTGGCCCGGGCGCTGGGGCCGGGCGGCCGGCTGCTGGCGATCCACTCCTGCGGCCGCGATCCGGGCATGGACATCATCCGGCGGATCTGGCCGGGCGACGCCCCGTTCCGCAGCGACCGCCACACCATCCTGCGCGCGGTCAAGCAGGCGCTGGGCCCAGCCTCCCGCGACCTCAACTTCAACGCCTATTCGGACCAGCGTTCGGTGTTCCGCTATCACATGCATGCGTTGCCGGCCGAGGTCAGCGGCCCGATCGGCACCTCGACCCTGTTTGCCGCCTGGAACGCCGCCATCTATGTCGCCCAGGTCGAGGACGACCGGCTGTCCGAGGCGGTCAAGGACGGCCGCTATCTGGAGGCGACCCGGCAGGTGCTGCAGGCCAATGGCGGCCTGTGGTTCAACGACGAGTCCTACGTCATCTCGCGCCGGCGGGATTAGGCGTGGACAAGGCGGCCGGCTGGTCGATCGAAGTCTCGGCGCGCCAGTCCGACGCGGCGGCGGTCCTGGCCGGCCGGGCGCCGCCGGGCACCGAGGTCTACATCACCCATCTGCCGGGCGATGCGCCCGCGGCCCTGGTCGCGGCGGCGGCGGCGCTGGCCCGCGCCGGGTTCCGGCCGGTGCCCCATGTCGCGGCCCGGGCGCTGACCCGTGACACTGCACGGGACCTGTTCGACCGCCTGGCCGGCGACGCCGGTGTCGCGGCGGTGCTGGTGGTGGCAGGCGATCTCGACCGGCCGCAAGGGCCGTTCGCCGCCAGTCTCGACCTCCTGCGCGCCGGCGTGCCGGCATCCGCCGGCATCCGCCGGATCGGCGTCGCGGCGTATCCCGAGGGCAGCCCGCGGATCGCGGCTGCCGATCTCGACGCCGCGCTGGCGTCGAAATGGGCATGGGCCCGGGCGTCCGGGGCCGAGATGTGGGCCGTGACCCAGTTCTGCTTCGACGCCGCGCCGATCCTGGCCTGGCTGGACCGGGCGCCGCCCGGCCTGCCGGTGCGCATCGGCCTGGCCGGGCCGGCGCGGGTGCCGACGCTGCTCAAGTTCGCGCTGCGCTGCGGCGTCGGCCCGTCGCTGCGGGCGCTGCGGCGGCAGCCCGGCGCGGCGGCCGG
>CAZEFK010000001.1:0-83465 GCA_964511405.1 uncultured Comamonadaceae bacterium | reverse complement strand
CTGAGAGGGAAACCATGGCCGACCTGATCCAGAACCGGTCCTCCGGGATCGTACCACCGCCGGCACGGGCCGCCCTGGCTTGGCTCGGGCGCTTCGCCCCGGTCGTGTTCCTGGTCGCGCTGATGATCGCCTTCGCCGTCGCCGAGCCGCGCTTCCTGACCCCGCTCAATCTGTTCAACGTGATGCGCCAGATCTCGATCACCGGGCTGATCGCGGTCGGCATGACCTTCGTCATCCTGACCGCCGGGATCGACTTGTCGGTGGGCTCGGTGGTGGCGTTGACCGGCCTGGTGGCCGCCATGGTGGCGAAGGGCGGGATCGAGAACCGGTTCACCGCCGGGGCGGGACAGGCAGCCGGCTATGGCTGGCTGGCCGCGATGGCCGCCGCCATCGCGGTCGGCGCCGCCTGCGGCTGGATCCAGGGGCTGGGCATCACGCGACTGAAGGTGCCGCCCTTCGTGGTCACGCTGGGCGGCTTGTCGGCGTTCCGCGGCGCCGCCCTGCTGATCGCCGGCGGCGGGCCGATCAGCGGCTTTCCGCCGGGCTATGTCTGGTGGGGCCAGGGCCGCATCGGCCAGGTGCCTGTCCCGGTGATCCTGTTCCTGGCGGTGGCCGCGGCGGCCCATGTCGTGCTGCGCTACACCCGCTACGGTCGCCGGGTCTACGCCGTCGGCGGCAATTCCGAAGCGGCACGGCTGGCCGGCGTCGACGTCCGTCGGGTGCTGCAGTCGGTCTATGTCATCATCGGCGCCGTGACCGGCCTGACCGGCTTCGTCCTGTCGGCGCGGCTCAACTCGGCCGAGGCCGTGGCCGGCACCGGGTACGAGTTGACCGTGATCGCCTCGGTGGTGATCGGCGGCACCAGCCTGTTCGGCGGCACGGGGACCGTCTTCGGTACTGTGATCGGGTCGATCCTGATCGGCGTGCTCATCAACGGGCTGGTGCTGCTGAACATCTCATCGTACATCCAGCAGATCGTGATCGGCGTGATCATCGTGCTGGCCGTCGCCTTCGACCAGTTCGCCAAACGCCGGCGTGGACGCTGAGTCCCGGCAACGCAGGGCGCCCGGCGCCCGGCGTTGCCCCAGCCCACGAAGCCGCTGACCCGCGCCGACGATCTCAGGCGCGTCGACCGTGTGCTCCGCCTCATCGAGCTGATGCCGATTCGATGACGGGATGTCGGGATCGGCCAGCGATCATCGTCGTACCGTAGCGCCGGGCATTCGCTCGGGCGTCTTCTCGAGGCAAGGAGATATGTGATGGATGTCCGGCTCGTCGAGCACGAGGCGTTCGCTGTTGTGGGTGTCCGACACCACGGCCCGATCGCCGCCATTCCGGGGACATTTGCGGCACTGTGGCAATGGATCGGACAGCGTAGCCTGAACCCGCGCGTCAAGTTGAGCGTGGGGTTGTGCTACGGCGACCTGCGGAACGACCCCAATGCCCGCTACTATGCCGGCGTGGTGTTCGACCCGGTGGTCGAGCCCGATGGTCCAGCCGAAGCGCTGGCGGTTCCGGCCGGTCGGTGGGCCGAGCACCGACTGCTCGGGCCCTATAGCCAGATGGAGACGACGTTCCGGCGTCTCTATTGCGAGTGGCTGCCGACCAGCGGCCATGCGCCGGATGGCGGACGGCCCGCGATGGAGATCTACCGTAACAGCCCGATGTCGACGCCGCCGGCCGAGCTTATCACCGACCTTCTGGTGCCGATCCTGTAACCGGATCCGTGTGCGGCATGCGGCCCAGCAAGTCGCCGAAGCTGACGCCGATGGCCGCGCGATAGAGGCGATCGAGGGTACCGTCCTGGAGCATGGCCGCGATCGCCGAGTCGAAGTGCGCCGCCATCGCGCGCCGGGTGAGGCTGAAGGCCGGGTACAGCGGCGTCACGCTGTACACGGGCTCGAGCGCCCGGAACGCAAAACCGTGACTGCGGGCGAGGTCGGACATCAGCGCCAGGTCGGACAGCACGGCGTCGACCCGGCCGCCGGCCAGGAGGCGGGCCAGCCCCAGATCGTCGCCGGCGCTGCGATCGGCCACGAACCCGTCATAGCGCGTGATCTCGGGCGTGTAGGCGTAGTCGCGGGCCAGGCCGACGCGGAGGCCGTCCAGCGAGGGCAGGCCCTGGAACCGGTGCAGCGGGCTGGCGGTGCTGACGAAGAAGGCCAGGGTGGTCAAGGTCGTGGGATGGCGGCCGATGGCGTAGCCGGCGCGGTCGGCGGCGCTGTCGACAGCGGCGTCGAGCAGACCGGTCCTGACCAGCTCCAGGCAGCGCGCCCAGGGCAGGGGCTCGAACCGTGGGTCGTCGCCGACGCGCCGGGCGGCGTCGCGGAGCGCGTCGATCGACAGTCCCGCCGGCTGCTCGTCGGCGCCGACGTCGGTAAAGGGCGGATAGCGGGCGAAGCAGAACCGGACCGGCTCCGCCATGGCGGGGCCGGCCAGGCTCAGCGCGACGATCAGGGCCGCAGTCGAGCCGAAGCGCATCACCCTGGCACCATGGCAGGCCTTGTCTCCCCCGATCTTCGTCCCGTCCGCTGCCTCGGGCAACTGCCCCCGGGGCGTGACTTTGCCCCGGTCCGCCTGTAAAGCCGCACGGCTTGCGCGACATCCGGAGGCGGCATGGCAGGAACGGGGGCGCCGACGGGCTGGCTCGTCACCGACGGCAAGGTGGGCATCGTCAACCAGTGCCTCGGCTTGGCCGAGGCCCTGGGCCTCGACGTGGCGCAGAAGGTGATGGACGTGCGCGTGCCGTGGCGCTGGTTGCCGGCGCGCTGGTGGCCCTGGCCGCTGGCCGCGCAGCGCGCCGGCGCCGATTCGTTGGCGCCGCCCTGGCCTGATGTGATCATCGTCTGCGGCCGCCGGGCCTTTGCGCCGGTTGCCGAGATCCGGCGGCGCAGCGCCGGGCGGACGATCGCGATCGCGGTCCAGAACCCGGTGATGGATCCCGCGCGCTTCGACTTGGTGGTGGCGCCGGCCCATGATGGCCTGTCCGGCCCCAACGTCGTCGTGACCGAGGGCGCGCCGCACCGGGTGACCCGGGCGCGGCTGGAGGCGGCGGCCGCGCGGTTCGGGGCGGCGCTGGAGGGGCTGCCGCGCCCGCGTGTGGCGGTGCTGATCGGCGGTTCGACTCCGCGCTACCGGTTCGACGAGCCGCGCGCCGAGGCGTTGGCCGCCCAGCTCGCCGGCTTGGTCGAGCGGCACGGCGCCGGGTTGATGGTCACGACCTCGCGGCGGACCCCGGGCGTCGTGGTGGCGGCGCTGCAGCGGGCGCTGACCGGCAAGCCGGCGGCGCTATGGACGGGCACCGGCGACAATCCCTATTTCGCTTACCTGGCGCTGGCGGATGCGGTGGTCGCCACCCCGGATTCGGTGTCGATGATCTCCGAGGCCGCGTTTACGGGCCGGCCCATCTACGTGGTCGACATGCCGGGCGGTGGCGGCCGGAACGCCGTGTTCCTGGATCGCATGGCCCGGTTGGGCGTGACCCGCCCCTTCGCGGGCCGGCTGGAGGCGCCATGGGCCTATCCGGCCATGGACGTGACCGGATCGGCCGCGGCCGAGATCCGGGCCCGCCTGGGCGCCCGGCTGCCTCAGAACCCGAACATGTGATCCAGGCAGAAGCCGCCGCTGGGCCCGACTTCGCCGTGATAGCCGAACAAGCGGCAGGTGGTGTCGCGGACCATGACATAGCCGCGCGGGCCGGCGGCGGCGATGGCCTCCGGCCCGAACAGCCGGCCGACCTCGACCAGCCGCGAGCCGCTGGCCGGGATCGCCAGCTGCCGCTCGGCGATCGCCTCGCCCTGGCTGCCGAACAGCGACAGCTTGGTGTCCGAGCGCGGCAGCCACGCGGCCGAAACCGGGTAGATCAGCACCGCCACCGTCTCGGCCGGCGTCGGGGCCAGCCTCAGGAAGAGCCGGGTCGACAGTCCGGGCGGGCGGCCGTGATAGGACTGTGGTTCGCCCCGCCAGACCATGGCGGTATTGAAGACATGGGCGCCGAAGCTGGTATCGGCGACCGCGCCGCCGTCGCGCCTGACATAGCGGAACAGGGCATGGAGCCAGCCGTCGGCGGGCGTGCCGGCCGCGAAGTCGTAGGTCAGCTCCAGGTGGCCGCCCGCGAACCCCGACGGCAGCAAGCTGTCCACGGCGACGGCGGTGCGGTGGTCGCGCGCGAGCATGCCCAGGGGGCGGGTGACGATTTGCCCGCCGTCGGCATCGTAGACGGTCAGCGTCAGCGCCTGGCGCTGCTGCTCGGTCGCCATGGGCGTCGGCAGCAGCAGGGTCTCCCAGCGGTCGGCGGGCAGGACCGGGGCCGGCAGGAGGAAGCCCTTGCCGAACCAGCGGCCAAGGCCGGCGATGGCCGGATCGGGCCTGAGGTCGGTGCGCTCGACATTGAGGTGGTTGAGCGTGACCCGGCCGCCCGACCGCAGGGTTTCGTAGCGCGGCCGCACCACATGGCGGCCGGCGATCAGCTCCAGCTGGTCCGGCCAGGCCAGATCCGGGAATAGCGCGCCGACATCGACCGCGACCGTACCGTAGGGGGCCACCGCCGCCGGGATCGCCCGGGTCTCGCTGCTGCCCATCCGGCGCAGCGCCAGCGCGCCGGCGGGAATCGGCGCGGGATGGCTGTTCTGCAGCCACAGCAGGATCCGCTCGCCGGGCCCCGGCGCCGGCAGTCCGGCATAGAAGTCCGCCGGCCAGCTGTTGGCGTCGTGGGTGATCGCCGGGGCGCGGTTCTCGGTGTCGCGGTCGTCCAGCACATATTTGATCAGATCGTGCCCCGCGACCCGCAGCGCATGGACGAACAACGAGCCGTAGAACGGCGGCAGGCCGAAGCGGGCCCGGATGTCCTCGGCATCCAGCGCGATCGGTCGCCCCGGCTCCAGGGCCTGTTCCCAGTCCGCCAGGCGACGGCCGTCGCCGTCGAACAGGCACAGCCACAGGGCTGGCTCGACCGCGCCGTAGCCGCTCCAATAGTCGTGACTGCGCAGCACGCTGCGCCGCCCGCCACCGGCCCGGAACAGGCAGACATTGGTGGCGAAGTTGATGGGGTCCAAGTAGCGCCGCCGGTTCGACAGCATCCGGTCCGGCAGGCGCAGGGCGGCGAAGGAATGGACCGCCATGCCGACCGGCAGGAACGGTCGGCAGCTGCGCAGCGCGATGTCGGGCTCGAAGCTCGCCACGAACAGCGTGCGGCACGCCGTCTGGCCCAGCGCCGGCACCGGCGCCGCCGGCCATCGGCTCGCCGCACCGTCGAGCTGCTCGACCCGCTGGACCAGTCGGACGGCAATGTCGATGCCGGCCAGGTCATAGAGCTCCGCGAAGGTGGCGAACGCGCCGTCGGGGTCGAACACGGCGATCGGGCCGGCTCGGCGCAAGGCCTCCAGCAGCGCCGGCGCCGCGGCGGCCGCGATCGGATGGCCCAGCGCCTTGAACAGCGCGTCGCCGGTGCCGAGCGTGTTGTCGAAGCTCTTGAGGGACAGAGGCATGGGCGCGGGACCTAGGGAACGGAACGGCCCGCCGCGATGCGGCGGTCGAGGGCGGCGATGACGTCGACAGCGGGAATCCGGTCGATCCCGCCATCGCCGTAGGACTGGGCGGCCAGGACGGTCAGGTCAGGCGTATAAGGTGCGTACTTTGCCGGATTGGTCGGTCCGAACAGCGAGACCATCGGCGCGCCGCCGGCGGCCAGCATATGCCCGGTGCCCGAGCAGTTGGCCACCGCGGCTGCCAGCCGTCCGGCGAGGGCGATGGTCAGCGCCGGGCCGCCGATCCCGCCCGGCGGCGCCTCGAGCGCGCAGTCCGGGAACATGGCACTGGGGAAACGCTGGCGCAGCTCGGTCTGCCAGGCGGACTCGACCGGTCCCAGAAAGAACACCGGCACTCGGCCCTGGGCGGCCTGGGCTTCGGCCGCCGCGATATAGCCTGCCAGCGGCCAGCATTTGCCGGTGTCGCGTCGCCCGGCCCCGGGGGCGAAGCCGACATAGGTCGGCCCGGGCGGCAGGATCGCCGCTGCGGCGGCCTGCCAGGCATCGGGCAACGGGTGGACATGCGGCACCTGCACCGGCCCGCCGACCGCCGCGGACAGCACCGCCAGCAGCTTCTCGACCAACCGCCGGGTGCGCGGATGCTCGCGCGTTGGC
Source organism: uncultured Comamonadaceae bacterium (assembly GCA_964511405.1). Classification (GTDB taxonomy): domain Bacteria; phylum Pseudomonadota; class Alphaproteobacteria; order Elsterales; family Elsteraceae; genus CAZEFK01. The sequence continues at coordinate 77,325 of CAZEFK010000001.1, read as the reverse complement.
CGGCCGTCGGACAGCCAGAAGCGCCAGGCGCCCGAGACCAGACGGCGGTGCGGGATGCGCCGGAGCGCCAGGGTCCGCCGCGCCAGGCGCTGGGCATCGACGATCAGGTCGAAGCGGCGGCCGGGCAGGGGATGGGCCCGCAGGGGCGCCCACCGGTCCTCGCCGATCCGCACGGCGACCAGCTCGTCGATATAACCGTCGGCCAGCGGCTTCAGCGGTCCGGCGAACTGGATCGGCCCGAGGCCGCCGGCCCAGGCGATATGGGCGCTGGGCCAGGCGGCGCGCAAGCCCCGGAGCAGCGGCAGCTTGATGATGTTTTCGCCCAGGGCGTTGTCGTCGCCGCTGCTGATGTAGACCAGGATCGTCGCGGGCGGCGTGCGGCGCGATCGCCGGCCGGCGCGCACGAGGGCGCTTGGCCCGGCAGCGCGCGCCGGCGCGAACGCGGCGCGGTTCGGGCTCATGTCAGCGGTCATGGTCGATCGGAGCGGTCCGTGCGGGCGGGATGCGTTTGCGGCTCCTCACAGCATATCCGGCCGCGTTTGTCACGGCGGCTGTTGTCCGCCGGCGCGCGCCCAACGTAGATGGCGTCCCTGTCTTCGTGGAAAAATCCGCGTCGCGACAATGCAATGGGAGGAGGCCGAGCATGCCCGACAGTCACGACAGCGCACCGGCAGCCGGCGGCCTGCTGGTCCTCGGCCCCGACGACGGCCCCGGCTATTGGCAGCCCGAGCCGGCCAACGGCCATGTCACCGTCCGCGTGGCGCCCGGGCTGGTGGCGATGGAGCATCCCTTGGCCATGGGCACGCAGACCGTGGCCCCCGGCGGCTTCGTCCGCGAGCACGCCCATGACCGCCACGAGGAAGTGATCCATGTGATCGCCGGCCGCGGCGTCGCGGTGGTCGACGGCGTCGAGCACCCGATGGCATCAGGCACCACCCTGTTCCTGGGCCGCAACCGCCGCCACAAATTCGTGAATACCGGCAGCGACGACCTGACCTTCGTGTGGGTGATCACGCCCAACGGGCTGGAGGACTTCTTCCAGGCGATCGGCCGGCCGCGGCAGCCGGGCGAGCCGGCCCCCGATCCGTTTCCCCGGCCGGCCGACGTCCTGGCGATCGAGCGCCGCACGGCGTTCGCGCCGCCGCCTCAGCCTGGCGCGGCCGGCGCGTCGTCGAAATAGGCGTCGGCGAACTCGGCGAGCTGCTCCTGCAGTTCGCCGAGCATGTGGCGGATCAGCGCCTTCTGCGGCTGGTCGCACAGCGTCTCGGCCACGATGTCGGCCAGCAAGCGCTGGCTGAGGGCCAGCAGCTTCACCGATTTGCGCTCGATCAGATCCATGTCCGACACATAGGGGGCCCGTGCCGCGGCGGCAACGGGCTTGCTCCGTGCCGGTCTCGTGCCTACCTTACATACACTTGGTCATTGCATGTAGGAATGGCCATGATTGTATGGATCACAGACAGGAGCAGCGCCATGCAAGCATCGTCGTCCGGCACCGGAGCGCGCTATGGCCTGATCTTCGGGCTGACCAATCTCGTCCTGATCCTGTTCGTCGGCGGCATGATCTGGGCGACCGGGATGTTCGACGACATCGGCTTCGACCTGCATGGCTGGATCGCCGTCACCCTGGGCGTGGTCGTGACCTCGGCGCTGGGCACCGGCCTGATGGCGCTGGTGTTCTACAGCGACCGCAGCCGGCGCGACAGCGAGGCCCACTGGGTCGCCGACGAGGACCGCCGCGGCTGATCGGCCGCCGTTAAGCGGCGGTTAGCCGATATCTGCCTTAATTGCCGGCGGAAGGCTGGCGTGGGCCGTGCAGTTGAGCCATATTTAGATAAAAATCGATAGAAGGCGGGGCGATGCGAGGAGGGCCTTGCGATGCACGATGATGTCGGAATCCTGCGGCTGATCGACGGCAACGTCCCGGTGGTGGCCCTGACCGCGGGCGAGGTGCTGTTCCGGAAGGGCGATGCCGGCGAGGTCATGTATGTCGTCAAATCAGGCACGCTGAAGATCGAGGACGAGCGCCACGACCTGGAGGCGGCGGATCTCGGCGACATCGTCGGCGAGATGGCGATCATCGAGAAGGCGCCGCGCAGCGCAACCGTGACGGCGCTGACCGATGCGGTGGTGATCCCGATCGACCAGCGCCGGTTCCTCGACATGACCCGGCAGACGCCCTATTTCGCGATCCGCGTGATGCGCGTGATCTCGGCCCGCCTGCGCGCCATGAACGAGCGGTTGGCTGCCGCCTGAGGCGGCAAGCCTCGCCGCTAGGCCGCGCGGCGCGTGGCGTCCAGGCTCCAGGGACCCGGGCCGGCCGCCGACAGGTACAGGAAGGCGAAGCAGAACAGCACCGCCAGGGTGCCGCCGTTGACCAGGGGGATGAAGCCTTTCGGGAAATGGCCAAGGAAGTAGGCGAAGGCCATTTCGCCGGACAGGACGAAGGCGACCGGCCGAGCGAACAGGCCCAGCGTCAGCAGCGCGCCGCCGACCAGCTCGATGGTGCCGGCGGCGCCGATCAGCGAGAACAGCGTCACATGCGCGAAGCTGGGAACGTTCGGGAACCCCAGCAGCTTGGCCATGCCGAATTGCATCAGCAGCAGGCCGGCCATGATCCGCAGCAGGCTGAGAAGGCGAGGCGACCAGCTGGCCGCGATCGAATCGAATTGCATAGGCATCCTATCCTGTAGAACTCCGAAGGGAGACCGGTTCGCGCGGGGCCGCCCGCGGGTTACACGTGAAAAGGCGTAGCGGCCGGCCGCCGACCTTGATTCACTGTGGGTCCACGACCCGGCAGGAGACGGCAGGATGGCAGACCATCAAGGACGAGCCCGCAGCTTCGCAACGCGGATGAGCCATCGGGGGCGCCCCTCGGCGCACGGTCCGGGCCTGGTCAATCCGCCGCTGCAGCGCGGCTCGACCGTCCTGCAGCCGACCGTCGCCGCCCGCCTCGATGCCGCCCGTCGCCGCCTGGACCAGGCCCTGATCTACGGCATCATGGGCACCGAGACCCATCACGCGCTGGAGGACGTGGTCGCCGAGATCGAAGGCGGCACCCGCTGCCAGATCGTGTCGTCCGGGCTGGCGGCGGTGACCACGGCGCTGTTCGCCTATCTCAAGGCGGGCGACCATTGCCTCGTGCCCGACAGCGTGTACGGCCCGAGCCGCGTATTCTGCGATACGATGCTGCGCGACCTGGGCATCGAGACGACCTATTACGATCCGTGCCTGGACGAGGCGGGGATCGCCGGTCTGCTGCGCCCCAACACGACCGTGGTCTATGCCGAGAGCCCCGGCAGCCACACCATGGAGATGCAGGACGTGCCGGCGCTCGCCCGTGCCGCCCATGCCCATGGCGCCAAGCTGTTGATGGATAACACCTGGGGCATCCACATGTTCCAGCCGTTCCGGCATGGCGTCGACGCCTCCATCCAGGCCTTGACCAAATATGTCGGCGGCCACTCCGACCTGCTGCTGGGTGCCGTCGTCACCGCGGACGAGGCCGAATGGGCGCGGGTCCGGACCGCGGCCATGGCGCTGGGCCAATATGCCAGCCCCGACGACTGCTGGCTGGCGCTGCGCGGCGCGCGCACCCTGGCGGTGCGGCTGGAGCGCCAGATGGAGTCGGGCCTGGCCGTGGCGCGCTGGTTCGCCGGCCGGCCCGAGGTGGCGCAGGTGCTGCACCCGGCGCTGCCGGGCGCCCCGGGTCATGCGATCTGGGCCCGCGACTATGACGGCGCCTGCAGCCTGTTCTCGGTGGAGTTCCAGCCGGCCTACAGCGTGGCGGCAACCCACGCCATGATCGAAGGCCTGGAGCTGTTCGGCATCGGTGCCTCGTGGGGCGGCTTCGAGAGCCTGGCGCTGCCGACCACCGGCTTCATGACCCGCACCGCCGGCAGCGGCCGCTTCGCCGGTCCGGTGTGCCGCTTCCATATCGGCCTGGAGGATCCGGCCGACCTGATCGCCGACCTGGAAGCCGGGCTGGAGCGGCTGCGCGCCCATCGGTGACGATTGGCTGCTACCGCAGCGCCTTTTCCAATAGGCGCTCGACGATGACGCAGTCGCGCCATCGGCCGTCGAGCTGGCCGTGCCGCTCATAGATGCCGACTTCGCGGAAGCCGACGCTGCGCATCAGCGCTCGGCTCGCCGCATTTTCGACGAAGATGCGCGACAGCAGCTTCCAAAGGCCCAGGGCCTCCGACGCCGCAATCAGCGCGTCCATGGCCAGACGACCGGCGCCGCGGCCGCGGTGCTCGCGCGCGACGTAGACCGAAAACTCGCCGACCCCGGCATAGTGGGGCCGCGCCCGATAGGCCGACGCCGCCGCCCAGGCGACGATCCCGGCATCGGGGTCGTCGACCACCACCAGCGGATAGCCGCGGTCGAGCCATGGGGCGATGTCGCCCGGCCGGCGCAGCGTCGTCTCGAACGTTCCGACGCGGTCCTCGATGCCCTGGTTATAGATCCGGCAGATCGCCTCGATGTCGGCTGCGGTTGCAGCCCTTGCGGTCAATCCCGTCATGGAGACCCTTTCGTTACCCGCCGGACGCAGGCCAGCAGGGTGAGCGCCAGCAGCAGGTTGGCCAGGGCGGCGGCGCAGATCCAGCCTAGCGCCCCGCCCGGGCCCCGCCAGCCCATCAGAAGCGAGCCGATCGACGGCGCGGCGGCCATGACCATCAGGCTCGGCATGGCCAGCACCGCGGGCAGGTAATAGGACGAGCCCCAGGCCAGGATCTGCGTGATCCCCAGCGCCGTGATGACGACGCGGCGGTCGGGGGCGATGCCGCCCGCCCGCACCGCGGCTGCGTCGCCGGTCACGCGCCGGGGCCGCAGCCACAGCCGGCTTCCCCCTCGGCCTTGGCCTCGGCATCCGTGACGCAGCAGGCATCGACATCAGCCGGGGCCGGGCTGCCGCAGCAGGCGCGTTCGGGGCGCGCAGCCGGGGTGACACTGCAGACGCCGGTCTCCGGCAGGGCCAGTTCGACGCGCGCAGCCGCTTCGTCGTCGCCAAGCAGCGTGGCGACGATAGACCGGACCTGTTCGTGGCCGGTGGCGAGCAGAAACGTCGGCGCGCGGCCGTAGCTCTTTATGCCGGCGATGAAGAACCCGGCTTCCGGATGGCTCAGCTCCGCGGCGCCATGCGGCCGGACCGTCCCGCAGCTGTGGAGATTGGGGTCGATCAGCGGACCCAGCGCCGTCGGGCAATCCAGCCAGGGGTCGAGCGACAGCCGCAGCTCCCGCAGGATCGACAAATCCGGGCGGAAACCCGTGGCGACGACGACCCGGTCGACGCTGACGACGCGGCCGTCCTCGGCGACCAGCGCCACGCCTTCGGATCCTGCCGCGATCCGAGCGAGCCGGAAGCCGGTTGCGACATCGATCCGGCCCGCCTCGACCAGACCGCGCAGCCCTTGGCCCAACGCCCCGCGCGCAGGCAGCGCGTCGGCGCCCTCGCCTCCATAGGCCGGCTCGGGGCTGGGCTTGCGCAGGATCCAAGTGATCCGCATTCCCGGCGAGGACTGCGCGAGTTCGGCCAGATCCAGCAGCGCGTTGAATGCCGAGTGGCCGCTGCCCACGACGGCAACCCGGCGGCCCGCATAGGCCGAACGCTCGGAACCGAGCACATCCGGGATGCCGTAGGCGATGAACTTGGCCGCAGCGCGCTCGCCGGAGGCCGGGAGGCCGCTCGCGCCAGCCGGGTTTGGCGTCGTCCAGGTCCCCGACGCATCGATCACCGCGCGGGCGAGCAGCTGTTCGTCGCGGCCGTCGCCATGTTCGACCTGCAACAGGAAGGGCCGCTCGCTCCGGCCTTGGGTCTTGACCTTGTCGACGCCTTGGCGGCCAACGGCGGTCACCCGGATGCTCAGGCGGATGTGCGGTGCCAGCGCCGGGAGCGCTGCCAGCGGCTCAAGGTAGCGGCTGACCAGCTCGCCGCCGGTTGGCCTGATAGCGGGATCCGGCGCCGCCCAGCCGGCCGCCTCGACCAGGGACCGCGCCGCCGGGTCGATGGCGAAGCGCCAAGGGGTGAACAACTCCACATGGGCCCAGTGACGGACCGAAGCGCCGACGGCCTCGCCGGCCTCCAGAACCAGGGGCACCGCACCGCGCGCCACCACATGGGCGGCGGCGGCCAAGCCAACCGGCCCAGCACCGATGATCGCAATCGGCAATCTCTCGAGATCGCTCATGGTCACGCGGCGGCCTCGCCGTCGGCGCCCTTGGCATCCGCGCAGCATTGATCGGCCAGGAAGCCGAGCAGGCTGTTCATGATGGGGTAGTTGGCCCGGCAGATCAGCGTTGTCGCCTGGCGCTCCTGGGTGACCAGGCCGGTCAGGATCAACCGGTGCAGGTGGTGCGACAAGGTCGAGGCCGCGATGCCGATCCGCTCCTGCAGGCGACCCACCGGCAGGCCGGGATCGCCGGCACGCACGAGCGCCCGATAGACCTTCAGCCGGGTCGGGTTGCCCAGGGCCTCAAGCTGCTTGGCCGCTTGTTCGATGTTCATGGAAGAAGGATGGCGTCGAGCGAAGGGAGAGTCAATCGATGATTCCAGAATGTTCGAAATATGGCCCCACCACCTCGCCGTCTCCGTTGTTGACGCCGCCACGCTTCGAGCCCGGCCGAAGCATTGGCCGTCGATTTCGGTCCGTTGCCTCCGTACCGGTGGGCCAAAGTACGGACCGGCGATGATCGATCGGGAGGGTGATGCCATGTTCGTGGTGATCTTCGAAGTCCAGCCGAAGCCCGAGCGCTTCGACGACTATCTGGACCTGGCGAAGTCCCTGAAGCCGAGGCTGGAAGCGATCGACGGCTTCCTGGACAACGAGCGTTACCGCAGCCGGCGCACGGACGGCCGGATCCTGTCGCTGTCGACCTGGCGCGACGAGAAATCCGTGGTGCGCTGGCGTACCCATGCCGAGCATCACGCCGTGCAGGAGCGCGGCCGCTTCGAGGTGTTCCAGGATTACCGCATCCGGATCGGCGAGGTGACGGTCGACACGGCGCCGCCGCCTGGGCTGCGTCCGGTCGATCAGCGCCTGGACGCCACCGAGGTGGGGGCGAGGGCGATCACGATCACCGAGCTGGCAGCCGGCACCGATCCCGCCCGCCTGGCCCTGCCGGCCGCATCCCCGGGCGTCGTCGACCACGAGGCCTACGAGAGCATCTACAATCCCGGAAAGCTGCTGCTGCTGGCGTCGTGGGCCGATGCCGGAGCGGCCGGCGGCTGGCGCCCCGCCGCGTCCCGCCACCGGCAGGTGCGGGTCATCCGGGACTACGGCATGTTCGACCGGCGCGAAGCGCCGCAATATTATCCGCCCGTCGGCGGATCGCCGGCGTAGGCCAGCTCCAGCAGGGCCCGCGCGGCGCGGCTGAAATAGCGTTCGCGGTGGCGCAGCACGAAAAACGGCCGCTCCGGCAACGCGATCGGCACCTGGACCAGGGTTCCGGAGCGCAGGCCGGCCGCCGCCACCAGCTCGGAGGTCACGGTCGCACCGGCACCCGCCTCGACGGCGTGGCGGACGGCCTCGTTGGACGGCAGCTCCAGGGCGATCGGGAGCTGGCCGATCGCCAGTCCCAGGGCCGCGAGCGCAGCTTCGAAGGCCGACCGCGTTCCGGAGCCGACCTCGCGCAGGACCCAGGCAGAGTTTGGTAGCGCCTCCGGCGCCAGCCTGTCGCCACCGGCCCAGGGGTGCCGGGGCGCGACCACCAGGACCAGGCGGTCCTGGCCGACGGGCTCGACCGCCAGCGCGGCGACGTCGACCGTACCTTCGACGAAGCCCAGCTCCGCCGTTCCCTCGAGCACGGCATGCGCGACCTCGGCGGTGTTGCCGATCGCCATGCGCACGGCGACCTCCGGATAGGTCCGGCGGAACGCCACCAGCCGGCCGGGTAGCCAATAGCTGGCGATGGTCTGGCTGGCATGGACCGACAGGGTGCCGCGGCGCAGGCCCCCGAGCTCGGCCAGCGCCAGTTCGGCGGCGCGGGCCCGGGCCAGGACGCCGCGGGCCTCGCCCAGGAACATCCGGCCGCCGTCGGTCAGCTCGATGCGCCGGCCGACGCGATGGAACAGCGGGGTCGCGTAGCTGGCCTCCAGCGCCGCGATGGCGGCGCTGACCGCCGATTGGGTCAGGCCGAGCGCATCGGCGGCGCGCGTCATGTGTTCCCGCTCGGCGACGGCAACGAAGATCCGCAACTGCTCCAGCGTCATCCCAGGCCGGTCCATGGCGGGCTCCTCGGTGTCGGAGCTCGTTTCCGCGCTGCGGGGGAGGTCCTGCTCCGACCAACCTCCGAATAGGTTCCACCTCGATCCTGCGGTCAACGTGCTGCAAGGTGGAGATCTACTAACTTGAAGGGCATCAGCGCCATAACCGATCCAAATACGAGATTGCAATTGTCATTATTCCCGCCATACGCTCTCCATCACCAGCGGGGGGTGTCCAGCATGACGCCCGCGGCTCGCGACTGGATCGAGGGAAAAGGCCCCCATGTCCAATATGGCTCCACCGGCGATGCCGCAGACCAAGATCCGGCATCTGGTCGTGCTGATGCTAGAGAACCGCTCGTTCGACCACCTGTTCGGGTTCCGGAGTGGCGTCGATGGCCTGAAGGGACACGAGTCCAATCTGCTCGACCCCGGGCAACCAGAGAGCCTGTCGAACCCGGCGTTTCCGGTCGGCACGGGCGCGCCCTATGCCATTACGGTAGGCCAGGGGCCGGGCCATTCGGTCAACCAGACCCATGTGCAGCTTTACGGGTCGAAGGGCGCCGGCGGCGATCCGGAGAACTCGGGCTTCATCGCGGCCTACAAGGTGGAGCTGGCGGCCGACCACGTCCCCAACCCGAGCCAGGCCGACCTTGGCGTGGTGATGAAATCGTTCTCGGCGGCACAGCTGCCAGTGATCAATACACTCGCGGACCAGTTTGCGATTTGCGACAAATGGCATGCTGAAGTGCCTGGCCCGACCCAGCCAAACCGCTTGTATCTCCATGCGGGCACCTCCGATGGGCGCGCTCTGAACGCGTGGTCGGCGAAATTCGATCTGAAGACGATCTATGAACAGGTCGCCGACGCCGGATTCACCTGGGCGACCTACGAGGACGATGCCAACGAAGTGCGAGAGTTCACGCGGCTGGTGAAACCCGGCGCTCCGTTTAAGAAGATGAACGAGTTCAAGGCGGATTGCGCCCAGGGGACGTTGGCAAACTATGTGTTCATTTCGCCGCGGATGCTGACCGACAAGGACGGCGCGATGGTGAACAGCCAGCACGCACCGCATGACGTGCGGTGGGGCGAATACCTGATCGCCGACGTCTACGAGGCGCTGCGCGGAAACGAGACCGTCTGGAATTCTTCTGTGCTGGTCATCGTCTATGACGAGCACGGCGGCTTTTATGACCACATGCCGCCGCCCCCGGCGATCAATCCGGATAACAAAAACTCGCCGCAGCCGGGCGATCCGCATTATGCGCCGGTGTTCGCATTCGATCGACTGGGGCTTCGAGTCGGCGCTGTCCTGGTGTCGCCCTGGATCGAGGCCGGAACGGTCTGCTCAAAGCTGCTGCAGCATACCTCGGTGATGGCGACGGCGCGAAAGCTGTTCGGAATCGGCGGCCATCTGACGACGCGCGACGAAGGAGCTGCGACCTTCGACGACCTGTTCTCGCTGGCTGCGCCACGCACGGACGCGCCGCTGCGGCTGCCGCGCCCGCCGCTGCCCAAACTGCCTGAGCCGACAGATGCTGCGCATCCCGCGCAGCAGCCTCTCGATCCGCTGCAGCAAGGGATCATGCTGGGCGTGCATCACCGCACGCGGGCGAGCCATCCCGATGAGCCGGCGGAATTGTTGCCGAAGACTCAGGGCGAGGCGTCGGACTTCATCAAGAGGCGCCACGCCTGAGGCGCCTACCCGGCGGTGGCGCCTGCGGGGGTGACCCCCGGCGGCCTATCGGATGATCGCCGGCTTGGGCTGCGATAGAGGCGGGATGTCGTCGCCGCGAGTCTCACGTTGAGCCCGGTCGCTGCAGAGATATCAGATTGCGACCTTGATCAGCATCAGGCTGAAGCCGGCGATGAAGATCCAGGACAGGGCTCCCAGCAGCAGCGGCGCAGGCCCCTTGGCGCGCAGCTTGCCGATGTCGGTCCCCAGCCCCATGGCGGCCAGCGATAGCGTGAGCAGCACTGTGGTCAGCTGCGCCGCCCCGGCCTTCGGCAGCGCCGGGAGCGGGACCAGGCTGTTGACCGCCGCCAGGGCGATGAAGCCGAGCACGAACCAGGGCATCGGCGACGGTGGGCGGACGGTCGAGTCGGTGCGGCGGCGGGCCCGCAGCCCCAGCAGGATCACCAGCGGCGCCAAGGCCATGACGCGGCTCAGCTTGGCGATCGTGGCGAACTCGCCGGCATCGCGCCCGTCCTGGAAGCCGGCGGCGACGACCTGCGCGACCTCATGGATCGAGGCGCCGGCCCAGAGGCCGTAGCCATGGGCATCCAGGGCCAGCACCGCCGGCAGCGCCGGGTAGATCAGCATCGACAGCGACCCGAACACCGTGACGCAGGCGATGGCATAGGCGACATCCTCGTCGCGGGCCTCGGTCACGGTGTTGGTGGCGATCACCGCCGATGCGCCGCACACCGCGGTGCCGGCCGCGATCAGCTCCGCGAGCCGGCGATCGACGCCGAGCACGCGGCCGATCGCCTTGGTCGCAGCCAAGGTCGCGGCCACGGTCGCCAGGATGATCGCCAGTCCTGTCGCGCCGACGGCGGCAAGGTCGGTGGCCGTGAGCTGGAGCCCGAGCAGCATGACCGCCAGCCGCAGCAGCCGGCGCAGGCTGAACGCGATGCCCGGTTTGGCCCAATCAGGCGCACCGGCGGCGGCCCGAACCGCGATGCCCAGCACGATGGCCAGGATCAGGGGGCTGAGCGCCCCGGCGCCGGGCAGCCGGTGCAGCGCCAAGGCGGCGCCCGCGAGCAGGCCGGTCAAGCCGAGCCCGGGCCAAAGGCTGGGAACCGGCACCGGGCTCCGCGCCGGGGACAGGGTGGACAGGACGCTCATCAGGGCTGCTCCAGATCGCTATCGCCCTGAAGCTGGCGCTGGCAGTCCTAGCAATCCAATGGATTGTTCTTGTCATTATGATCGATTTATATGATTGATTGCGCGCGCTCCCCCGTGGTGCGGGTCGGCTATGCCTTGCCGGTGCCGATACGCCGGCCCTCGATGACTGACACGCGTCGTCACAGCAGCATGGCTGCGAGCATGCCGGCCAGGATGACGACTGCCAGCGCGACCAGAGCCCACCACACCAGGTGCAGGATGACGGGCAGGGGCCACAGCAGGACCAGGGCGTAGAAGGTCGGGTCGCTCCAGCTCGGCACGCCGTACAGGATCCCGTATGCGGCAAGGCCGATCAGGATCCAGACGGCGAAGCCGGGAATGGACGAGCGGGGCTGTGGACGATAGCGGAGCATGGGCGGACCAAAGGGCGGATGACACCCCACAGATCGGCGCAGGCCGAGGCCGGGACAAGGCCGCCGCGCGCATGGGTAACGGAGCCCTAATCTTTTGTAAAAATACTGGCAGGACAGGCGCGGGAGGGTGGCGATGTCGCGGGTTTCGATCAATGCGTTTCTCAAGTCGGTGATTGCCGTGTTGGCGGTGCTGTCGATGGCGCTGTTCGCCGGCCGGGCTTGGGACGCGGGCGCGCGCCTGGGCGTGACGGCGCGGATCCAGACCGTTGCCGACGCGTCCGGCCAGGCCTTTGCGGCCATGAACGCCTTGCGGTCGGACCGGTCGATCACGGCGCGGGGCCTCGGCGATGCCGGGCCGTTGTCCGCCGACATGTCGGCCTTGCTGCGGCAGCTTCGGGAGCGCGAGGTCGCGGCGGCCCGCGCCGTCCTGGCCTTGCTGCCCGGCGTCGAGTTCACCGAGAAGGCGACGCTGGGGCCGGCCCTGTCGGAGTTGGTCGACCGGCTGGCCAAGCTTCAGGCCGAATCCTGGGATGCGCTGGCCAAGCCCAAGGCTGACCGGCGCGAGACGCTGGCCCGCGACTACAGCGCCGCGACCACCAGCCTGCTGAAGGGCCTGGATCAGTTGTCCGGCCACCTGTTCGCGTCGATCAAGCACGAGGACGCGGCGCTCGACCAGCTCATGACCATCAAGCAGCTCGCCTGGGCGGTGCGGAACGCCGGTGGCGAAGCGTCGCTGACCATCTCGAACGGGATGCAGGCCGGGCGGCTGGGGCCCGAGGCTCGCGTCACCTACTACGGTGCAACCGGCGCCGCGGCCGTCACCTGGGCCGCTCTGGAGGACGTCGCGGCCGGCACGGCCCTGCCGCAAGCCATGGTCGACGCCATGGCGACCGCCAAGGCCGCGTTCTTCGGCCGCGACTACGTCGCCCTCCGCGACCGGCTGTTCACGGCCCTGCTGGCCGGCGACAAGCCCGAGATGCCGCTCGCGCAGTGGTCGCCCTTCACCATCGGCAAGCTCAACACCATGCAGGGCGTGGCCGACGCGGCGCTCGACGCGGCCAAGGCGCGCGCGGCGGATGACCATGCCGGCGCCCTGTGGGCACTGGCGACCCAGGCTGGCCTGCTGCTGGCGGCGGCCCTGCTGGCCGTGGGCAGCCTGCTCATGGTCAGCCGCCGCGTGGTCCGGCCGCTGCAGGCGATCCGGGATGCCATGCTGCAGGTCGCGGCCGGCGATTTGGCCGTCGAGGCGCCGTTCGCCGACCGCCGCGACGAGATCGGCGCCCTGGCGTCGGCCCTCGCCACCTTCCGGCAGAATGCCGTCGAGAAGGTGCAGATCGAGGGCGAGCAGCGCGAGCGGCATGCCCAGGCCGCGACCCGGCAGCAGGCCGTCGACGCCTCCATCACCGCCTTCGAGCAGCAGGTGGGGGCGGCGCTCGGCGCGCTGGGTGGCGCGTCGGCGGAGATGCGCAAGACCTCCGAAGACATGTCGGCAGTGGCGATCCGGACCAAGGCGCAGATCGGTGCCGCCGCGGCCGGATCCGAGGACGCGTCGGCCAATGTCCAGACCGTCGCGGCCGCGTCCGAGGAGCTCAGCGCCTCGATTGCCGAGATCAGCCGCCAGGTCGCCCATGCCGCGACCATCGCCGCCCGAGCCGTCGACGAGACCCGGACCACCGACCGCACCGTGCACGGTCTGGCCGAGACCGCAAGCCGCATCGGCGAGGTGGTCAAGCTGATCAACAGCATCGCCAGCCAGACCAACCTGCTGGCGCTCAACGCGACGATCGAAGCCGCGCGCGCCGGCGAAGCCGGCAAGGGCTTCGCGGTGGTGGCCACCGAGGTCAAGAACCTGGCCAGCCAGACGGCACGGGCCACGGACGAGATCGCCACGCAGATCGCCGCGGTCCAGGGGGTGGCCCGCGAGGCCGTGGACGCCATCAAGCGGATCGCCGGCACCATCGGCGAGGTCAGCAGCGTTGCCAGCGCCATCGCGGCGGCGGTCGAGGAGCAGGGTGCGGCGACCCAGGAAATCACCCGCAACACCCAGGCTGCGGCGCGGCGCACCCGGGACGTGTCGCAGAGCGTGGTCGGCGTGTCGGCCGGTGCCGCCCAGACCGGATCGGCCGCCGAGCAGGTCAAGGCCGCCGCCGAGGCGCTGGGCGTCCAGTCCGACCAGCTGCGGGCCCAGGTCTCGGGCTTCCTGGCCCAGATCCGCACGGCCTGAAGACGCTGGCCTTTGGGCGCGTCCGATGGATTGATGGCGGGGAACCGATAGGGAGCCCCGCCGATGGCGCTTGAAACCTGGCTGGCCTTTACCGCAGCCGCGGCCGTCCTGCTTGCGATCCCCGGCCCGACCGTGCTGCTGGTCATCTCCTATGCCCTGGGCCACGGCCGGCGCGTGGGGCTCAGCACCGTGGTCGGCGTGGCGCTCGGCGATCTGACGGCCATGACCGCTTCGGTGCTGGGGCTGGGCGCGCTGCTGGCGACATCAGCGGCGCTGTTCACGGTCCTGAAATGGGCGGGGGCCGCGTACCTGGTCTATCTCGGCCTGAATCTGTGGCGGGCGCCGGTGGGCGATCTCGGCGCCGCCGCGCCGGCGCCGGCCGTGGCGGGCACCGGGCGCGTGATCCTGCACAGCTACGCCGTCACCGCGCTCAACCCGAAGAGCATCTTCTTCTTCGTGGCGTTCCTGCCGCAGTTCCTGGACGGCGCGGTGCCGCTGGCGCCGCAGCAGATCGCCATGGTCGCCACCTTCGTCACGATGGCGACGCTCAATGCCGCACTCTATGCGCTGATGGCCTCGGCCGCCCGGCAGGGCATCCGCCACCCGGGGGTACAGCGCGCGATCAACCGCACCGGCGGCTCGCTGCTGATCGGCGCGGGCCTGGCTACCGTTCTGTGGCGGCGGACGGCGTAAGCGGCTTGGTCAGGAAGAAGCGCTGGTGGCCGCGCGGATAGTGGTCCAGCGTGCCGAAGACGCGGTAGCCCAGCTTCTCGTAGAAGCCGCGCGCCTGGAAGGTGTCGAGCCACGCCGCGTCGCAGCCGCGGGCCAGCGCCTCGGCCTCGGCTGCGGCCATCAGGCGGCTGCCCAAGCCCTGGCCGCGCAGCGCGTCAGGGATGGCCAGCATCTCGACGTGCAGCCAGCCGCGTGACGTGAAGCCCCATAGACCGCCCACTGTCGCGCCGGCCTGGTCCTTGATCAGGACGGCCAGTGCCTGCCGTGCGCTCGGCCCCACATGAGCCTCGTTATAGGCACGCAGGACGGCCATCACGGCGTCGTGGTCGGCTGTCTCGGGCGTGCCGGTGACGACCAGGACAGGCGTTGCGGTCATCGCGCCTTGGCCGCGGCGACATCAAGCGCCGGCGCCAGCATCGAGCCCGGCAGCTCGATGGCGGCCGGCCGCGGCGCCGCGCCGTTGCGCCACTCCAGGCGGTCGACCGCGCCGCAATGCGGACAGCGCGGCGACCAGCGCTCGGCGCCGGTGCCGCAGGCCGTGCAGCGCCAGCCGGGTGGCGCCGGCATGGCCGCCGCGCGCTCCCGCCACGCCACGGCGGCTTCGCGATCCTCGCGCTCGGCGATCTCGATCGCCGCCAGTTGCCGGCAGGCATGGGCGGCGGCATCAGGCGCCAGGGCCAGCGCCCGTTCGTAATGCCGGCGCGCCTCGCCCCACAGCCGCGCCTCCAGCGTCTCGTCGCCGAGCAGGACATGGCTTTCGGCCGCGGCCGGGTTGAGCGACGTCAACCGCTCCAGCCGCTTCAGCCGCGACAGCGGATCGACCGCGGCCAGGGCCTCGCGGTACAGCGCCGCCAGATCCGGATGGGGGGTCTGAGGCCAGGCCTTTTCGATGGTCGCCAGGGCCCGTTGCGGCTGGCCGGCGGCGATCTCCAGCCGGGCCACCATGGCCACCGCGGGCACGAAGGCGGGCGCGCTGGCAACCGCGGCGCGGGCGTGGCGCAGCGCCGCCTCGGGCTGGGTCCCGGCGGATTCGGCGGCGAGCGCGAGCGCCACCGTCGCCTGGCGCCGGGCGAGCAGGGCGGCGTCCTCGGACCGCGTCCGCTGCAGCAACGCCAGCGTGGCGGCGGCATCGGCCCAGCGGTCGAGCCGGGCCTGCAGCTCGAACAGGATGCGCAGCAGCCAGGGGGTGCCCGGGCTGATCCGGCGCGCCCGCTCGGCGATGGCCAAGGCCTCGGGCCAGTCGTTGGCGCGCAGCGCTTCGCCCAACAGTCCGCGCAGGCCCAGGATCGCCGCTTCCGGGAGGTCGGCCAGCGCCTCGAACTCGCGCCGGGCGCGGGCGCTCTCGCCGCGCGCCGCCGCCGCCTCGGCCGCCAGCAGGCGGGCCAAAGGCTGCTCGTCCTCGATCACCTCGGCGCGCCGCGCCTGGCGGTTGGCCTCGCCGGCATCGGCGGCGGCCACGGCCGCCACGCCCCGGGTCAGTGCCCGATATCCTGCGCGGCGGCGGCGCTCGGTCCGACGGCGCGCGACGCCCGTCAGGCCCCGACCGGCCGACCGCAAGAAACGCCCGGCCAGGCTGATCGCCACCAGCACCAGCACAATGGCCGCCAGCAGCACCGGCATGCTGGTGTCGACGCGCCAGCCCAGCCACAGGATGGTCACCGATCCGGGCCGGTCGGCCAGCCACACCGCGACGGCGACCGCAACCGCGGCGGTCAGCAGGAACGAGATCAGCCGCCGCATCAGCCGCGGGCCAGCGATCCGAGCGCTTGCTCGGTCAACTGCGACAGCGCCCGGTCCAGGGCCACCCGGGCGCGGGCCTGGTCGAGCCACGGCTTCAGGGCGGCGTCGGCGCGCGGCGGCAACTCCGACAGCGCCGCGGCGGCAGCCGGCAGGTCGCGGTCGGCCAGATGCTGCTCGGCCGCGGCCAGCTTGGCGTCCAGCGACGCCGCCGGGGCGTCGGGGTCGGTGCGCCGGACCGTGACCAGGCCGGTCACGAAGCGGTCGACCCGGCCGAGCCAGCCGGCCGCGCCGCTGGCCGTTTCGGCTTGGACGGCGGCGCGCGCCGCGGCCGGGAACGACCGGGTCAGCTGCTCGGCGGTCGGCACGCCGGCCTTGGCGCCGGGCTGCAGGGCCGCGAGGGTCGGTTTGAGGTCGGGCCCCGCCAGCAGCGCCAGTGCCTGCAGGGGCTGGTCAAAGGCCTGGCCCGCGCGCGCCGGCTCCGCCACCTGCGCCACCGCCAGGGCCAGCGCGGCCCGGCGCAGCTCCTCGGCCCCCGCCTGCTGGCCCTGCTCCAGCTTGGCGAGGCGGTCCTGGACGCCGGCGATCTGCTCGGCCAGGGCCCCGATCCGCTCCGCGGCCTGGCCGGCCGCCGTCAGGCGCGCGTCGACCGCGGCGCGCGCCTTGTCGTCCGCGCCCATCCGGGCGTCGATCTGGGCGACCGCCGCCTTGGCCGATTGCAGATCGGCGCGGAGCGCGGCCACCTGGTCCGGCAGGTCGGACGGGGCCGCGGGCGTCGCGGACCGAGCCTGGCCCACGGCGGCCTCAAGACGATCCAGCCGGGCATCGACGTCGGCGGGAATCCGTGCCGGCAGGCCAGGCTGGCTGACCGCGGTCTCCAAGGCGGCGATGCGGCGCTCGATGCCCGCGGCGGCGGGATTCGCCGGCGGCGGGAACCAGACCCGCCAGGTGGGGTAGGCAGCGATCGTTGCGGCCGCGACGACCAAGCCGCCGATCACGCCGGCGGCGGCTGCGACCGCCACGCCGCGGCCCGATCGGGCCGTGGCCGGCACTGGAGCGGGCGCGGGCTGCCGCTCGGCCAGCAATCGCTCGACCAGTGCCATCATGCCGCCGCGATCCGGCGTGGCGGCGACGGTCCGGTCGATCGCCAGGTCGCCCAGCGCGTCGGCGACGGCCGGGCTCAGGCACAAGGCCTTGACCGAGGCCAGGCGGCGGCCGAGCCCGGCGGACTCGGCCAGCGTGCGGAAGAGGGCTGCCGTGCGCGGCGAATACAGCAGCACCCAGTCGACGCGGCCGGCCGTCAGCGCTGCGGCGGCGTCGGGCGGCAGCGCCGGAACCGGCTCGGCCCGGTACAGCACGGCGCGCTCGACCGTGAACCCGGCGGCCTCCAGGCGGCCCTTGAGGTCGCCCGCGACATCGCTGCCGGCGACATGCAGCAGCGGGCCGGCCGCCGGCTTGAGCCGTTCGGCCACCAGCTCGGCCAGCGCTGCAGCGTCGCCGGCGGCGCTCTCGACCGGGCCGAAGCCAAGCTCCCGGGCGACCTCCGCCGACCCGTCGCCGACGGCCCAGACCGCCAGGTCGCGCCGCGGTGTGGCCTCGGCAAGCGCCCGGATGCCGTTGGCCGACGTCGCCAGCACGGCTTGGATCGGGCCAAGGTCGGGCAGCGCCGCCGCCACCGGGGTGATCGTCAGCAGCGGCGCCGACAGCGTGTCGATGCCACGCTCGGCCAGCGCCGCCACCAGCGGCGCCGCATCGGCGGCAGGGCGGGTGACCAAGGCACAGGGGCGGGCCGGCGTGGGGCGGGAAGAATCCGGCATCAGGTCAAATCCGGCAGGAAGCGGGAACCGCCACGGCGGCGCAGCTCTTCGCCCAGGGCGCGGCCGAGTTCGATGGGGTCGGCAGCGACGCCGCCGGCCTCGACCATGTCGCTGCCATCGGGCAGGGCCAGCAGCCCGTCGAGCCGCCAACCGGCGGGGTCGGGCCGGGCATAGCCGCCGACCGGCGTGCGGCAGGATCCGCCCAATAGGGCGAGCATGGCGCGCTCGCCGCCGACGGCGGCATGCGCGTCGGCGGCGTCGATGGCGGCCACGCGCGCCCTCGTGTCGTCGTCGTCGTCCCGGATCTCCAGGCCGATCGCCCCTTGCGCCGCGGCCGGCAGCATCTCGTCCGGCTCGAGGACATGGTCGGCGCGATCGGCCAGGCCCAGCCGGGTCAGGCCCGCGATCGCCAGGATAGTGGCCTGGATGTCGCCGCCCTCCAGCTTGCGCAGCCGGGTCTCGACATTGCCGCGCAGGTCGACGACGCGGCAGTCCGGACGCCGCCGCAGGATCTGCGCGGCCCGGCGCGGGGCACAGGTGCCGACCACGGTTCCCGGCGGCAGGTCGCCCAGGCCGTCCACGGCGCCCACGCGGCTGCGGTCGACCACCAGGGCGTCGCGGGGATCCGCGCGCGGCAGCACCGCGGCGATGGCGAAGCCGGGTGGCAGGATGCTCGGCACATCCTTCATGGAGTGGACGGCCGCGTCGATCCGCCGGTCGATCAAGGCTTCCTCGAGCTCCTTGACGAACAGGCCTTTGCCGCCGATCTCGGCCAAGGGGCGGTCGCGCACGACGTCGCCCGTGGTTCGAATGGGGACGATCTCGATCGCCCCGGCCATGTCGGGCCAAGCGGCGGCCAGGGCCGCGCGCGCCATCGCCGCCTGGGCAAGGGCGAGCGGGCTGCCGCGGGTGCCGAGGCGAAGGCGGGGGGCTGTCATGGCTCCAGGTTCTAGGCTGCGGGCGGGCCCAGGCGCAAGGCGCCGTGCGCACATCGCGCACTTGCCCGCGGGTTGTGCGCGTGGTCCGGTGTGCCCGGCTGGCTGCAGAGCAAAAAGGAACGAACATGCGGGTGCTGGGCATCGAGACCAGCTGCGACGAAACGGCGGTTGCGATCGTCGACGACGGACGCCGGGTCCTGGCGCAACGGGTCCTGAGCCAGCTGGACGAGCATCGCGAGTTCGGCGGCGTGGTGCCGGAGATCGCGGCGCGGGCCCATCTCGATCACCTGGACCGCCTGGTCGCCGAGGTGCTGGCCGAGTCCGGGATCGGGCTCGCCGAGCTGGACGGCATCGCGGCGACCGGCGGGCCAGGCCTGATCGGCGGCGTGATCGTTGGGGTCACGCTGGCCAAGGCCCTGGCGCTGGTGCACCGGCGGCCGTTCGTCGCGGTCAATCACCTGGAGGGGCACGCCCTGACCTGCCGGCTCACCGACGGCATCGACTTCCCGTACTTGCTGCTGTTGGTGTCGGGCGGCCATGCCCAACTGCTGGGCGTCGACGGCGTCGGCCGCTACGCGCGGCTGGGCGGCACCATCGACGATGCCGCCGGCGAGGCCTTCGACAAGGTCGCCAAGCTGCTGGGGCTGGGGTTTCCGGGCGGCCCGGCCGTCGAGCGCGCGGCGGCCGGCGGCGACGGGCGCCGCTTCGACCTGCCGCGGCCGATGTTGGGCCGGCCCGGCGCCGACTTTTCGTTCTCGGGGCTCAAGACCGCGGTGCGGCTGGCGGCGGCCGGGCTGGCACCCGGCGACCCGGCCGGGCGCGCCGACTTGGCGGCATCGTTCCAGGCCGCCGTCATCGACGTGCTGGTGGACCGTACCCGCCGGGCAATCGCCGCCTTCGAAGCCCGGAGCGGACAGGGCCGGCCGCTGGTGGTGGCCGGCGGTGTCGCGGCGAACCGGGCGATCCGCGCCGCCCTGGCGGCGCTGGCGGCCGAATCCGGGATGGCGTTGGCGGTGCCGCCGATCGCTCTATGCACCGACAACGCCGCGATGATCGCCTGGGCCGGGCTGGAGCGGCTGCGCCTGGGCCAGCAGGACGCGCTCGATTTTGCGCCGCGGCCGCGCTGGCCGCTGGCCGCATGAGCGTCGGCGTCCTGGGTGCCGGGGCCTGGGGTACGGCGCTGGCCCTGGTGGCGACGCGGGCCGGCAACCGGACCGTCCTGTGGGGGCGCGACGCCGCTGTGGTCGACCAGATCGGTGCGACCGGGCGCAATGAGCGCTATCTGCCGGGAGTCGACCTGGCCGGCATCATGGCCACCACCGATCTGGCTGCGGCGGCCGCGGCCGACGTGGTGCTGCTGGTAGTACCGGCGCGGGCCTGCCCCGACCTCGCCCATGCCGTGACGCCGCATCTCGCGGCGACCGCGGCAGTGGTGCTGTGCGCCAAGGGCATCGATCCCGCGATCGGCGGACCCGTCGGCGAGACCGTCGCCCGCCATCTCGGGCGGCCGGCGGCGGTGCTGTCGGGCCCCAGCTTCGCGCGCGACGTGGCGCGCGGGCGGCCGACGGCCGTGGTTGTCGCCGCCGCCGACATGGGCCTCGCCGAGCGGCTGGTCGCGCAGCTCGGCAGCGCGACCTTCCGGCCCTACGCCTCGGCCGACCCGCGCGGCGTCGAGCTGTGCGGGGTGGTCAAGAACGTGCTGGCCATCGCCTGCGGGATCTGCATCGGCCGCGGCTTGGGCGAGAGCGCGCGGGCGGCGCTGGTCACCCGCGGCCTGGCGGAGCTCACGCGGCTGGGCACGGCCCTCGGCGTCGATCCCGCGACGGTGACCGGCCTCGCCGGCCTCGGCGACCTGACCCTGACCTGCACCAGCCCGACCAGCCGCAACTTCTCTTATGGCCTGGCGCTCGGCAGCGGCGCCGCGCTGCCGGCGCCGCCCGAAGGCGTGTTCAGCGCCGGCGGCATCGCCCGCCTGGCCGCCACGCGCGGCGTCGACATGCCGATCGTCGCGGCGGTCGACCGCGTGATCAGCGGCGCCGCCGACCTCGACGCGGTGATCGGCGATCTTCTGGCTCGGCCCTTCCGGCGCGAGTCCGGCGATGCGATAGTCGCGCCCTGACGTCCCTTGCCCGAGGATCCCGGCCTTGCGTTGGCTCGTGAAATCCGAACCCGCCAAATATCCCTGGACGAAGATGGTCGCCGACGGCCGCACCTTCTGGGACGGCGTCCGCAACTTCCAGGCCTCGAACAACCTGAAGGCCATGCAGGTCGGCGACGAGGCCCTGTTCTACCATTCCAACGACGAGCGCTCGGTGGTCGGCATCGTCCGCGTGGCACGCACCTATTACCCCGATCCGAGCGACGAGACCGGCAAGTTCGGCATGGTCGACGTCGAGGCCGTGGCGCCCTTGAACCGGCCCGTCACCCTGGCTGAGATCAAGGCGGACCCCAGCCTCGCCGGAATCCCGCTGGTGCGCCAGGCGCGGCTCTCGGTGATGCCGATCGACGACGCCGCGTGGGAGCGCATCCTGGCGCTGGGCGGCGGCCGGGGCCACCGGTGATCGCGTTCGACCAACTGGCCGATCCCGACGCCGTCGAAGTCAAGATCGAGTGGCGCGGCGAGCCGGAGAGCGCGATCGTCGTGCGCTTCGGCAACCAGGTGCGCTGCTATCTCAACCGCTGCCCGCATGCCTGGGTGCCGCTGGACTGGCAGCCGGCCCAGTTCCTGACCTACGAGCGCGACGCCCTGCTGTGCTCCATGCACGGCGCCCGCTTCCGCTTCGCCGACGGCCGCTGCACCTTCGGCCCTTGCCTGGGCCGGCGGCTGGAACCGATCCCGGTCGCCGTGCGCGACGGCATGGTGGTGCGGACCGACGGTTCGGCCGATTAGGACCCTTCGGCCTCGGCGGTCCGCCCCAGCCGCTGCTGGGCGACCAGGCGCACCTGGTCGCGCAGGCCGGGCTGGCGCCCGACCAGGCGGTCGAAATCGGCGGCGGCCAGCACCAGCAATTGGCAGAAGCCCGTCGCCGTGACGTCGGCGGTGCGCGGGCTGCGGTTCAAAAGCGCGATCTCGCCGAAGAAGTCGCCGGGGCCCATGGTCCGCGTGATCCCCGGCGCAACCACGGCGTCGAGCGTGCCGGCGACGATGAAGTACATGGCATCGCCGGCATCGCCCCGCCGGACGATGATCTCGCCGGGCACCGCCAGGCGTGGCCGCAGCAGCCGCGAAAGCTCGCGCAGGCGCTTCTCCGCCAAGCCTTCGAACATGGGAACGCGGCGCACCAGCTGGGCGCGGTCGAGCCCCAGGTCGAGCACCGGGCGCGCCTGGATCTGGCGGCGGTGCCGGCGCAGCTCGCGCTCCAGGTCCTTGTGGACTTCGGCGGCGATCACGCGCTGCTGGATCAGGCTGTCGTATTCGGCCGCCTCGATGCGCAGCGCCGCCAGCTCCAGCAGCCGGCCCTGCACCAACTCGGCGAATTCGGGGAATTGCGCGGGCAGCTTGGCGAGGGCAGCCTCGGTGCGGCGGCGGCGATCGCCGACGATCCGGCCGACGACGTCGCCGACGCCGGCGCCGAACAGCGGCCGCACCGTGGCGTCGACAAAGGCCGCGACCTCGCCCAGGGCGCCGCGGGTGACCAGCAGCGATTCGTAGCGATCGGCGATCAGCCCGGCCAGCCAGCGCCCGAGCCCCAAGCGGCGGTGCAGAGCCAGCGCCAGCCGGATGTCCGGCGAGCGGGCGAGGCCGCGGCTGGCCGTTTGCTCATAGCCCGCAACGCCGCCCTCCTTGAGGCTGTCCTGCAGGACCGTGGTCTTGGCGACCAGCAGACGAACCACGGTTCCGGTGATCACGCCGGTATCGAAATAGCGCAGATACACGGTCTGTTCGTATTGGGTCACCATGACCAGGGCCGATTGCACGAAGTCGGCCTCGCACATGCCGTCCTCCGGCCCGATGCCTTCCAGCACGGCCATGCGGCGCGCCACCAGGGCCTCGACCTGCGCCTCCAGGCGGGCCGCGCCGTCGGCCGCCAGGGCCCGCATCCGCTCCCCGACCGAGCGCAGGGCCAGCTGGATCACCCGGTTGCGCAACGCCAGCTCGGCGCCGGTCAGGCGGTCGAGATGCAGCCAGCGGATCAGCGGCCGGAGCGTGGTCGCCTGGACGAACAGCGTCGCCAGCACGAAGGCCGTGACCAGCACGGCAACCAGGCGCCGGACCTCGGGCGGCAGGTCGGGGTTGCGCATGACCGCCAGGCCCAGCGCCAGCGAGACCGCGCCGCGCAAGCCGCCCCACAGCATCACCGCCAGCAGCCGGCGCTCCACCTGCTGGGCCAGGCCCACGGCCGACAACAGCGGCATCAGGCCGAACAGCACCAGCGCTCGGGCGGCGAGCGCCGCCAGGAACAGCACCGCCAGCAGCGCGGCTTCGGCGGCCGTGAGGCCCGACAGCTGCCCGGGCGCCATCATGGTGGCCAGCAGCACGATCAGGGAACTGGCCCAGAACGCGATCTGCGACCAGGTCTCGGTCAGGTTCGCCCAGACGCTCTGGGCGATCCGGGTCGGTGCGTGAAGGCCGACGGTCAGCGCCGCGGTCACCACCGCAACCACGCCCGAGACGCCCAGGTAATGGTCGCCCGCGACATAGACCAGGTAGGCGAGGGCGATGGTCAGGGTCACCGTGCTCTTGCGCAGGCCGCCCATCCGTTCCAGCGCGAGCGCGGCCAGCCGGCCGGCGGCGTAGCCCAGGGCCAGGCCGCCCAGGAAGCTGATCCCGAAGGCCAGCGCGGCCGCCGCCAGGCTGCCGTCGCCATGGCCCGTGATGATGGCCAGCAGCAGCGCCGAGAGCGCAATGGCCGCGGCATCGTTGAACAGGCTTTCGCCCTCGACCAGCAGGCTCAGCCGGCGCGGGACCCCGAGGTCGCGGAACAGGGCCACCACCGCCACCGGGTCGGTGGTCGAGGCGATCGCCGCCAGCAGCAGGCAGGCGGCCAGCGCGACGCCGGACGCCGCCCACACGGCAAGGCCGACCACGGCCGTCGACACCAGGACGGCGACCACCGCCAGGAGCAGCACCGGCCAGACATCGTCCATCAGCTGCCGGACGTCGATGGCCAGTGCCGTTTCGAACAGCAATGCCGGCAGGAAAATGTACAGCAGGGCGTCGCCCGAGACCTGCAGGCCGTCCAGCGTGCGCAGCAGGTCGCCGACGACGCCGAGCCCGTCGCGCTGGCCAAAGGCGGCCGCGGTGCCGCCGAGCGCACAGCCGACCGCCGCCAGGCACACCGACGTCGGCAGGCCCAGGCGCTTGCCCAGGGGCACCAGCAGGCTGATCACGGCCAGCAGGCTCGCAACGGCCAGCACGACGGCGGCGATATCGGACACGGGCGCTCATCCGCAGTTGGAAAGAAGGGTGCCAGTGTAGCCGCGAATGGCGGGCGGCGCAGGCAACGTTCGACAGCAGACCAGCCTCAGCCGATTGCTATATCGCACTCAACGTACGGCCATGGGTGGATGGGTCCAGGCTTGTATTGCCCCTCGGGTAAATCGGGCTGGCACGACTCGGGCGCTTGTGCGACGGTCTTGAGTGGAATTGCACCCGGTCGAGATCAGAGGAAGACATGGCAGGATCGCTATCGACTGCGGATTCCCACATCCGGGATGTCGCCGAGTTCAGCGTGACAGAGCGCCACGCCCTGGTTGGCCTTGAGGCCGACGACGTCGCCCGGATCACCACTGTTCGCGATGCCATCCTGCCCCGGGTCGATGCGATCGCGAGCGCCTTCTTCGAGCGCCTGGCCGCATCCACCGCGGCCGCGGACCTGTTCCGCCGCCGCAGCCTGGTCGACGACGCCCGCCGCATGAAGCGGGCGCACCTGATCGCCATGGTCTCGGGCGACTATGGGCGCGCTTATATCGAGGAGCGGATCGAGCTCGGCCTTCTCTACAGCCGCGCCGGGCTGGACGGGCGCAGCTTCATGGGGGCGTTCCTGCAGTTGCTGCAGTCGCTGGGCGACATCGTCATGACCGAGACGGGGCTCGACTCGGCGACCGCCTGGGCCGCGGTCAAGTCGCTCAACAAGGTGGCATTTCTGGACCTCGCGATCATCCTTGACGTGATGCTGGCCGAGCGCGAGCGGACGATCTTCCTGCAGCAGGCCGCGATCCGCGAGCTGTCGACCCCGACCCTGCAGATCCGGGAGCGCCTGCTGATCCTGCCGATCATCGGGCTGCTCGACTCCGACCGAGCCAAGCGCCTGACCGACGGCCTGCTGCATGCGATCCGGGCCAACCGGGCCAAGGTGGTCGTGGTCGACATCACGGGGGTGGTCGCCATCGATTCACGGGTGGCGAACCACCTGGTCCAGACCGCCGCGGCGGCGCGCCTGATGGGCGCCAGCGTGATCATCACGGGGCTGTCGGCCGAAGTCGCGCAGACCCTGGTGACGCTGGGCGTCGATCTTGGCAGGCTGGCCACCGTTGGTGATCTGCAGGGCGGCCTCGAAGAGGCCGAACGGATGCTCGGCTACAAGGTCGTCCGGCTGGCCGAGCCCGGAATCTGAGGTGCGCCGATGTCGGTCCCGATCCTCAAGCAGGGCGATGTCCTCATTGCATCGATCCAGGCGGCGCTGACCGACCGGGACCTGCTGCTGCTCAAGGACGACCTGGCCCAGAAGGTCGGGCAGCTGCGCAGCCGCGGCGTGGTGGTCGACCTCAGCGTGCTCGACGTCATGGACTCCTTCGCCACCCGAACGCTGCGCGGGATCGCCGAGTCGACGCGATTGCGCGGGGCCCTGACCGTGATCGTCGGGATCCAGCCCGATGTCGCCTTCGCCATGGTGCAGCTGGGCCTGACCCTGGAGGGAATCCCAACCGCACTGGACCTGGAAGAGGGTCTGGCCCTGATCGACGCGCATCAGGGCCGCCGTCGGTGACTGCGGTCCACGTGCCGATTGACCGCGAGGCGGATATCGTCACCGCGCGCCAGACCGGTCGCGAGCTTGCGATCCGCGCTGGTTTCACCGGCAGCGACCTGACCGTGATCGCGACGGCCATCTCCGAGATCGTGCGCAACATGGTCGTGTATGCCGGGCGCGGCGAGATCACCGTCGAGATCGTGGAGCGGAACGGCCGGCGCGGCCTCGCGGTGGTGGCGCGCGACGACGGGCCGGGGATCGCCGATATCGGCCTGGCGTTGCAGGACGGCTTCTCCACCGGCAAGAGCCTCGGGCTTGGACTGCCCGGAGCCAAGCGCCTGATGGACGAATTCAACATCGCGTCGGAGCTGGGCAAGGGAACCGTGGTGACGATGACAAAGTGGGTCCGGTGACATGGCAGCCCCGGAGGCGATCGCGGCCGCGTCCGTAGCGTGGAGCGTCGCGTGCCGGCCGCTGGTCGCCTACACCCGGTCCGGCGACCACTACGTCGTCGCCGAGTTCGCGGGCGGCGTCCTGCTGGCCGCGATCGACGGGCTGGGCCATGGCGATGATGCCGCCGACGCGGCGACGCTCGCCGCGGCCGTGCTCCGGGAGCGTGCCGGAACCGCGCTGATCCCGCTGGTGCATCGCTGCCACGAGGATCTTCGCGGCACGCGCGGCGTGGTGCTGAGCGTGGCGGCCATCGACCTTGCGACCGCCACCATGACCTGGATGGGCGTCGGCAATGTCGAGGGCGTGCTGTTCCGCGCCGATGGCGCCGCAGACCCGGCGCGCGAGGGGGTCCTGCCGCGCGCCGGCGTGCTCGGCTACCAGCTGCCGCCGTTGCGCGCGCGGGCGATCGCGATCGGGCCGGGAGACACGCTGATCTTCGCCACCGACGGGATCCGCAGCGAATTTGTGTCCGAAGCGCCGGATGACCACACGGTCGGCGAACTCGCTGAGGAGATCCTGGTGCGCTTCGGCCGCGAGTCCGATGACGCGCTGGTGCTGGTCGCGCGCTATCTGGGGCCGCCGCCGTCATGAGCGGCGTTCCCGAGACGCTGGCGGCGCGCTATCGCGCCGCCCTGGCCGCCGCCCTCGCCCAGGATGGCGAGGCGGTGCTGCTGGAGGCCTATGAGATCGGCCGCGCGGCGCTCGTGGCCGAGGTCGGCATGCTCGACCTCACGATGCTGCACCACGACACGCTGGGCGCCATGGGTGCCAAGGCCAAGCCGGACCTGGCCCGCGCCGCGGAGTTCCTGGCTGAATGCCTGTCGCCGTTCGAGATGACCCTGCGCGGCTACCGCACGGCCAATGTGGCGCTCGTCGACGCCAACGCCAATCTGGAGCGGGCCAATCAGGCCGCCAAGGCGGCCAACGAGCGGCTGATGACGGAAATGAGCGAGCGCCGCCGCGCCGAGGCGGCGCTGCGCCAGAGCCAGAAGCTGCAGGCCGTGGGCCAGCTGGCCGGTGGCGTTGCCCACAATTTCAACAATCTGCTGACCGTCATCCTGGGCAATCTCGAGCTGGCGCAGAAGCAGCCCGGGCTGGATGCGCGGCTCGCCGGCAAGCTGGCGCGCGTCCAGCATGCTGGCGAGGCCGCCGCGACCGTGACCCGGCAGCTGCTGGCCTTCTCGCGCCAGCAGCTACTCAGCCCGAAGGTGATCGAAGCGGCGCCGCGGCTGCGCGATCTGGTGTCGCTGCTGTCGCAGTCCTTGCGCGGCGACATTCGCATCGAGCTCGACATTCCGGACGACCTGCCGGCGATCAGCGTCGACGCCACACAGCTCGAGCTGGCGCTGCTCAATGTGTGCTTCAACGCGCGCGACGCCATGCCGAGCGGTGGAACGCTGCGCTTCTCGGCCTCCGGCCGCTCGGTGCAGGACGACCGGTTGGGGTTGTCTGGCCGCTATCTGGTGATCGAGCTCGCCGATACGGGCGTCGGCATCGCGCCCGACATTCTCCCGCGGGTGTTCGACCCCTTCTTCACCACCAAGGACGTCGGCGCCGGCAGCGGCTTGGGCCTGAGCCAGGTCTACGGCTTCGCCCAGCAGTGCGGCGGTGCGGTGGACATCGACAGCACCGTCGGGGTCGGCACGACCGTCCGTCTCTATCTGCCGGTGGATGGCACCGCCGGGGAGGCGGTGCGCAGCCCGACCGGCGACCGGCGAACGAGCGTCACCGTGCTGGTGGTCGAGGACAATCCCGATGTCGCCGAGCTGGCCGTCGCCCTGCTGGAGGAGAGCGGCTTCACGGTGCGGCTGGCGCACCGCGCCCGCGCGGCCCTGGATCTGCTCAGCAAGGGCGAGCCGGTGGACCTGGTCTTCTCCGACATCATGATGCCGGACGGGATGAGCGGCATCGAGCTGGCCGAGCAGATCCGCAACCACTTCCCGGCCATTCCGGTGCTGCTGGCCACCGGCTACAGCGATGCCATGGCGGCCGCGGCGGCGCGCGGGCTGCCGATCATCAGCAAGCCGTACCGGAGCGAGCAGTTGCGCGAAAGCGTGGGTGACCTCCTCGGCGACCGCAACCACTGAGCAGCCCCGATGGCGACCGCGCGGCGCGCCCTCAGCGCGGGCTGACCGCCGCATCCCGGCGCAGGCGCGCCGGCGTCGTGCCCAGGCGCCGCCGGATGGCCCGGGTCAGCGCGCTCTGGTCCGAGAACCCGACCGCCAGCGCCACGTCGGCGATCGGCAGCCGCGTGGTCCGCAGCAGAAGGGCGGCGTGGTCGAGCCGGACGGCGGTGAGGTAATCAGCGGGCGTGGTCGCCGTGGCGCGGCGGAAGGCCTCGTGGAAGCGGCTGAGGCCCATGCCGGCGGCGGCGGCCATGTCCGCGACGGCGATCGGGGCGGCAAAGCGGGCCTCGACGAGCGCCAGGGCGTCGGCAATGCCCGGTGCGGGCTGCGGCCCGGCCGCCATCTGCCGGGAAATCGCCTGGGTCAGCAGCGCCGTCGCGTGCCGGGCGGCGGCGCCCGCCAGCACACCCTGGGCGACGGTTTCGTGGAGGTAGGCCAAGAGACCGGTCAGCGCCGCATCGATGGCGAAGAACGGATCCCGGGCGGCGGCGGCGATGACGCCGTCCGGCAGCCCGGCGCCGCGCGGCACGTCCAGGACAACGAAGCGGTTTTCGCCCGCTGCCGCGAAGGCATGAAGCCGATCGCCGGGGATCAGGACGCCGTGCGTCCGGTCCACCAGGCCGGCGCGGTCCCCGACCTGCATCGACAGCGTGCCGACCGCCGGCAGGACAGCCTGGTGATGGGCATGGGCGTGGCGGGCCCCCGCGCGGTCATAGACCCGCAAGGACAGGGATGCGCTGTGGCCGGCCATGGCGTGAGCCTATCCCAGTCGGAGGTTCGGTCAAAGCCGCGGGAGGCCGGGTCAAGACGGGGCAGGCCCGGCCGTGCCATGGATGGCCGGCATCATCCTGGAGAGTGCGACTGCCATGCGCCTGACCGACTTCAAGGTCCTCACCTTCGACTGCTACGGCACCCTGATCGACTGGGAGAGCGGCATGATCGCCGCGCTGGAGCCGCTGACCCGGCGCGTGGCGCCGGCGCTCACGCGCAACCAGGTCCTGGAGGCGCACGCGGGGTACGAGGCGGCGCAGCAGGCGCAGACGCCCGCCAAGACCTATTCCGACCTGCTGGCGGTCGTGGCCAAGCGCCTGGCCGAGCATTGGGGCGTGCCCGCGGCCTGGGCCGACTGCCTGGCCTATGGCCGGTCGATTGCGGACTGGCCGGCGTTCCCGGACAGCGCCGCGGCGCTGCAGGCGCTGAAGCAGCAGTTCAAGCTGGTCATCCTGTCGAACGTCGACAATGTCAGTTTCGCCGAGAGCAACCGCCGGCTGGGCGTCACCTTCGACGCCGTCTTCACGGCCGAGGACATCGGCTCCTACAAGCCCGACCCGCGGAACTTCCAGTACATGCTGGACCGGCTGGCCGGCTACGGCATCGCCAAGGACGAGATCCTGCACGTCGCGGAAAGCCTGTTCCACGATCATGTGCCGGCCCAGGCGGCCGGCCTGGCCTCGTGCTGGATCCACCGCCGCCACGCCGACCAGGGCTTTGGCGCCACCCGCGATCCCGGGACGATGCCGCGCACCGACGCCCGGTTCACCAGCATGGCCGAGCTGGCCGCCGCGGTGGCGGCCGAGCGGGGGTGATTACCCCCGCGCTTGCTCCGCCAGCAGCTCCAGCTCCAGCCAGCGCTCCTCGGCCGACGCCAACTCGGCGCGGGCGGCGGCGACCCGCTCGGCGGCGGCGGCGAAGCGGCCGGCGTCGCGGCGGTACAGGGCCGGATCGCCGAGGTCGGCCTCGAGCTTGGCGATCTCGGCTTCCAGCCCGGCGATGCGGTCGGGCAGCAGCTGGCGCTCGCGCTCGTCCTTGTAGGACAGCCGGTCGCGGCGTGCGGCCGGCCGCGGCTCCGCCGTCCGTGCCGGCTTGGGCGCCGGCGGGGGGGCTGCGACCGGCGGCGGCCGCTGCGCCAAGTAGTCGGTATAGCCGCCGGCGTATTCGACCGCGCGCCCGGTGCCGTCCAGGGCGATCACCGACGTCGCGATCCGGTCCAGGAAATCGCGGTCGTGGCTGACCGCGAGCACGGTGCCGCCGTAGTCGCCGAGCACGTCTTCCAGCAGGTCGAGCGTGTCCATGTCGAGGTCGTTGGTCGGCTCGTCCAGGATCAGCAGGTTGGACGGCCGAGCGAACAGCTTGGCCAGCAGCAGCCGCGCCCGTTCGCCGCCCGACAGCGCCTTGACCGGGCTCATCGCCTGGACGTCCGTGAACAGGAAGTCCTTCAGATAGCTCACGACATGGCGGGGCCGGCCGTCGACCATCACCTGGTCGCCGGACCCGTCGGTGAGCGCCCAGGCGACCGAGCGCTCGGGGTCGAGGGCGGCGCGGCGCTGGTCGAAATAGGCGGCCTCCAGCCCGACGCCCAGCCTGATCCGGCCGCGGTCCGGCGCCAGCTCGCCGGTCAGGAGCCGGATCAGTGTGGTCTTGCCGGCGCCGTTCGGCCCGATCACGCCGATGCGGGCGCCGCGCTTGATCTTGATCGAGAAATCGCGGACGACCGGCCGGTCGAAGGCCTTGTCGACATGCTCTGCCTCGATGACCAGGCTGCCGCCGCCCTCGGCCTCCGACACCGCCAGCTTGGCCCGCCCGACCGGGCCGTCGCGCTCGGTCAGGCTGCGGCGCAGGGCCTGCAGCGCCCGAACCCGGCCCTCGTTGCGCTTGCGCCGGGCGCTCAGCCCCTCGCGCAGCCACTTGGTCTCCGCGACCAGCTTGCGCTGGTCGCGATGGACCGCCTGGGCCTCGGCCGCCAGGACCTGCTCGGCCCAGTCCTCGAACCCGGGATAGCCCGCCTCGCGTCGGCGCGCCTGGCCGCGATCCAGCCACCAGGTGCGCCGGCTGAGCGCGCCGAGGAACGCCCGGTCGTGGCTGATCATCAGCAGCGCGCCGCGCTGGCCGCCCAGCTCCCGCTCCAGCCACAGGATGGTGTCGATGTCCAGGTGGTTGGTGGGCTCGTCCAGCAGCAGCACGTCGGCATCGGCGGCCAGCAGCCGGGCCAGATCGGCGCGGCGCGCCTCGCCGCCCGACAGCGTCCCCGGCTCGGCGTCGGGGGCCAGGCGCAGCGCATCCAGCACCGAAGCCACCCGGCCCGGCCCGGCGGCACCGGCGTCGGCCGGCAGGCCGGTGGCGACATAGTCGGCGACCGTGGCCATGCCGCCGAACCGCGGCTCCTGCGGCAGATAGGCGATGCGGGTGCCGGGCTGCACGAATCGGCTGCCGCCGTCCAGCTCGATCTCGCCGGCCAGCGCCCGCATCAGGGTGGACTTGCCCGAGCCGTTGCGGCCGACCAGGCACACCCGCTCGCCGGCGCCGAGCCCGACGCTCAGGCCGTCGAACGCCGGGCGCCCGCCGAAGGTGACGGTCGCGTCGGTCAAGGCGACCAGGGGAAGGGTCATCGTTCGAGAGTCGTCACTTCATTCCGCGCTCGCGGCGCACCTGCCGCCAGGCCGCGTTGATCGCCGCCAGCTTCGCGGTCGCCACGGCGATCGCCTGGGGCGGCACGCCGCTGGCGATCAGCATGTCCGGATGGTTCTCGCGCACCAGCCGGCGATAGGCCGCATGCAAGGCCTCGTCGTCGTCGTCCGGCGAGGCCTCCAGCACCTCGTAAGGATCGTCCTCGGCCGCCTGGTCGTAGCCCAGATGGATGCGCCGCAGGCGCTCGAACTTGGCGTCGTCGAAGCCGAAGATCCGCGCGACGCTGCGCAGATAGTCGATTTCGGCCGGAGTCACGATGCCGTCGGCCTTGGCAATGTGGAACAGCCCGCCGACAACCTCTTCCAGCACCGCCGGGTTGTCGCGGAACAGGCCGGCGATCTGGCGGGCATAGGCGTCGTAGCCGGCGGTATCGCGCATCGCCCGCTCGAACACCCACTGGACGTTGGCGCTCTCCTCTGGTGCGACCTGAAACACTTCGCGGAAGGCCATGACCTCGTCGCCCGTGACCTCGCCGTCGGCCTTGGCCATCTTGGCGCCGAGGGCGATGACCCCGATCGTGAACGCGATCGAGCGGGTGTTGTCGGGCGGCGCGTCGTCCGGCATCCCGCCTTGCCCGAGCATGTCGGCGGCGAAGCCGGCGACCGCGCCTACCAGCGCGCCGAGCGGGCCGCCGAGGGCGAAGCCGGCCGCGCCGCCGATCAGTCTGCCCCACAAGCTCATGGTCAAGACCCTCGTCTCCTCGTACAGGTCACGCGACCCGCGCCGGCGGTGGGACGTCCGCCGGCGCGATCTCCTTGCTGCGCTGCGGTAAGATGGCGCAACGATAGACTAAGCGCGAAGCGTGACTGAATCGAAAACGGAGGAGCCCCATGCAGACCGGCCTTGCAATTCTCGCGATCCTCGGCGCCATTGCGATCGGTGCCATCAGCCCGGGCCCGAGCTTCGTGCTGGTCGCGCGCACGGCGGTGGCGCAGTCGCGCCGTGCCGGACTGGCGGCGGCGGCCGGCATGGGGACCGGCAGTGTGATCCTGGCGACCCTGGCACTGATCGGCCTCCAGGCGCTGCTGGCCGAGGCGGGATGGCTGGCGGCCGGGCTGAAGCTGGCCGGTGGCCTGTACCTCTTGTATCTGGCGGTCCGGCTGTGGCGGGGCGCGGCGACGCCCATGGCCATGGGCGCGGTGCTCGACGGCGGCGGCACGCGTGCCTTCTGGCTGGCGCTCGGGACCCAGCTCAGCAATCCCAAGGCCCTGCTGTTCTACGCCACCATCGTTGCGGCCCTGCTGCCGGCGGCGCCGCCGGCCTGGCTCGGGCCGGTGCTGCTGCCCTTGATCTTCGCGGTGGAGGCCGGCTGGTACACCGTCGTTGCCGTGGCGTTCTCGTCAGCACGGCCGCGCGCGGCCTATCTGCGGGCCAAGGCAGCCATCGACCGCGTCGCGGCGACCGTGATGGCCGCCCTCGGCCTGCGGCTGATGGTCGGCGCGGTGGTGCGCTGACAGGCGTGGCGCGTTTGTCGTCCTGACCATCCTGGGCGGTCGCGAGCCTTGCTTGCAAACCTGGGGCCCATGCAAATGCGCCGCCTTGCGTGACGTCGGGGCGAAGGGTACGTGTGGGTTCCGACGGGCACGGGCCCGCGGGGCATGAGCCAAGGGGACGGCATGGCGGAGGTGATGCTCAAGCCGGCTGCGGCGCCGACCGCGACCACGTCAGCGATCGCAGCGCTGGGCGCGCTGCTGGGCAGCCGGCTGTCGACCGCGGCGGCGGTGCGTGAGCAGCACGGCCGTGACGAGTCCTACCATGCCGCGTTTCCGCCCGATGCCGTCGCGTTCGTCGAATCCACCGACGAGGTCGCCGCCGTCGTGCGCATCTGCGCCGAGCATGGCGTCCCGATCATTCCCTTCGGCACCGGCACGTCGCTGGAAGGCCAGGTGGCGGCGCTCGCGGGCGGCGTGTCCATCGACCTGTCGGGCATGACCCGCGTCCTGCGGCTCAGCCCCGAGGACATGGACGTCACGGTCGAGGCCGGCCTGACCCGCAAGGCGCTCAACGCGCATCTCAAGAGCTCGGGCCTGTTCTTCCCGATCGATCCCGGTGCCGACGCGTCGCTGGGCGGCATGGCGGCGACCCGGGCCTCGGGCACCAACGCCGTGCGCTACGGCACGATGCGCGAGAACGTGCTGGCGCTGACGGTGGTGCTGGCCGACGGCCGGATCATCCGCACCGCCCGCCGCAGCCGCAAGTCGGCCGCCGGCTACGACCTCACGCGCCTGTTCGTGGGCTCGGAGGGCACGCTGGGCGTGATCACCGAGGTCACGCTCCGGCTCTATGCCGTCCCGGAGGCGGTTTCGGCCGCGGTCGTGTCGTTCCCGAGCCTCGGCGCCGCGGTCGACACCGTGATCCAGGTCATCCAGTCGGGCATTCCGGTCGCCCGCATGGAGCTGCTGGACGACGTCATGATGGATGCCGTCAACCGCTATTCGAAGACCGACTATCCGGTGGCGTCGACCCTGTTCTTCGAATTCCACGGCACCGAGCGCGGCGTGGTCGAGCAGGCCGAGCAGGTCCAGGCGCTGGCATCGGAGAACGGCGCGGCCGATTTCCGCTGGGCGACCCGCCAGGAGGATCGCACGCGGCTGTGGGAGGCGCGGCACAAGGCCTATTACGCGGCCCTGGCGCTGAAGCCGGGGTCGAAAGGCTGGGCGACCGATGTCTGCGTGCCGATCAGCCGCCTGGCCGAGTGCATCGCCGAGACCAAGGCCGACCTTCAGGCATCGACGATGCTGGGGCCGCTGGTCGGCCATGTCGGCGACGGCAATTTCCACCTGTCGTTCCTGGTCGATCCCGACAAGCCGGAGGAAATCGCCGAAGCCAGCCGGCTCAACGACCGGCTGGTGCGGCGGGCGCTGGCGATGGACGGAACCTGTACCGGCGAGCATGGGGTCGGCTATGGCAAGATGGACTTCCTGGTCGCCGAGCATGGCGAGGCGCTCAGCGTGATGCGCCAGATCAAGCGCGCGCTCGATCCGGCCAACCTGCTCAATCCCGGCAAGATCGTCCGTCTCTGACCCCTGCCCCGGAGTGGCGTCATGAAACCGTGGACGGTCAAGTCAAGCCACATCACCTACCGGGATCGCTGGATGACCCTGCGCACGGATGAGTGCGTAACGGCGCGCGGCCATGTGCTGACCGGCTATCACATCCTGGAATGGCCGGATTGGATCAATGTCGTGGCGCTGACCGCCGACGGCGAGGCCATCCTGGTCCGCGAATACCGCCACGGCGCCCAGCGCGTGATCCCCGGCCTGCCCAGCGGCGTGATCGAGACCAAGGACGCCAACGCCCTGTCGACCGCGCAGCGCGAGCTGGCCGAGGAGACCGGCTATGGTGGCGGCGCCTGGACCGAGCTGGCCGAGACCTGGGCCAATCCCGCCGTCCAGACCAACCGGATCTGGACCTACCTGGCGTTTCCGGTGGCCGAGATCGGCGGCATCGAACTCGATCCCGGCGAGGACATCGAGGTCTACCGCAAGCCGTTCGATCGTCTGGTGGCCGACCTGCGCCACGGCCGCCTGAAGTTCCAGGCCTACCATGTCGCCGCGGTCCACGCCGCGGCCCTCCACGTCGTGGCCAGCCGCGAGGCGGCGCTGCAGCCGCTGCGCGAGCGCCTGCTGGCCGAGCTGGGTGTCCGGCCATAGCTCGCGACGTCGACCGGCGCCGCGCCGGGATCGAACCGTCCTTCGGCCGTCGTCCACCCCAGACGTTCGGCCCGTCCCCCACGCTGCCCGCCGACGATG
Source organism: uncultured Comamonadaceae bacterium (assembly GCA_964511405.1). GTDB lineage: Bacteria > Pseudomonadota > Alphaproteobacteria > Elsterales > Elsteraceae > CAZEFK01. The sequence continues at coordinate 41,703 of CAZEFK010000001.1, read as the reverse complement.
GCGGGTCCCTGCCTTGGGTCTGGATCGCCGCCGCCGCCGTTTTGGTACTGCTCGTGGTCGCGACCGCGGCGATCGGGCCGCTGTTGGTCGACTGGAACCGCTACCGGCCCGCGTTCGAAGCCGCCGCCCGCGAGCTGACCGGCCGTCCGGTCGCCATCCGCGGGCCGATCCGCCTGCGGCTGCTGCCGAGGCCGAGTTTGTCGGCGGAGGATGTGCACATCGCCAATGCGGCCGGCGGCAGCCAGGCGGAGATGGCCCATATCCGGACCATCAATGCCGATCTGTCGCTGGCCGATCTGCTGACCGGCCAGCTGGTCGCCTCGTCGCTGGTGCTGGTCGAGCCTGATATGCTCGTCGAGACGGTTGCGGGCCGGCCGAACTGGGATCTCGCCGGGGCTGGCGGCGACCATCTCCAGGTCACCCGCTCGATCCTGGTCGACGGCAGGCTGCGCTGGCATGGCGCTGGCGGCGAGCAGGTGATCGAGGCGATGGATGCCGAGATCACCGCGGATGCGCCGGCCGGCGGCCTGCAGGTCGATGCCGGCGGCCGCTGGCGGGGATGGCCGGTCAAGGCCGCGCTGCAGCTCGGCGCGCCGACGCCGTCGGGGCGCCGATCGCTGGGCGGCACCGTCGGGCTACAGGGCGATGCCCTGCTGCTGCGGCTGTCGGGCACCGTCGACCCGGCCCAGGCGGCACCTCTGGCGGCCAAGCTGCATGCCGACCTGCGCCACCTCAGCGCGCTCGCCGGCTGGCCGGCACCGGCCAAGGACGCGCCTGCCACGATCGAGAGCGGCAGCCTCGACGCCACCGTCCGCGTCGGCCCGGACAGCGTTGTTCTGGACCAGGTCAGTGCCGCGCTCGGCGAGAGCCGGCTTGCCGGGCGGGTCGCGCTCATCGGCGGCGCGACGCCGGCGGCTGAGATCGCGTTGCGGTCGACCCGCTTCGATCTGGACCCCTGGCTCACCCTGCCGCTTTCTGCCGACGGGCGGGCGGCGGCATTGGCGGGCTGGCGCGGCACGCTCGACCTCGGGGGTGAGGCCGTGATCTGGCGTGGCGGCGTGGTGCGGCAGGGACGGCTGGCCGGAACGCTCGATCCGGCGGGACGGCTGGATCTCACCCAGCTCACGGCGCAGTTTCCGGGCGGCGCCGATCTGTCGGTGGCGGGCAGCGTCGATCTGCGCGCAGGCCGCTTCGCCGGCACGGTCGAGGGCGGCGCCGACGCGTTGAGCGGCGTGCTGGCCTGGCTCGAACGGGGGCCCGATCCGGGAAGCCCGCTGTGGAACCGCCGCGGCGTGTCGCTGACGGCCAGCGTCACGGCCGATGCCCAGACCGTGCAGCTGGACCAGATCGATCTGCGCTTCGACCAGAGCCGGCTGACCGGCGGCCTGGTGGTGGCGCTGCATGAACGGCCGGCGATCGGCGCCAACCTGGTCGTGGACCGGCTGGCGATCGGCGGGGTGCCGCTTGGCGGCCCGGCGCCGCTCGGCTGGCTCTTGGGTTTTGATGCCAACCTGCAGGCCCGCATCGGCACCCTGGTCCTGGCCGGGGTGACCGCGCGGGATGTGGTGGCCGACCTGACCCTTGCCGCGGGGGCCTTGACCATCAAGGAACTGACCAGCGCAGACCTGGCGGGCGCCAGCTTTGCCATGGCCGGCGTGCTTGGCCGTCAGGCCTGGCCGCCCAGTGTCGATGTGACGCTCGACATCCGGGCCGAGCAAGGGGCGGACACAATGCGGGCCCTGGGCCTGCCTGCGACGTCGCTGCCAAAGCTCGGGGCGTCCCTTAGCGTCGAAGGACGCTTGGACCAGCTGGCCGTCACCGGCGACGGCGGTGCCGCCGGTGCGCGGATCCGCTTGAACGGGCAGGGCGACCTGCTCGGCGGCCGTGGCAGCGCGCTGCTCGAGGCGGATCATCCCGACGCGGCGCGGCTGATCGCGACCCTGGCCGGGGTGCCGGCGCCGGCGCCGGGTGCGGCCGTCCCGGTCGCCGCCAAGGCCACCTTGACGCTCGGCGGCGGCGGCGCCCGCTTCGACGACCTGGCCGGCACTCTAGGGTCGGACCGGTTCACCGGCAGCATCGCGGTGCCGGCCGACGCGCCGCCGTCCTTGACCTTGTCCTTCGACCAGCTTGATCTCGATGCGGTGCTCGGCCGCATCGCGGTCGGCCTGCCGATGCCGGATGGGGCGCGCTCGATGCAGCTGGCGCTTGCGGCCAAAGCTGTACGCGCCGCGGGCGAGGCGTTCGACGCCATCGATCTGCAGGGCAAGCTCGACCACGCGGGCTTGACGTTGGACCGGATCGGCATCGGCTGGCAGGGTGCGACCCTGGCCGGCACGGCGCGTCTCGGCCTGGGCAGCGATCTCAAGGCCGACCTGTCGATCGCCGGGTTGCCGTTCGACCGCCTGGCCGCCCATCTGCCGCTGCTCGGCTTGTCTGGGTTTGCCATCGACGGCACAGCCCAACTGTCGACCAGCGGCACCACCGCAGCCGCACTCGTGGCCGGGCTGGCGGGGTCGATCGAGCTGTCGGCGCAGGGCGGGACCGTGGCCGGCATCGACTTGGCCGCGCTCGGCCCGGCCCTGGCCACAGCCGACCGCGACGGCGCGACCGCGGCCCTGGACCGCGGGTCCAGCCGGATCGCGACGGCGACCGGGCAGGTCCGGCTGGCCGACGGGATTGCCCGCATCGAGCATCTGGAGGGCTCCGGCCCCGCTGGGACCTTGGCGGTGCGCGGCAGCGTCGACCTGAATGTCGGCGATGCCGATCTGACCGTGACGGCGCACGTGGATGGCCCCGCAGGACTGCCGGAAGTCGGGCTTCGGCTGACCGGTCCGCCGGGTGCGATGCGCCGCACGCCGTTGGTCGACGCGCTGGCGGCGCCTTGACGAGGTCGGCCGGTTCCCCCTGTCCGGCAGGCTTGAGCCGGCGTTCGTCTTGTACCACCTACTGTGCGGGGGTTCACACATGACGACCAACCTCGATCTCGATCCGGCTCTTCTGGAGGAGGCGCTTGCCGTCAGCGGCGAGCGGACCAAGAAGGCGGCGGTGACCCAGGCGCTGCGCGAGTTCATTGCCCGCCGTAAGCAGAAGGGCCTGCTCGATCTGATGGGTAAGTTGGAGTGGGGTGACTCCTACGATTACAAGGCCGAGCGGTCGCGAATGTGATCCTGTTCGTCGGCCCAACCCGGCGCCCGCCACGCTGCTCCCGCACGCCCCATCTCTGCCCTCGCCATTACGGAGACACGCTCCTAGGGTGGGGGCCAAGAGCTCTGGAGGACATGGCCGCCGATGGCACGGATCGCGATCGTCGATGACGACGATATCATCGTCAATCTGTACTCCGCGGCGCTGAAGCGCAGCGGCTACGACGTCCACGGCTTCGACGACGGCGCCGGGCTGATGCAGTTCCTGGACGCATCGGCCGTGGATCTGGTTATCAGCGATATCTTCATGCGCGACAAGGAAGGGATCGAGACCATAGCGGCCGTGAAGACCCGGTTTCCGGACCTGCCGGTGATCGCGATCTCGGTGTCCGACTTCGCGCTGCGCAAGGCGCAGTCATCCGGTGCCGACTACACCATGCGCAAGCCGATCAATGTCGAGGTCCTGCGCCGCGAGGTCGAGAAGATCCTGGCGGCACACCGCAAGTCCTAGGGGCGTGTCGCCGACACGCTCCTAGATATAGCGGTATAGGAACGACGGGATGTAGTTACGTCGCTTGTTGAAGACGACGCCCAGGATGGTGGCGCCGCCGGCTTCCAGATTGGCGCGGGCGCGCTGGATCACCGGGACGCGGGTGGATTCGGCGGCGACCACCAGGATCACGCCGTCGGCCACCTCGGACAGTGCCGCGATCTCCATGACCGACATGAGCGGCGGGCAGTCGACCAGCACCAGCGTGTAGCGCTGGCGCAGCGCCGTGTAGAGGTCGCGCACCGACTGCACCGGTGGCGAGCTCGAATTGGGGGCGACCAGGTCGGCGGTCCACATCTGGTTGCGTCCGGCCAGAACCGGTATCGGCGCGATCTCGCCACGCGCCATGAAGCTGCCCAGCAGCGGGGGGCCGGCGCCGGCCGACGGACCGCCGCTGCTGGCGGGCCGGAGCCCGGCGGCGTCCAACATCAGCACCTTGCACCAGTCCTGGCGTGCGGCGACCGTCGCCAGCTCGCGGGCGATCGTCGACGTGCCTTCGCGCGGCAGCGTGCTGGTCAAATGCACGATCAGCGAGCCTTGCTGGTCGAGCACGGGGCGGATGGCGGCCAGCAGCGAAGCCATCTCGCGCTGCACGCCGAGCGTCCGCGGCGCGGGCCGCGCCGCCGGGCGCGGACGCAGCTCGGTCGCGATGCCCAGGTCGACGGGTTTGAGGCCGAGATCCATCGGCGCGGCCGGCCCTTCGGCCAGCGCCGGCACGGCGCGGTCGCGCCGGGCCCGCTCGAGGGCGTCGAACAGCCGGCTCACGGGATCGCCGACATGTCAGCCGTGGCCGATTGGCCGGAGGCCGCTTGCAGGCTCGCCGGACGGCGCGGCAGCGTCACGACCAGGGTCGGTGCCTGAGGACGCGCGGCCGAGCCATGCCCCGAGCCAGGCTCGAGATCGGCCCAGGCCACCGTCGGGCGCGCCTGCCAGGCCTCGCCCAGCACGGCGGAGACGCGCGCCTCGATGGCGCCAGGCAGCGATGGCGCGACGACGATCACCCCGGCCGCCAACCCGGTTGCCGCGGCAAGCCCGGCGGCCGCGCGCCAGCTCGGGCGCAGGCGCGGCGGGAGCCGGCGGTGCCTCGGGGCGCCCAGGCCGACCTGCTCGGCGATGACGGCGCGCATCAGCGGGGCCGAAACCGGCCGCTGGTCGGTGCCATAGGCATTGAGCAGGGCATTGTCGGCGATGATGTTGATGACGCGCGGCACGCCGCCGGCATGGTCGACCAAAACGCGCTGCGCGGCCGGCGCCAGCACCCGGTCGGGATCGCCGGCGCCGGCGCGGGTCAGCCGGTGGCGGATGTAGGCGGCGGCTTCACCGCGGCTCAGCGGGGCGAGCCGGGCGCGCAAGGCAATGCGCTGGTTGAGCTGTCGCATGCCCGGTTCGGCCAGGATGGCCTCGATCTCGGGCTGCCCGACCAGCACGATCTGGATCAGCTTTTCGTCGTTGCTTTCCAGGTTCGACAGCAGCCGCAGGCCTTCCAGGGTATCGCGAGACAGCCGCTGCGCTTCATCGACGACGACCACCAGGCGGCGCCGGGCCGCCACATAACGCTCGACCAGATGCTGCTGGACCCGGCCCAGGCGGGAATATTCGCTGGTTGCCGGCGGCGCGCCGATCTCGGCGGCGATCAGCTCCAGGAGCTCGTCGAACGTGATGCGCGGATGGAACAGATACAGGACATCGAACCGCGCCCGGTCGACTTCGGCCAGGTAGGCGCGCAGCAGCGTCGTCTTGCCCAGCCCGACTTCCCCGGTGATCAGGGTCAGGCCCTTGCCCATCTCCAGGCCGCACGCGATCGCGGCCATCGCTTCCTTGTGCGCAGGGCTGGCGAACAGGAAGAACGGATCGGGCGAGCCGTCGAACGGTAGGCGCTCAAGTCCGAAGAACGCGGCGTACATGTCATCCCTGGCGGCGGCCCCCGGGGTACATCAGCCTATCAACTGTAAGCGCGGGGTAAACGCCACCAGCAGAATCGGCCAGATGCGGCAGCAAGTCGCAGCCGCGCCCGGTGACGGGAGGGTAGCCGCAGCAGGCTCGTCACCGCCAGGGTCGGCGCCAGGGTCGCGATCTGCGCCAGCGCCCGGCCCAGCAGGTCGAGGGCCGCCGCCGCCGGGCGGTCGGCGTTCTTGAGATTGACCGCGGCATAGGTCTGGCCGCTGCGGAAGCTGCGGTAGGTCATGTAGGCGAGGGTGGTCCGGTCGGCGGGACACAGCTCGCGCACGACCGCTTCGCGGCACCACGCGAAGCGTCGGCCACGCCGCTCCAGCCGGGTCAGCAGGTCGAAATCCTCGCCGCCGCTGCCGCCGAACCGGGGATCGAACGGCTCCGGGTCCTCGAAGCAGGTGGCGACCCGCATCACGCTGTTGCCGGTGCCCAGCCAGCGCCCGCTCAGCGCGGTGTCGTGCCGGGTGGTCAGCGGCGTGCCCGACGCGCGGTCGAGGGACCGGGTGAAGCGGCGGCCGTCCGGATCCCAGTCCGGCGCCCCGGCCGGGAAGTCGGCGACCACGCGGCCGAACACGGCGTCGGCGCCGCTCGCCTCCAGCGTGGCGACCAGGGCTGCCAGCCAGCCCGGCTCGGCGACCTCGTCGTCGTCCAGGAAGGCGACGTAGCGGCCCGCGGCCGCGCGGATTCCGGCGTTGCGCGCCCGCGCGATGTTCGGCCGCGGTTCGGCGTGGTAGCGCACCGCCGGGCCCGGTCCCTGGCCCAAGGCAGCCACCACCGCGGCGGCATTGGCGTCCCGCGAATTGTCGACGACCACGATCTCGAACCCGACGCCGGGCAGCAACTGGGCGCGCACCGAGGCGACCGCAGCAGCCAGGAGGTCGGGACGGTTGTAGGTCGGGATCACGACCGACACCGCAACGGGCGACACGGCAACTGTTTCGGTCATCGGCAGTGCGGGGCGCCGGCGGTCACGCGGCCTTGCGCTCGGGCACGGTCGCGCTCACCTCGGGCACGGTGGCCAGCACCGGCAGCACCAGGATCCGTTCGACGCTCTCGGCGGAGATCAACGTATTGCGCGACACGACCAGCACGATCAGCGTGAAGGCAGCGGCCAGCAGCCCGCCGACCACGCCGCCGGCGGCGTAGACCCCCTTTCGCGGCTTGACCGGCAACGAGCTCGCGACCGGCGGCTGGATCACGCTGACGCTGACCACCTTCTCGCGGTCCAGGTCTTCCTGCACCCGTGCCGTCTCGAACTTGTCGCGCTCCTGCTTGAGGTTGGTTTCGAGCGCGTCGATCCGTCGGTTGATGCTCGTGAGCTGCGTATTGGCCGATTCCAGCCGCTTCAGCTCCTGGGCGACGCCGGCGATGACCTTTTGGTAGCCGGCGATCTTGTCGTCCAGGGGCACCAGCTCGGCCTGATCCATGATCAGCTCCTGGTCGATCTGCGTGGCCAGGGCGTTGGGCGCGGTGCGGCGGCGCTCGAAGGGCTGCGAGGCTTGAGCCAGGCGCTGCTGGACCATGCCGACCTGGCGGCGGGTCTCCACCACCTGCGGGTGATCCGGCTGATAGAGCGTGAGGAGCTGACTCTCGGCCCGCTTCAGGTCCAGGAGCTGGCTTTGGATCGCGGCGATACCATCGTTCTTGTCGGTCTCGGTCTCGACATCCTGGGTCGGCACCTTGGCGCGCGCGGTGGTCAGGAAGGCCACCCGCTTCTGCAGCTCGTCCTTGCGCGCCTGGGCGTCCTGCAGGTCGCGCTGGGCCTGGGCCTCTTGGGTGAACAGGGCCGCGCGCTGCTGCTCGACATTGAAGATGCGGTTGGCGATGCGGATTTTCTCGCGCCGTGCCTCGAGCGATTGCAGATCCTGGGTGTCGCGGTCGATCTGGTCCCTGAAGAACTGCGACCGGGACTCGGCGAAGGCGTCGGCGTGCTTGGCCTTGTAGACCTCGAGCACCGCCTCGACGACCTTGGTCGCGGTCGCCGGACTGCGATGGTCGAAGCTGACGTTGATCACGTCGGACTGCTTGACCACGACGACCGCCAGCGCGTGCCAGAAGGCCTGAACGGCGGCGTCGAGCGACATCGCCGCACCCATGCCGCGATGCGGGTAGATCGTGTCCAGTCCGACCTTGTTGATCACGGCCTCGACCGCAGCCCGGTTGGTCATGATCTCGATTTCGGAGTTGATGGCTTCGAGCTTGGTCGAGGACGGCGCGGCCTGGGTGGCCTGGCCGGAATCGTCGCGGGCCTGATATTCGCGCCCGGATTTGATCAGCAGGCTCGACGAGGCCTCGTAGATGGGCGTCTGCATGAAGGCCCACGCCACCGCCAGCACCGGCGGCAGCAGCGCCGCCACAACGATTTTCCACTTATCGCGGAAACCAATACTTAAGATCTCGCGCAGCGAGATCATCGGGCTGGCTTCGGCGGCGACCGTCATTGCCGACTCCGGAATTTATCGTTTGATTTCAAATGCTGCCGCAGTCACCATCGGGTATCGATCAAGATGCGTCAATCCGTTTCCATGCCCTGCGACAGGACGATACGGATCGCGTACCGGCTGGCCGTGCTGGTCGTTGCGGCGATGCTCGGCAGCTGTGCGCCGGCGTTGACCACGCCGACCCCGCTCGCCGAGGTGCTGGCGGCGGACCGCGCGGCCGCGTCCGAGCCCTATCGCCTGCAGCCGGGCGACCAGCTCGAGATCCGGCATCTCGTCCACACCGACCTCAGCACGCTGGCCCTGGTCCAGCCCGACGGCATGATCAACGTGCCCGGCCTGCCGGATCAGGTGCATGCCGCCGGGCTCTCGACCGACGAGCTGACCGAGGAGCTGATGGGCTTGTACATCGGCCCCGAGGGCAAGCTGGCCAATCCCAACTTTTCGGTGCTGCTGCGCACGGCCCCATCCCAACGCGTGTTCGTGGGCGGCGAAGTGGCGCGGCCCGGCTATCTGGAGCTGCAGGGCGTCCATAGCGTGCTGCAGGCGGTGGTCGCCGCCGGCGGGCTGCTGCCGACGGCGCGCGGCAATGAGATCGTGGTCATCCGCGGCGGGCCGGGCGGTCGCCGGATGGCGTTCGCGCTGGATCTGGACAAGGCCATGCACGGCCGCGATCTCAGCCAGGACGTGCCCTTGCATCCGCTCGACATCGTGGTCGTGCCACGCTCGCATGTCGCGGCGCTCGACGCCTGGGTCGACCAATATATCCGCCAGGCGCTGCCGGTTCCGGGCAGCGCCAGCGTCAGTTACCAGACCGGATCGTCGTCGAGCACCACGGTCAACACCACCACGGGCGGGACGACGACGACCGCGACCCCGGCCCCAGCGCCGGCTCCGTAACCGTCACGCCGCTGGATCGCGGCGGCGTGGCCGTATAATATCTATATCATTCGGCAGGCTGCGACCATCACGCGGCACGGCTGCGGCCTTTACCCAAACTTTAGGCCGGCGTGCGACGGAAGCGGGGGAAGGCGGCTGCCGGGCTGCCCAACGAGATCGGTCCACCCCACCCCCATGATCGCCGAGTCCACCACCTCCGCCGAACGGCCGACCCTCCTCGGCATCGACTTCATTCCGTTCACGACCGATGCCACCCGCTTGTTCGACCTGATGGTGGTCGCCGTCGCGGGCTATTTGGCCTATGTCCTGTATCCGATGAGCTTCGCGCCGGATTTCTGGGCCGAGTACGGCCGCGCGGTGGTCATCGGGACCCTGCTGACGCCGCTGCTGTTCGAGCGGTTCGGCGAATACCGGTCGGCCACCGTGATGTCGGCCGATCAGGCGGTGCGGACCACCGCCCTCTGCACGATGATGCTGGCTGGATCGTTGCTGGTGGTCGGGTTCGCGACCAAATCGCTGGATGCGGTGTCGCGGATCTGGGGGGCGCTGTGGTTCGCCCTGACCTTGGGGCTCCTGCTGGCCGGCCGGCTGGCCCTGGTCCACCATGTCCGCCGGCTGTCGGCGTCCGGGGCCCTGACCGAATCGATTGCGATCGTGGGGGCGGGCAAGCTCGCCGACCGCCTGGCCGTCTTCCTGCAGGCCTCGGACGACGTGACCGTGGAAGTCATCGGGGTGTTCGACGACCGCCTGACCCGCCTGGATCCGGGCGCGACGATGCCGATGGGCACCATCGCGGACCTGGTGGAGCTGGGCAAGACCCGCCGCATCGACCGGGTCATCGTCACGCTGCCCTGGTCGGCCGAACGACGGCTGATCGAGGTGTTCCGGGTGCTCAAGGCCCTGGCCGTGGACATCACCCTGTGCCCCGATCTGATCGGGTTCCACCTGCTGCGGCGGCCGCTCGGCTATATCGGGGCGCTGCCGCTGATGCGCGTGGCCGACCGGCCGCTCGGTCAATGGCGGCGGGTGATCAAGACCGTGGAGGACAAGGTGATCGGCAGCATCCTGTTGCTGGCGCTGCTGCCGGTCATGGCTGCGGTGGCGGCCGCGGTGGCGCTCGATAGCCCGGGCCCGGTGCTGTTCCGACAGAAGCGACTGGGCTTCAACAACACCGAGATCGATGTCTTCAAGTTCCGCACCATGCGCTTCGAGGCCGGCGACGCCGGCGGCGCCGTCCAGACCCGGCGCGGTGACAGCCGGATCACCCGGATCGGCGGCATCCTGCGCAAGACCAGCCTGGACGAGCTGCCGCAGCTGTTCAACGTCGTGCGTGGCGACATGTCGCTGGTCGGCCCGCGGCCGCATCCGGTGTCGATGCGGACGGGCAATCTGCTGGGCCACGAGATCGTCGAGGACTATGCGCACCGGCATCGGGTCAAGCCGGGCATCACCGGATGGGCCCAGGTCAACGGCTATCGGGGGGCGACCGACACCCGGGACAAGCTGGCAAAACGCGTTGAGTTTGACCTATATTATATAGACAATTGGTCCGTTCTGTTCGATATGCGAATATTGCTAATGACGGTGGCCCAGGTTTTGACTATGAAGAACGCATTCTGAGACTAAGCAGATCCGCGTGGACGAGGTAGATAAAAGCGACAGCATTCCCGTATGTTTCGATACGGTTCCGTTACGAGGGTTGACCTGAACGGCGTGGGATGGATTGGGGCGCGACGATGGCGGAGCAGGACTACATGGGCGCGGGGATGCTGGCGGCGCTGACCGACAAGATCGACCTCGCGGCGCTGCCGGTCGAGGCGGCGGGCGCCGTGCGCGACATGGCCGCGCAAATCGCCGACCTGACCAAGGAGCTGTCGCAGAACCAGCGCCGGCTCGATCAGCTCATGCGGGTCATCGACGAGGATCCGGTGGCGCTGGTGCTCAACAGTCGCGCCTTCATGCGCGAGGGCCAGCGCGCCTACCTGCTCGGCCGCCGCCATCAGATCCCGCTGACCCTGCTGTTCCTGAAGATCGACAATTTCTTGGACATCGGGTCGCACTTCGGCGCGCGCGGCGGTGACGCCGTGCTCCTGGAGATGGGACAGCGGCTGCAGGCGCGGGTGCGCGGCAGCGACCTCGTGGGCCGCGTCAGCGCCGACGAGTTCGGTGCGGTGCTGATGCATTCCGACCGGGCCGCGACCGAGCGCAAGGCCGAGGACCTGGCCCGCGATCTGCGCGACTCGCCGGTGGTCTATGTCAATCACCAGATTCCGGTGAGCTTCACCTGGAACGTGCAGGTGCTCGATGCCAGCGCCTCGTTCCTGACCATGGTCGACCAAGCGGCCATGGCGGTGCTGCGCACCACCGACCACTGATGCCGTGATGGTGCGGTGGCTGGCGCTGATGCTGGCGCTGGTCGCCGCCGGCGAGGCGCGCGCCCAGGACATCCAGGCCAAGGCGATCCAGGTTCTGCGGGCAGCTTACGGGCCGCAGGCCAGCCGGGCGAACCAATGTCCAGCCTCGGGCAGCGTGCGCGCCCTGTGCAATGGCCGGATGACCTGCCGCATTCCGGTGCGCGATCAGCTGTGCGTCGGCCGTCCGCCGCCCGGCTTGGTCATGAGCCTGATCGTCGAATTCACCTGCGGCGCCGGCACCGGGCAGCGCACCGTGACGGAGACCAAGCCCTTCATCTTGCAACTGACCTGTCAGTGACGGCGGCCATCGGCGGTCGGCAACGGCAGCGCGGGCGGAATGGTCGCCGGACTGACCGGGATGGCCGGGGTTGCCGGCAGTTCCTGCGACACCAAGGGAGCCACCGCGCCCGGCGCCTCCGGGACCGGCAGGAGCACCGTCTGGGGATCAGGGATGGGGCCGGTCTGCACCTTTCGGCTGGCGGGCGTGATCACGGTCTCCTCCAGGCCGCCGCTATATTCCCGTCCGTCGATCGTCACTGCGACATCACCGGTGGCCAGGTTGCGCAGCACCATCACCCGGGGCCGCAGCGCGTAATGCGGATAGGTTTCGCCGCAGGCGAAGCGGTGGCCGTCGGCCAGGGTGACGCGCGCATTCGGCCGGCAGCCGGTGAAGTCGCCTGCCACCGTGGTAACCTTGGCGACGACGAAGCCGGCCCCCAGCAGGTCGTCGAATGACCGGGCCGCGGCCGGCTGGGCGGCAAGGATGGACAGCAGCATCGCCGTCGGGGCGAGGAGGCGGGCAATGGTGACGGCGGCTCGGGGCTGCGCCGCGGACGGGAGGTGCCGGTGACCGTGACGGTCGGCGGCGCCGATGTGCGTGCCCGGGTGCCTCTGCGGGTCCGCCGGGTTGCCTCGGCGCCGGCGCGCCGGCATTGGCTCGATTGGGTCGAGCCGCTGTTCGCCGGGATCGCGATCGACGTCTTCGAATCCGGCGGTATGCCGCCATCCCGCTTTCTCACCGGGGCCACGCCCCTGGCCGGCTCGTTCGACTCCTCGACGACCATGATGCAGGCAGCGGTCATGGCCATAACCCTGGCCCTCACGCTGCTCCATCGGCGCAGCATGGTCGCCGCCTACCGGATGCGCGGACCCTATTGGCTGCTGCTGGCGCTGGTCCTGCTGTCGGCGACGTGGTCGCAGGCCCCGGAGAACACGCTGCGCCGGTCGGTGTCGCTGCTGAACTGCCTGATGTTCGTTCATTATGCCCATGTGCGGTTCGGCCTGCGCCGGTTGCTGACCATCGTCATCTGGACGACCGTCGCGATGGCCGTGAGCTCGATCGCGCTGGGCGTCGCGTCGCCGAACCTGGGCCGCGACTTTGGCGAATACAAGGACGCGATCCGCGGCATCTTCAACCAGAAGAACGACGTCGGTGAGGCGATGCTGATCGGGGTCACCGCGGTCGCCTATCGGATCGCGGCGCGGCGGCGGATCTGGCCGGAACTCGCGCTGTTCGCCGTGTTCGTGGTGACCACGGCGCTGTCGCGCTCGACCACGGCGCTGCTGCTGTGCGGCCTGGCGTTCGCCTGTGGCTGCGCCGTGCGCCTGGTACGGCGCGGCGGCGCGCTCGGCTTTGTCACCATCGTGCTCGCGGCCACGGCGGCGGTGGCCGGCTTGTTCTTGGTGTCGGTGCTCGATACCGCGACCCTGTTCGGCGCCATCGGCAAGGATCCGACCCTGACCAGCCGGACGCCGCTGTGGGCCGAGGTCTGGGACCAGATCCTGGAGCGGCCGCTGACCGGCTACGGCTACGCCGGGTTCTGGCTGGCCGATCTGCCACGGGTGCAGGAGATCTGGTGGCGCCTGGGCTGGGAACCGCCGCATGCCCACAACGGCTTCCTGGATACGGCGCTCCAGCTCGGCATCGGCGGTGTCCTGGCCATGACCTGGATGACCCTGCGCGGCATCCGTCAGGCCGTGGGCCGCATGCGCCGCGGCGACGTGGAGGCGGGCGCGTGGTTCCTGATCTTCACCCTGGTCTACTTCATCCAGAACATGAGCGAAACGTTGTTCCTGCGGCCGGACGGCTACTCGGTGCTGTGGATCGCCGGCATGATGACGCTCCAGGCCGGCGCTCACGGCGCCGGCGGTCCGGTGGCGCCGGCCATCAGGTCGTCGACGGTCGCGCCGACCGTCCGCACCCGGCAGCCAGCCGTGAGGGCAGCGGTCAGAACGGATTCGAAATAACCGGGCGTGCAGCCATAGGGCGACGGCCGCTCGGCGACATCGTGGGTGTAGAAGATCAGCCAGCCGCCGGCATCGGCGCAGTGCGCGACCAGCTCGCGCACGCGCTCCAGGGGTTCGCTGTCGCTGTAGAGTGCGTTGCCGGCCAGCAGCCCCAGGTCGGCGCGTCCCTGTTCGAGGCCGGGGCGGGTGGAGCGGCAGCTGTGGTAGCGGCGGAGCGCAACCCGTTTCGCGCGCCAGGTGTAGCTGCCGAACGGAAAGGCAAAGGAGCGCAGCTCCAGGTCCGGCAGGAGTTCCCCGACGCGCCGGCGGTTGGCGTCGAGGTCGCGGCCGAACCGGTCGCTGCCGACGATCTCGGCGGCGACATGGGACAAGCCATGGCAGCCGATCTCGTGGCCGCGCCGGGCGAGGTCGGCCACCTCATCGACCGTCGCGATCCGGCCAACTTTGCTGTCCTGGCCGATCAGGCCGGCGGCCAGGTAGAAGGTGCCGCGCCCCTCGGACTGCTCGAGCATCGCGGCGGCAAGGCCGGCGCTGGCCGGGAAATCGTCGAAGGTGAAGGAGACGGTCGGCGGGAACCGGTCGCCGAGACTGGCGCGATGCCGGGCCGCATGCACGGCGGCCACGCGGGTGAGCCGGCGCCGGATCCATCCGCGAACCTTACCCATGGCGGTCGGGTCCGGCCGCCTGGCGCGCCGCCAGCCCGCGCGCAACCGATTCCTCGGCGGCCCGCGCCTTGCCGACGACCAGGGCGCGCAACTGGTAGCGGCGGACGAACGCGCGGTAGCCAGGGGCGTCGAAGCGCGGCTGGCGGCTCAGCATGGCACCGGCATAGCCCCAGAGCATGCCCAGCGCGCCGATCCCGACCGGCGGCTTGTTCAGCCGGTACAGAAATACCGCCAGCATGTAGAGCGGGATCGTGCCCAGGAACCACAGGCCGCGGCCGTGGCGGATGCGCCCGTGCCACAGGCTGATGTGGCTCGACCCCATCGGCCTGAGATGAATGAAGCGTAGCGGCTCGTCGTCGAAGCTGAGCGTGCGCCATCCGCGCATCCGGCACATGTAGCAGTCGATGGTGTCCCAGCCGGCCGCCTGGACGAACCCGCCGATCTCCCGGAAGCAGGCGGTCCGGTAGAATTTGGTCATGCCGACCGAAGTCTCGTCGCCGGTATGTTCGCTGACCAGCTCGCCGGTCCCGGGCGCGCGGTAATAGGGCTTGCCGCTGCAGCTGCCGAGATGGGGATCGGCATCCATCTTGGCGATCAGGCCTTCGAAATAGCCCGCCGGCAGCTCGAGGTCGGTGTCGACCTTGCACACGAACTCGTAGTCGTCGAGGTCGACCGTGGCGAGGCCCGCCTTGAACGCCTCGATGACGCCGCCCCCGACCTTGCGCACGCCGCGGTCGGACCGCGTCACGACGTCGAGGTAGGGCATCTTCGCCTGATATTCGCGCAGGATCTCGGGCGTGGCGTCGGTCGAGCCATCGTCGACCACGATCAGCTTCGCCGGCGGCACGGTCTGCGCCAGGATGTCGTCCAAGGTCCGCCGCATCGTCGCGGCTTCGTCGCGCGACGGTGCGATCAGCAGATAGCGGCGGCTCATCGGACAGGTGCTCCTTCGGATCGGGGGGCGCGCGGCATCAGCGCTGCCTCCAGTCGGCCGCCACGGCCAGCAGGAAGCCGACCATCTCGACGGTGTAGCGGCGGAACAGCCGGCGCGGCTCCAGCATCAGGCGCCAGGCCCATTCGGCGTTGAGGCGGCGCGCCCACATCGGCGCCCGGGGCTTGGTCCCGGCTTCGACCTTGACCGCCTCGCCGACGCACAGGGCCCAGGCCGCGGGCAGGCGGTCGCGGTGGCGGTGCACGAAGATCTCGCTGCGCGGCGCTCCCACGCCCAGGACGATCAGCGTCGCGCCGAACGCCCGCATGCGGTCTGCCAGCGCCGCGCAATAGGCCGCGTCCCGCTCGAAACCCATCGGCGGGATCTCGATCGCGAGCCGCACCGCGTCGATCTGGCGGCGTTCGGCCCAGGCCCGCAGGCCACCGGCCGTGGTCTCGGAATCGGTCACGAAGAACAGCCGCTGCCCGGTCAGGTCGGTGCGGCGCATCAGCTCTTCCAGGATGTCGTAGCCGGTGACCCGCTCCGGAATGAGGCAGCCCTTCGCCAGGGCATAGTAGCGGACCGGGAAGCCGTCGGCGGTGATCAGCGCGGCACCGGCGTAGGCGGCCTGGAATTCGACGTCATGGCGCAGGCGGCCGATATGCTGCGTATTGGCCGTGACCAGCAGCCGGACGCTCGGCACCAGGGCCGGCGCGCTGATCAGGGTCGCGATCTCGCGGGCGCTGGCGAACGAGAAGTGCAGGCCGAAGACCTTGACGGGTGCCGTCTCCTCGGTCATGAGCGGGCGGGGGCCTTGGCGAAGGCATCGGCGATCGCCTGCCAGGCCGGCTTGCGGATCAGGTTCTCGTCATAGGGCAGGCCGCGGGTCGGGCGGCCGTCGGCGCGGCGCTGCTCGGACACGGTGCTGAGCCAGGAATATTTGTCCGACAGCCCCCAGGTGAGCACGGTCGTCACGGCCGGTTCGGCCAGGGCGGCAGCCAGGAACTCCCCGTAGTGCGCGGCCACGGCGCGGTCGCGCGCGATCTCGTCCGGCGGCAGCGCCCGGTCGTTGACGTCGAGCTCGGTGATGAAGATCTGCAGCCCGAGCTTGGTCACCTTCGCCAGGAAAGCCCGGAGCAGGCCGGGGTCGAACCGGTATTTGCCAACCTCCAGGTGGGCCTGGATGCCGAGGGCGTGGACGGGCACCCCGCGCGACACGAGGTCGGTCAGCAGCGCCAGCATCGCCTGACGCCGGCTTTCGTGCTGCGGATGGTCATATTCCAGGTCGTATTCGTTGATGCACAGCAAGGCGCCCGGGTCCGCCTTCGCGGCCGTCCGGAACGCCGCCTCGATGTATCCGGGGCCCAGCGCCTTCAGGAACATGCTGTTGCGCAGTCCGCCCGGCTGGCCATGCCGGGGCTCCAGGACTTCGTTGGCCACGTCCCAGGAGTGCATCTTGCCGGCATAGTGCCCGACTACCCGGGCGATATGCTCGTCGACCCGCTGCTTCAGGCGGCCGGCCTCCGCCTCGCGTTTCAGCCAGTCGGGGATGACCTCGTGCCAGACCAGGGTGTGGCCGCGGAGCCCGAGCCCCGCCGTTTCGGTGAACTGCAGCAGCCGGTCGGCGGCGGCGAAGTCGTAGCGGTCGGCGCTCGGCCGCAGCGCCGGCCATTTGAGCTCCAGGCCGGGCACCACCAGGGCCGCATCCTCGGTCACGACGTCGGCGAGCGCGGGATCGGCGGTCAGGACTTCGTCGCGGACCTCGGTGCCGAACAGGATGCCCTTGGCCGCGGCGAATCCGGCCAGTCCGTCGCTGCGGTCAAGGCCGGCCTTCAGCCAGCGCTGTCGCCCACCGGGCCCGGCCGCCGCGGCGCGGCCGATCGGCAGGCTCGCGGCGGCGAGGCCGCCCAACAGCGTGCGTCGGGTCAATCGCATGGTCGGCCATCCCCTCATCGTCGCAGCCATAGGCATTGCAATTGCTTATATCATATCATCGGTCTAGACCGGCTCGCGCGGTCGCAGCGAACGCAGATGGATGGGCTACGATGACGGTGGGGTGCGTGGCCGGGACTCGTCACCCTGCGTGATGTCCGCCCAATGGAAGCGGAGCCCGTGACCGCGCCGGTCGAGCAGGCCGGCGAGGCGTTCCCGGTCGCGTCCAAGTCGCGCCGGCTGCCCATCGACCTGGTTTTTAGCGTCGCCGACCAGGCGCTGATCAGTGCGGCCAACCTGGGGGTGGGGCTGCTGGTCATGCGCACCGCCCCGAAGGCCGAGTACGGCCTCTATGGAATCGGCTATGTCGTGGTGCTCCTGCTCGTCAGCCTGATGGCGTCGAGCCTCAGCCATCAGATGACGGTCCGGGTGTTCGACCGTCCGGCGGCGGAGCAGGACGGTTATGCGGCGACCATGCTGTTCCTGCAGGCCAGCGTCGCTGCCGCCGTGCTCGGCTTGGTGGGGGCGGCGCTGCTGGCCGTGCGCTGGCTCGCGCTCGACCTGACGGCCGTCGGCCTGGGCATGGCGCCGGTCCTGCTGGTGGCAGTGGCAGCGGGTGTCACGGCCAGCCTCCAGGATTTCTTTCGCACCTATTTCTACCTGCATGGCGCGGTCCGGGCTTTCTGTGTCGACCTCGTCCATGTCGCCGGCTGGATCCTGGCGACGGTCGCCGGGATTCGTCTGGCCGGGGCGCCGCCGCATATCGCGGCCCTGGCCGCCTATGGCCTGGCGGGTCTCACCGCGGGCGCCCTCGGCCAGGCCTGGGCGCGGTTGCCACTGCGGGCCGCCGCCGCCGCCGCCCTGCCGACCCTGCGCGAGACCTGGTCGGCCGGCCGCTGGTCCATGGGCGGCGTGGTCATCAGTTTCCTCCAGGGCCAGGCCCACGTCTACCTGCTGGGGGCGCTCTCGGGATCGGTCGCCGTGGCGGACGTCAATGCCGCCCGACTGCTCTTGGCCCCGCTCACTCTGCTCCTCGGCGGCGTCGGCCGGATGCTGACGCCGCGGCTGGCGCGCCTTCACGCCAGCGGCGCGGACGGCGCGGTCCGGCGCCTGGCCGACCTCGCGGCGGGCGGGCTGCTGGCCGCGGTGCTGGCCTACGGCGTCCTCGTGCTGCTGGCCAAGCGGTGGGTGATCGCCAGCCTGTTCCCACCGGCCTATCGCGACATCGACGCCTTGATCGTGGCGTGGGTCGCCGTGTTCGCGTTGCAGGCGCTGGCGACCAATCGCTCGACCATCATCCAGGTTCATCAGCGGTTCCGGGCGTTGGCGGTGATGCTCGCCTGGACCGCCGCCGCCGTGGTCGGGCTCAACCTGGCCTTGATCCCCTCGGCCGGCTCGCTCGGCAGCCTGATCGCGCTGGCCTGTGGCCAGGCGCTGTTCCTGGGCCTGCTCCATCGCGGCGTGCGCGGCCTTGGCGGGCGTCCGGCGTGACCGCTTATTCGGCGGCCAGTGCGCTGGACAGGAAGGCGTTGGTGATTGGGTAGCGGCGCTCTCGCCCGAACGCCCGGCGGGTGATCTTCACCCCGGGCGGCGCCTGGCGGCGCTTGTATTCGGCGCGGTCGAGCATTTGCCAGACCCGGGTGACGGTGGCGCGGTCATGCCCCTGGGCGGCGGTCTCGTCGATGCCCAACTCGCGCTCGATCAGGCAGCCGAGGATGGCGTCCAGCACATCGTAGGGCGGCAGCGTGTCCTGGTCGGTCTGGTTGGGCTTGAGCTCGGCCGAGGGCGGCTTGGCGATGACCCGTGGCGGCATCACCGGGCCGGCTGGGCCGAGCCCGCCGACCGGCCGCTCGGCATTGCGCCGTTCGGCCAGCCGGAAGACGGCGGTCTTGTAGACGTCCTTGATCACGGCGTAGCCGCCGCACATGTCGCCATAGAGGGTGGCATAGCCCACCGACATTTCGGACTTGTTGCCGGTCGACAGCAGCATCGGCCCGAACTTGTTGCTGATCGCCATCAGGGTCAGGCCCCGGGCGCGGCTCTGCAGGTTTTCCTCGGTGATGTCGCTCTCGGTGCCGGCGAACAGCGGTGCCAGCATGCCGTCGAAGGCCGCCATGGCCGGCTGGATCGGCACCGTGTCGAGGCGGATCCCCAGCAGCTCGGCGCAGGCCGCGGCGTCCTCCAGGCTTTCCCGTGAGGTGTAAGGCGAGGGCATCATGACCGCGCGCACGCGCTCGGGACCCAAGGCATCGACGGCGATCGCCGCGCACAGCGCCGAATCGATGCCGCCCGACAGGCCCAGGATCACGCCCGGAAACCGGTTTTTCGCCACGTAGTCGCGCAAGGCCAAGCACAGCGCGCCATAGACCAGGCCCAGGTCGTCCGGCAGGGCCGCGGGCGGATTGGGGTCGCAGTCCCAGCGGCCGTCGGGGTCGCGCCGCCAGGTGGTCGTCTCGACCTTGGGCGCGAACGCCGGCAGCTGGGCGCGCAGGCTGCGGTCGGCGCCGAGCACGAAGCTCGATCCGTCGAACACCAGCTCGTCCTGACCGCACACCTGGTTGAGATAGATCAGCGGCAGGCCGCTCTCGACCACTCGGGCGACCGCCAGCTGGATGCGCTCGTCGAGCTTGTCGGCCTCGAACGGGGAACCATGGATCGAAATCAGCAGGTCGGCGCCCGATTCCTGCAGGCATTCGGCGACGTCGGGTGTCCACAGGTCTTCGCACACCATGACGCCCAGCCGCACGCCGCGGAAGTTGATCGGGCCCGGCAGCGGCCCGGCGGCGAAGACCCGCTTCTCGTCGAAGACGCCGTAGTTGGGCAGGTCGTGCTTGAACCGGTAGGCCGCAACCCGGCCCCCCTCCAGCAGGACCGCGGCGTTGTACAGGCGGCCGTCGACGAACAGCGGCGCGCCGACCAGCAAGGCCGGTCCGGTGCGGGTGTCGGCGGCCAGCGCCGCCAGCGCCTGGTCGACCACGTGATGCAGCCGCGGCTTCAGGACCAGGTCCTCGGGCGGATAGCCGCACAGCACCAGCTCGGGAAATACCACCAGGTCGACGTCGCCGGCGGCGGCCCGTGCCGCCTGGATCATGGCGACATTGCCGGCGATGTCGCCCACGGTCGGGTCGACTTGCGCCAGCGCGATGCGAAGGAGGTCGGTGGCCATCGGATCAGCCGTCTTCGAGATGGAGCAGCATCGAGGCGCCAAGCAGCGTCGACACCAGCGCCGGTGCCCACGCGGCCAGCACGATCGGGATCCGCCGCGACAGCCCGAGCGCATAGACGAGGTCGGTCAGGAAATAGAGCACGAACCCGGTGGCCACGCCCAGCGCCAGCATCGCGCCGACACCGCCGCGCCGGGTCGGGCGCAGCGAAAACGTCGCGGCGATGACGACCATGGCGCAGAGCAACAGCGGCGCCGATAGCAGCGATTGCCAGTACAGGCGATGGCGCAGCGCCGAGAACCCGGCCTGCTCCAGCACCGCGATGAAATGCGGCAGCGTCCAGAACGACATGGTCTCGGGCGGCGCCAGGCTCTCCTGGATCTTGGCCGGCGTGAAGTCGGTGGGCACCGCGATGGCGCCGACCGGCTTGGCCGCCGTGCCCGAGCGGGCATAGCGCGCGTCCGCGAGCTGCCAGGCGCCGTCGGCCAGCCGGCCGGACGGTGCGTCGACCCGGCCGATGAACTGGTTCTGGTCGCCATACAGCAACACCAGCACGTCCTCGATGGCATGCAGGTCGGGCGTGACCTTCGCCGCGTGCAGGATCATGTGGCCGGGCTTGCCGTCGGGCGTCGCCAGGTTCTGGCGCAGCCACAGGCCCGACGGCGCGATCGCCAGCTGGCTGACCTGGTTCTTCAGGTACTTGGCTTCCAGCATCTGGTAGCGCGCCACGGTCAGCGCCGCGAACGGATTGAGCAGCATCATCTTGGCGATGCCGGCGACCGCCGCGATCGCCAGCGCCGGGGCCATGAACTGCCAGACGCTGACGCCGACCGCCCGCGCCACCACCAGCTCGTGGCTGCGGGTCAGGCGCCAGAACGCCATGATGCCGCCGAACAGCACGGCAAACGGCAGCAAGTCCTGCACGGTCTGCGGCAGCTTGAGCAGGGCCATGTGGAGGACCACCGCGAAGCTGGCGTCGGGGTGGGTGGCCGCGCGGCGCAGCAGCTCCAGCGTGTCGCCGATCAGCACGATGAGCGCCAGCACCAGGAAGAAGGTCGCGAACCAGACCATGTACTGGCGCGCGATATAGCCGGACAGGGTGGGGGACAGGCGCATGGGGGCAGCGGGGAATGACCTTGCGCGCTTGTAACATGCCATTCGGCGGCGCGCGGGCAAAATAGCGGCGGCTGCGACCGAACGCTCTGGCCGCCGGGATGCCGGCTGGGATATAGGGTCGCGCGCCGCTGGCGCTCTTAGTGCTGCCGGCCCTGGGATGGGAAGGATTGATGCCGCGCGCGCTGATTACCGGAATCACCGGCCAGGACGGCTCGTACCTGGCCGAGCTGCTGATCGCCAAGGGATATGAGGTCCACGGCATCATTCGCCGGGCCAGCTCGTTCAACACCGAGCGGCTGGACCACCTCTATCGCGATCCGCACGACCCCCAGGCGCGGTTGACGCTGCACTATGGCGACCTGACCGACGGCACCGGCTTGCGCCATGTGCTGGAGAAGGCGCGGCCCGACGAGATTTACAACCTCGGCGCCCAAAGCCACGTCAAGGTGTCGTGGGACACGCCGGAATACACCGCCGACGTGGTCGCGACCGGGACCCTGCGCCTGCTCGAGGCGGTGCGCGATTACTCGCTGAGCCATGGCGCGGCCGTGCGCTTCTACCAGGCCGGGTCGTCGGAGATGTTCGGCGCGGCCAAGCCGCCGCAGTGCGAGACGACGCCGTTCCATCCGCGCAGCCCCTATGCCGCGGCCAAGGTCGCCGCGCACTGGTACGCGGTGAACTATCGCGAGAGCTACGGGCTGTTCGTAACCAACGGCATCCTGTTCAATCATGAGAGCCCGCGCCGCGGCGAGACCTTCGTCACCCGCAAGATCACCCGCGCCGCCGGCCGCATCAAGGAAGGCCTGCAGGCCAAGCTCTATCTCGGCAACCTGGAGGCGCGCCGCGACTGGGGTTTCGCTGGCGACTATGTCGAGGCGATGTGGCGAATGCTGCAGCAGGACCAGCCGGGCGACTTCGTCGTGGCGACCGGCGACTCCTATTCGGTGCGCGATTTCCTGGCCGCCGCGTTCGGCCGCCTGGGCCTCGACTGGCAGGCCCATGTCGAGATCGATCCCCGCTATTTCCGCCCGGCCGAGGTCGATTTCCTGCAGGGCGACCCGCGGCTCGCCCGCGACGTCCTGCACTGGCAGCCGCGGGTCGGGTTCGACGAGCTGGTGCGGCTGATGGTCGAGCATGACCACGATCTGGCGCGGCGCGAGCGGACGCTGGCCAACGCCGGGTTCCGGCCGGCAACGGGGGGTGCCCATGACTAACGGGGGGAGTGCCATGGACCGATCGGACCCGATCTTCGTGGCCGGTTCCCGTGGGCTGGTCGGGAGCGCCATCGTCCGCCGCTTGCGGCGCGACGGCTTCACCAACCTGCTGACGCCGGTCCGGAGCGAGCTGGACCTGACCGACAAGGCTGCCGTCGATGCGGTCTTCGCGGCGCGGCGGCCGGCCTATGTCTTCCTGGCGGCCGCCCGGGTCGGCGGCATCCTGGCCAATTCGACCTATCCCGCCGACTTCATCCGCGAGAACCTGCAGATCCAGGTGAACGTGATCGACGCCGCCCACCGGTACGGCGTGCGCAAGCTCCAGTTCCTGGGGTCGAGCTGCATCTACCCCCGGCATGCGCCGCAGCCGATCCCGGAATCGGCGCTGTTGACCGGCCTGCTGGAGCCGACCAACTCGGCCTACGCCGTGGCCAAGATCGCCGGCATCGAGATGGTCCAGGCGTATCGCCGCCAACATGGGTTCGGGGGCATCTGCCTGATGCCGACCAACCTCTATGGGCCCGGCGACAATTACGACCTGGCCGGCAGCCATGTCCTGCCGGCCCTGATCCGCAAGTGCCACGAGGCCAAGCTGTCCGGCGCGCACGCAGTCACGGTCTGGGGCACCGGCCGGCCGCTGCGCGAATTCCTCCACGTCGACGACTTGGCCGACGCCTGCCTGTTCCTGATGCAGACCTACGACGATCCCGAGATCATCAATGTCGGGACCGGGACGGAGGTCAGCATCGGCGAGCTCGCGCGGCTGGCGGCGCGGGCGGTGGGGTTCGAGGGCGAGCTGGTGTTCGACAGCTCAAAGCCCGACGGCATGCCGCGCAAGCTCCTGGACGTATCGCGCCTGACGGCGCTGGGCTGGCGCGCGAGCATCGATCTCGAGAGCGGGATCGCCGCCACCTATCGCGCTTTCCTCGAGGACCCGCGCTACGCCGCTGCTGCCTGAGCCCGGCGCTGCGGCGGTCGCCGCTTATGCCGCCGCTGGACGTGTGGCGGCCCCGGCCGTGCGGCTGTGGCTGCGCCGCCGGCTCGGCCGGGGCAAGGAGGATCCCGCGCGCTGGCGCGAACGGTTGGGCGAGCCGGGGCAGCGCCGCCCGCCGGGGGCGCTGGCGTGGCTGCATGCGGTGAGCGTCGGCGAGGCGGTGTCGGCGCTGACGCTGGCCGCGGCGCTGCGCGCGGCGCGGCCGGACGTGGCGTTGCTGCTGACCACCGGCACCGTGACCTCCGCCGCATTGGTCGCCCAGCGTGCGCCGCAGGGGCTCCTGCACCAGTTTGTGCCGGTCGACCTGCCCGGCGCCGTGGGCCGGTTTCTCGATCATTGGCGGCCGGACCTGGCGCTGTGGTTCGAGTCCGAGCTCTGGCCGCTGCTCCTGACCCGCACGCGGCGCCGCTGCCCGCTGATCCTGGTCAACGGCCGGATGTCGCCGCGCAGCTTCACCGCGTGGCAGCGGGCCCGCTGGCTTGCGCGCTACCTGCTGGGCGGCTTTGCCGAGCGCTTCGCCCAGAGCGGTCCCGATGCCGAGCGTCTCGCCGCTGTCGCCGGTGGACCGGTCCACGCGGCGGGCAATCTCAAACGCGCGGCGCCGCCGGTCGCCTGCGACGCCGACCTGTTGGCGGCGCTGCAGCCGACGATGGCCGACCGGCCGGTCTGGCTGGCGGCCAGCACTCATCCCGGCGAGGAGGCGATCGCCGTCCAGATCCATGCCGCGCTCGCGCCCCGCTACCCGGACCTGCTGACGCTGATCGTGCCCCGGCATCCCGAGCGCGGCGCGGCGCTGGCGGCCGAGTTCGGCCTGCCGCGCCGGTCCGCCGGCGCACCCGTGCCCCCCGCCGGGCTGTATCTGGCCGACACCCTGGGCGAGCTCGGGCTGTGGTACCGGCTGGCCCCGGTGGTCTTCGTCGGCGGCAGCCTCACCCCGCGGGGCGGGCAGAACCCCCTGGAGGCGGCGCGCTTGGGGGCCGCCGTGATCGCGGGCCCCGACATGACCAACCAGGCGGACGCCGCGGAGGCGCTGGATGCCGCCGGCGCCCTGGTGCGGGTTGCCGATGCCGACGGCCTGCTGCGCGCCGTGGAGGAGCTGCTGTCCGACCCGGTGCGGCGGCGGCGCTTGGCGGCCGCGGCGCGCGCCGCCGCCGCAGCGGACGATGGCGTCGTCGATGCGCTGCTGGCCGCGGTCGCCCGCTATTTGCCCGATCCGCATTAACTTGACTTTTACGAATTCCCGGGCTTCTGATTTGGAACTTCGGAGTTCCAGACAGCATGCCATTGGATGTGGTTCCGGCGTTCCGCCTGCGCCGTCGCCAGGCCTTTGTGGACAGCGCCGCACGGCTGTTTGCGGCGCGCGGCTATGCCGCCGTCCAGATCGACGACATCGCCCGCGATGCCGGAATGGGCAAGGCGACGCTCTATCGCTACTTCCGCTCCAAGGGTGACCTGTACATCGAGGCGCTCGACGGTTCGCTTGCCCAACTGGTGGCGCACATCCGCGCCATCGCCGATGCGCCGGCCGCCCCGGCCGAGACGCTGGAGCGCATGCTGCGGGCGCTGGTCGACAGCTTTGGCGACCATCTGGGGGTGCTCAAGGAGATCAGCGGTGACGACAGCGCCCTGGCCGAGCGCCAGCGCATCCTGATGCGGCGCCACAGCGCCACGCTGAAGGGCCTGCTGGGCGCCGTCATTGCCGCGGGAACCGAGGATGGCACGATGCGGGCCCTGGATCCGGTCGTGACGCCGGCGCTGCTGCTGGGCATGGTCCGCGGCGGAATCATGGGCACTGATGCGATGGAGCGCAGGCGAGTCGCCGATGCCATCGTAGCACTGTCGTTGCAGGGCGGTTTGGCCGCCCGACCACCGGCAATCGGGAGGCGAGGGATGGCGGCTGCGGCCCCAGGGGCGGCGCAATGAAGCGAGGGCTCGTGGCCCTGGTGGTGCTGGCGGCTCTCGGCGGCGGCGGATGGTACCTGTTCGGGCGCAGCACGGCGCCGGCCGCCAAGGCGGCTGCGCCGGCGGCCGAGGCGCGCGCGGTGCCGGTGGTGACCAAGGCCGCGGTGGCGAAACCCATGCCGGTGATCGTCAACGCCATCGGCACGGTGCAGCCGCTGGCCGTGGTCACCATCAAGACCCGGGTCGACGGCCAGATCCTGAAGCTCCATGTGAAGGAAGGGCAGGAGGTCAAGCAAGGCGACCTGCTGTACACCTTCGACACGGCCATTCCCGAGGCGCAGCTGCGCCAGGCCCAGGCCACGCTGGCGCGCGACAAGGCGCAGCTGGCGCGCAGCCAGGCCGACCTCAAGCGTCATGCCGAGCTGTCGCGCCGGGGCTTCGAGTCGCAGCAGGTCTATGACCAGGCGGTCGCCGACACCAACACCCTGATGGCGGCGATCCAGAGCGACGAGGCGGCGATCGCGGCCAACCAGCTGTCGATCGACTACGCTCAGATCCGGGCGCCCATGGACGGCCGCCTGGGCGTGATCAACGTCAAGGCCGGCCAGTTCGTGCGCGCCGCCGACGCCGCGGCGCTGACGACCCTGACCCAGATGCGGCCGATCGCCGTCGCCTTCAGCGTGCCGGAGTCCGAGCTGCCGGCGATCCGCGCCGGCCAGGCCGCGGGCAAGGTCGCGGTCAAAGCCACGGTTCCCGCCGACGGCCAGGGGCCGGTCCAGGGCGTGCTGACCTTCATCGACAGCCAGGTCGACCAGAGCAGCGGCACCATCCTGCTGAAGGCGACCTTCGACAATGCCGACAACCGGCTGTGGCCGGGCCAATTCGTTGACGTCGGGATGACCACCCGGATCGAGCCGAATGCCGTGGTCGTGGCCACCGAGGCGGTTCAGATCGGCCAGAACGGCAACTTCCTGTATGTCGTCAAGCCCGATGGCAGCGCCCAGCTGCGCATGGTCAAGGTCGACCGGGCGATCGGCGGCGAGACCGTCATCGCCAGCGGCCTCGGCGCCGGCGAGAAGGTCATCGTCGACGGCATCCTGCGGGTGACCGACGGCACCAAAGTCGCCGAACAGGCGGACGGGGCGAAGCCCGCGCCCGAGACCGGCAAGCAGGGAGCGTAGGGCCATGAACCTGTCGGAGCTGTGCATCCGCCGGCCGGTCATGACCGGCCTGCTGACCATGGCGGTCATCCTCGGCGGGATCTGGTCCTATTTCCTGCTGCCGACGGCGGCGCTGCCCCAGGTCGAGTTTCCGGTGATCGTGGTCACCGCCACGCTGCCGGGCGCCAGCCCGGAAATCATGGCGTCGGCGGTGTCGGCCCCGCTCGAGCGCCAGTTCTCGACCATCGCCGGCATCGATTCCATCACCTCCACGAACTCCCAGGGCATCAGCCGGATCACCATCCAGTTCGTGCTGGAACGCAATATCGACGCCGCCGCGGCCGACGTGCAGTCGGGGCTGACCACCGCCCAGCGCAAGCTGCCGGTCGAGATGACGACGCCGCCGTCGTTCCACAAGGTCAACCCGGCCGACGCCCCGGTGCTGCTGGTCTCGCTGACCTCGCCGACGATGAAGCTGTCGGACCTCGACGACTATGCCGAGACGGTGATCAGCCCGCGCATGTCGCAGCTGGACGGGGTCAGCCAGGTGCTGGTCTTCGGCGCCCAGAAGTTCGCCGTCCGCATCCAGGCCAATCCGCAGGCGCTGGCCAGCCGCGGCCTGGGCGTCGACGACCTGCAGACGGCGATCGCCGGCGCCAACTCCAACTCGCCGCTGGGCGTACTGAGCGGCGCCAGGCAGCAGGCGACCCTGCAGGCGAACGGACAGCTGCTGAACGCCGCACAATGGCAGGACGTGGTCGTGGCCTATCGCGACAACGCCCCGGTTCGCCTGAAGGACGTGGCCACGGTGTCCGACAGCGTGGAGAACAACAAGGTCGCCAGCTGGTACAACGATCAGCGGTCGATCGTCCTCGCGATCCAGCGCCAGCCCGACGCCAATACCGTCGACGTGGTGGACAAGGTCCGCGCCTTGATCCCGATCCTCCAGGCCAACATGCCGGAGGGCGCCAAGATCAACCTGCTCAATGACCGCTCGGCCTCGATCCGCGCGGCGGTGGCCGATGTGCAGGTCACGCTCGGGATCACCGTGCTGCTGGTGGTGCTGGTGATCTTCCTGTTCCTGCGCAAGGCCTCGGCCACCATCATCCCGACCCTGGCGGTCCCGGTGTCGGTGCTGGGCACGCTCGCCGGCATGCTGCTGATGGGCTACAGCATCGACAATATCTCGCTGCTGGCGCTGACCCTGTCGGTCGGCTTGGTCGTCGACGACGCCATCGTGATGCTGGAAAACATCGTCCGCCACATCGAGGAGGGCATGGCGCCGATGGCGGCTGCCTTCAAGGGCAGCCGCGAGATCGGCTTCACGATCGTCTCGATCACGCTGTCGCTGACCGCGGTGTTCATCCCGATCCTGCTGATGGGCGGCATCGTCGGCCGGGTGTTCCACGAATTTGCGGTGGTGGTGACGCTGGCGATCGCGGTCTCGGCCGCGACCTCGCTGACGCTGACCCCGCTCCTGTGTTCCCGGCTGCTGCGGCCGCACCGCCATGGCGAGCGCGAGAACCTGATGGGGCGCGTCCTGGAGGGCGGGTTCCTGGCGATGCAGAACGCCTATGGCGGCGCCCTGCGCTGGGTGCTGCGCTACCGCCCGTTCATGCTCGCCGTGATGGTCGCGACCTTCGTCGTGACCGGCTACATGTTCGCATACATCCCCAAGGGCTTCTTCCCGATCGAGGACACCGGCCAGCTGGCTGTGACCACCGAAGGCGCGCAGGACATCTCGTTCTCGGCGATGGCGGCGTTGCAGCAGCAGGTCAAGGCGATCTACGAGCGCTCGCCTTACGTCGAACGCCTGGCCTGCTCGGTGGGCGCCAGCGGCTTCAACCCCACCACCAACACCGGCAACTGCTACATCACCCTCAAGCCGGCCGACCAGCGGCCGCACATCACCCAGGTGATCCAGCAGCTGCGCGGCCAGGTGGCCAAGGTCCCGGGCATCAACACCTACATGCGGCCGATCCAGAACCTGCAGCTCGGCGGCCGCTCGTCCAAGGCGCTCTACCAATATGTGATGCAGGGCATCGACCAGGACGAGCTCTACAAGTGGGCCGGGCGCATGGTCGACGAGCTGCGCAAGAACCCGCTGCTGCAGGACGTCAACACCGACCTGCAGATCAGCAGCCCGCAGGTGGTGGTGGACATCGACCAGGCGAAGGCGGCAACCCTGGGCGTGCGCGTCGACCAGATCCGGTCGGCCCTCTACAGCTCCTTCGGCACCCGGCAGGTCTCGACGATCTACACGCCGGCCAACGACTACGAAGTCATCCAGGAGCTGGATCCCAAGTTCCAGGCCGACGCCAATTCCCTGTCGCAGCTCTATATCCACGCCAACACCGGCAAGCTGGTGCCGATCGGCGCCATCGCGACGATCCGGCGGTCGGCCGGGCCGCTGACGGTGCAGCACCAGAGCCAGCTGCCCGCCGTCACCATCTCGTTCAACGTGGCCCCGGGCAAGAGCCTGGGCGAGGCGACCAGCTTCGTGCGCGCGACCGAGGCGCGGCTACGCATGCCGACCACGATCAGCACGAGTTTCGACGGCACCGCCAAGCTGTTCCAGCAGGCGCTGGGCAATCAGGGCCTGCTGCTGGCCGCCGCCGTCGTCGTTATCTACATCGTGCTGGGCGTGCTCTATGAAAGCCTGATCCACCCGATCACGATCCTGTCCGGCCTGCCCTCGGCCGCCATCGGCGCCTTGGCCTCGCTGTGGCTCCTGGGCATGGACCTCAGCGTGATCGCGATCATCGGCGTGCTGATGCTGATCGGCATCGTCAAGAAGAACGCGATCATGATGATCGACTTCGCGCTGCAGGCGCAGCGCGAGGAGGGCATGGTCCCGCGCGAGGCGATCTACCAGGCCTGCATCCTGCGCTTCCGGCCGATCATGATGACCACGGCCGCCGCAATCATGGGCACCTTGCCGATCGCGGTCGGCGCCGGCGCCAGCGCCGAGCTGCGCCAGCCGCTGGGCGTGGCCGTGGTCGGCGGCCTGGTGAGCTCACAGATGCTGACGCTGTTCATCACGCCCGTCCTCTATCTCTACTTCGAGGATCTGGGCCGCGTGGTGTCGCGGCTGTTCTCCCGGCAGCCGCGCGCGGCGGCGGAGACGGCGCATGAGCCCGTCCTCGGCCGCCCCCGCGCGGCCGAGGCGGGTGACGACGACTAGCGAGAGCGCCGGCGCCGCGTGGCGGCGAAGCCGGCCAGCGCGGTGGTCAGGAGGGCAAGGCTGGCCGGTTCCGGAACGCTGGTGGGCGGGCTGGAGACCGAGCTGAGGGCGAAGGTCTCAGGACCGCCCCGGGCCGGATTGGCGCTGGCCGACAGCCCGATCCGGTTGCTCGCGG
Organism: uncultured Comamonadaceae bacterium; assembly: GCA_964511405.1. GTDB lineage: Bacteria > Pseudomonadota > Alphaproteobacteria > Elsterales > Elsteraceae > CAZEFK01. The sequence goes on along the minus strand of CAZEFK010000001.1, from coordinate 11,624 downwards.
TGCCGAACGCGCTTTGCGCCGCCGCCGCCTGGCTCGCGTCGAGCATGAACACCGCATCATTGGTGCCGATGCCGTTGTGGGTCGACGCGAAGGACTGGGGCGTGAAGGCGCCGGAGTCGAACAGCAGCTGCCCGGTCGCACTGAAGATCGACAGCACCAGATTGCTGAGAGTGATGGGGCCGCCTGCGGGCTGGTCGGCATTGAAGATCACCCGCAGGTTGGATGCGTTCGTGACGCCGAGCGAGCCGATCGTGCGCGTGAGGCTCTGCGAGGCGCCGGTCTTGGCATCCCCCGTCGTCACGTCAGCGCTGCCGTTCCACGCGACGGAGCCCGTCTCGGTGCCGCCCATCCCCTGTCCGGTCGCCTGGATGGTCAGCACGGTGTCGACCGCGCCCAGTCCAGACCCTGTTTGACTGATGGTCGAATCAAATACAAGCGACGCATGAGCCGAGCCAGATATTGTCAAAACGGCCGCGGACAACATTAGTATGCGCCAATTTCTCATAAAACTCTCCTTGGCTACCCCCTCCTATATTTGCGCTCTACTGACGAGGAATGTGAGACGAAGATTGCTAATGCCATTTGGCGTGTCAGTCAGAATGACAAGCCGGGTCTCCGCCCGTGCGGCGGAGACCCGAAGCGCCTAGAGTGGGATGTGCATGAGATGGAATCGTCGGGATTCACCCCTCCTCCCAGCCTCCCCACAAGGGGAGGAGGAGTTCTGTCGCAGCAGCTTCGCCCCTCCTCCCCCCATTTTTCTGGCCCTTGTGGGAGGAGGTCGGGTGGAGGGGTGCCAGCACGCCGGTCTAAGGTTTGCTTGAGCGGGTCAACCTGATCTCATCCTGCTCTATGCGATGTCTTTGAGCACCTGGTCGATGGTCTCGAACAGGTGATCGATCTCCGCCTTCTCGACGATCAGCGGCGGCGACAGCGCAATGATGTCGCCGGTGGTGCGGATCAGCACCCCCGCCTCGTAAGCCTTGACGAAGGCCTCGGTCGCCCGGGCCGTCGGCGCACCCGGCCGCGGCTCCAGCTCGATGCCGGCGACCAGGCCGATGTTGCGGATATCGACGACGTGGCGCGCCGCGCGCAGCCGGTGCGCGCCGTCCTCGAAATAGGCGGCGAGGCCGGCGGCGCGCTCGAACAGCCCTTCCTCTTGGTAGGTGTCGAGGGTCGCCAGCGCCGCGGCGCAGGCCAGCGGGTGGCCGGAATAGGTGTAGCCGTGGAACAGCTCGATCCCGGGTCCGCCGGTCATGAACGCGTCGTGGACGCCCTTGCGCACCGCGACCGCGCCCATCGGCACCACGCCGTTGGAGATGCCCTTGGCCAGGGTCACCATGTCGGGCACGATGCCGAAATAGTCGGCCGCGAACCCGGCGCCCAGCCGGCCGAAGCCGGTGATCACCTCGTCGAAGATCAGCAGGATGCCGTGCTTTTCGGTGATCGCGCGCAGCCGCTCCAGGTAGCCTTTCGGTGGGACCAGCACGCCGGTCGAGCCTGCGACCGGCTCGACGATGACGGCCGCGATGGTCGAGGCGTCATGCAGCGCGATCAGACGCTCCAGCTCGTCGGCCAGATGGGCACCCCACTCGGGCTGGCCGCGCGTGAAGGCGGTGTGCTGCGGCGCGTGCGTGTGGGGCAGGTGGTCGACGCCCGGGAGCAGGGGGCCGAAGGTCTTGCGGTTGTTGCCGATGCCGCCGACCGAGATGCCGCCGAAGCCGACCCCGTGATAGCCGCGCTCGCGGCCGATCAGCCGGGTCCGGCCGGCCTCGCCCCTGACGCGGTGATAGGCGAGCGCGATCTTGAGGGCGGTGTCGACCGACTCGGAGCCCGAATTGGTGAAGAACACGTGGTCCAGATCGCCGGGCAGCATGCCCGCCACGCGTGCGGCCACCTCGAACGCCAGCGGATGGCCCATCTGGAACGACGGCGCATAGTCCAGCACGTCGACCTGGCGCTGGACCGCCGCCGTGATGCGCGGACGGCGGTGGCCGGCATTGACGCACCACAGGCCGGCGGTGCCGTCCAGGATCTGCCGCCCGTCGGCCGAGCGGTAGTACATGCCGTCGGCGGAGACCAGCAGCCGGGGCTGCTGCTTGAAGGCGCGGTTGGCCGTGAACGGCATCCAATAGGGGGTGAGATCGTTGGGCAGGGCCGGCGGATCGAGCGGCATGGCCATTGTCGGCAATCCTAGCTGTCGTAGGCGAGAAGACTGACGACCGGCACGGTGACCCGCTGGCGGCCGCCAAGGAACGAGAGCTCGATGATGCAGCCGGCGCCGACCGGCTGGCCGCCGACCTTGGCGATCAGCTCGATCGCGGCTTCGAGCGTGCCGCCGGTGGCCAGCAGGTCGTCCAGCACGACCACGCGCTGACCGGGCTGGATCGCGCCTTCTTGGATCTCGACCGTGTCGGTCCCGTATTCGAGGGCGTACTGGTGGCGGATCGTGGCGCCCGGCAGCTTGCCTTGCTTGCGCACCATCAGGAAGCCCAGGCCCATGCGCAGGGCCAGGGGGGCGGCGACCAGGAAGCCGCGCGACTCGATGCCGACCAGGATGTCCGGCTGCATCGGCCGGATGGCGTCGTTCAGGCGCTCGACCGTGGCCTGCCAAGCCTGCGGGTGAGCCAGCAATGTCGAAATGTCGTAGAAGAGAATGCCCGGTTTCGGAAAATCGGGGACATGTCGGATATGCGCCTTGAGATCCACGCCCGCACCCTTGTCAACGGTTTGCAAAGCGTTGGACTGTACCCTCGGCCGATCGGGGGGCCAAGCGCCGTCGCCGGCGCTGCCGGCCCCAGGGGAGCCCGATAGCGGGCTCCCCGCCTCAATGATGGAGGAAATGCGCAGCGCGCATTTCCTGAGGAGGCGCGACGTGGTGGCATCGTGGCCAGCGTGGGACGCTGCGGGCCGACAGGGGTCCCCAAGTTCGACAAAATCGCCTATGAGTGTTTACCGATGCGGGCCGCGCGCCGGTGCGCGCGTTCCGGGTCGCCCTGCAGTCTGGACGTCCGCCCATGCCGATTCGCCCCGGGACGACTGAACGCCGCCGCACGATCGCCGATGGTGACGCCGTGACCAGCGCGCTGGATCCGTCGGCGGCCCTTCCCGACATCCTGGATGCCTATCCCGGTCCGATCGCCTTGTTGACCGAGGATGGGACCCTCCTGTCCGGCAACCCCGCAGGTCTGGCGCTGGTGCGGGCGCTGGAGGCCCAGGACGGCCGGCTCGCCCGGTTCTGCGACGTTCTCGACAGCCCCGATGCCAACCATCTGGAGATCGTCGAGATCGCCGGCAGCATCGGCGGCCAGCCGCGCCAGACCTGGGTCGAGGTCATGGGCCTGGCCGCGTCGCAGAAGCGGGTGCTGGTGATCGGCCGCGACGTGACGCTCGAGGTCAGTCTGCGCGCCGCCCTGGCCGATAGCCGGCAGCGTTACAAGGATCTGGTCGAGATTTCGGCGGACATTGCCTGGGAGATCGATGGCGAAGGCCGGTTCGCCTTCGTCTCGCCGGCGGGGATTGCGGGCTGCTCGGTGCATCAGCTGATCGGCAGCAGGCCGTCCGCCATATGGCCGGACTGCGTGCTCGACCTCGACGCTCTGTTCGCGGCGCGCACGCAGGTCGTGCGCAAGGACCTGTGGCTCAATGACCCGGGCGGCGATCCGGTGTGCCTGATGGTGTCGGTGGTGCCGATGCTGGACAAGGTGGGCGGTTGGCACGGCGCCCGCGGCATCGCCTGGGACGTCACCATCGAGCGGCTGCGCGAGCAGTCGCTGGCGCGGGCCCGGCTGCGCGAGCATGTCGGCGGCTATCTGATCAACGTGATCCGGAACGAGGCGCGGCCGCAGGAGATGCTGGAAGCGGCGGTGGCCAGCCTGAGCCGCGCCTTCAAGGCCGATGCCTGCGCGATCTACCGTGTCAGGACCACCGGGGCGGTCGTGCCGGCGGCCCACTACGGCGACACGCCGCCCGATGTTCTGACCGAAGGGCTGACCGGCCGCTTCGCCGTCGGCGAGCGGGCGGTGGTCGAGACCCTGGAGGGCTGGCACGTGCTGGCCCTGGCCACGGCCTATGGCGGCCAGATGAACGGCGCCGTCGCCCTGTGGCGGGGCGACGCGGAACCGTTCTGGAACGACGACGACCGCAATTTGCTGGAGTCGATCGAGCCGCATATCGGCATTGCGCTGCGCCAGATCCAGGACCAGCGCAAGCTGGAACGGCTTTCGCGCACCGACGCGCTGACCGGGCTATCGAACCGGCGCGCCTTCATCGGCGACCTGGAGAACGCGCTGGGCGTTTCGGCGCGTACCGGCCGGAGCGGCGCGCTGCTCTATGTCGACCTCGACAACTTCAAGCCGGTCAACGATCTGCACGGCCACGAGGCGGGCGACGAGGCCATCCGCCAGGTGGCGCAGCTGCTCAAGGCGGCGACCCGGCCCTACGACCTGGTGGCGCGCCTGGGCGGCGACGAGTTTGCCCTGTGGCTGTCCGAGATCGACGAGGCCACGGCCGAGCACCGCGTCGCCGACCTGGCGAAGCGCTTCGAGGCGTTGCGGGCGTTGAGCGCGTCCCCGGACCGGCCGTTCGGGGCTTCGGTGGGCTTGGCGTTCCACGACGGAACCGGGGTCAAGAGCGCTGAATCGTTGATGGCCGAGGCCGATGCTGCCATGTATGCGGTCAAGCGGGCATCGAAGCTGGCCAGATCGGCCGGTGCGCCCTCCGACCATCCGCCGGTGCCATGAGCGAACCCTCGGCCCATTCCGCCGATCCAGCCGTCCTGGATTACGAAACGTCGAAGGCGTTCGCCGTCGATCCCGATCCGCGCAAGCGGTCCGCGATCGCCGGCAACCCCTCGGTCCGCCCGGAGCTCTTGTATTTCCTGGCCCAGGATGCCGATGTCGACGTCCGGCGCGCGGTCGCCGCCAACCAGCGGGCGCCGCGCCATGCCGATCTGCTGCTCGCCGGCGACGCCGACGAGACGGTGCGCCTGACCGTCGCCGACAAGATGGCGCGCCTGGGCCCGACGCTCGATGCGCAGGCGCGCGACCGGCCCGGGCATCTGACGCTCGAGGTGCTGGACCTGCTGGCGCGCGATGCCCTGATGCAGGTCCGCCGGATCCTCTCCGAGGCGTTGAAGGAGCTGAGCAACGCGCCGCCGCAGGTGATCCAGCGGTTGGCCAAGGACCGCGAGCTCGATGTATCCGGCCCGGTGCTGCAGTTCTCGCCGGTACTGTCGGACGCCGATCTGCTCGAGATCATCACCAGCCCGCCGGTCCAGGGCGCGCTGACCGCGATCTCGCGCCGCCACGGCTTGGCCGACCACCTGTCGCGCGCGGTCGCCGAGAGCGGCGACGTGGCCGCGACCGCGGCCTTGCTGGCCAATGAGACGGCCCAGATCCGCGAGGAGACGCTGGACTGGATCATCGACCGCGCCTCGCCGGTGATCGCCTGGCATGCGCCGTTGGCCCGGCGGCCGCGCCTGCATGAGGGGGCCGCGCGGCGGATCGCCAGCTTCGTCGCCCGCGAGCTGCTGGAGGAGATGGCGGATCGGAAGGACCTGCCCGCGGCCGCCCTGGCCTCGGTCGTCGAAGTGCTGGCCGAGCGGCGGGCCGCCACCGACGAGCCTGCCGCCGCGCCGTCGCCGCGGGCGCCGCTCAGCGACGGCGCCACGCGGGCGCGCAGCGACCATGCCGCCAGCCTGCTCACCCCGGTGGCGGTCCAGTCGGCGATCGAGCGCCAGGACAACGCCTATGTGATCGAGGCCCTGGCGTTGCTGGCGGAGCTTCCGAGCGTGAACATCGCCAAGGCGATCGAGACCAAGAACGCCAAGGCGCTGTCGATCGTCGGCTGGCGCGCCAAGCTGACGCCCATGGCGATCGTCGCCCTGCAGGCGATCACGGCGCGCATCCAGCCGAAGTCGATTATCCGGCCGCTCGGCGACGGCGTGCCGTCGCTGCCGACCCACGACCTGCTGTGGGAGCTCGAGCTGCTGTCGGCGGAGCCCTGAGCGGCGCTGGCGTCTGGCACTTGACCGGGCACCGGGTTTGACGCTTCTCCTGTTGCCCCGGCCGGCAGGTGGGCGCGCCGGCGGCAAGAGGGACAGGTGATGGAGTTCAAGCCGGGCGTTCTGGCCGAGCTGGAATGGCGGGGGCTGGTGCATCAGGGCACCGCCGAGGATCTGCGCGACGTCCTGGACGCCGGCCCGGTCACCGTCTATCTGGGCATCGACCCGTCGGGACCGTCGCTGCACATCGGCAATCTGGTGCCGCTGACGGTGCTGAAGCAGTTCCAGCGTTTCGGCCATCGGGTAATCGGCCTGGTCGGCGGCGCCACCGGCATGATCGGCGATCCGTCAGGCCGGTCGTCGGAGCGCAACCTGCAGTCGATCGAGACCATCGCCGCCAACGCGGCGAGCCTGCAGCGCCAGATCTCGGCTTATATCGGCGCGTCGGACAATCCGCCGATCTACGCCAACAACCTGGATTGGCTGGGCCCGATGGGGCTGTTGGAGTTCCTGCGCGACACGGCCAAGCATTTCTCGGTCAACGCCATGATCCACCGCGACGCCGTGCGCTCGCGGTTCGATCGCGACGACGGTGGCATCTCGTTCACCGAGTTCAGCTACAGCCTGCTGCAGGCGCGCGATTTCCTGGAGCTCCACCGCCGCCATGGCTGCACGATGCAGATCGGCGGGTCCGACCAGTGGGGCAATATCGTCTCGGGCGTGGAGCTGATCCGGCGCGTCGAGGGCGCGCGGGCGTTCGGCCTGACCTGTCCGCTGCTGCTGACCGCGACCGGGGCGAAGTTCGGCAAGTCCGAGCAGGGCGCCATCTTCTGCGATCCGGCGGCGACCAGCCCCTACCAGTTCTACCAGTACTGGATCAACACCGCGGACGAGGACGCCGAGCGCTATCTGCGCATGTTCTCCGGCCTGGGGCGCGACGAGATCGCGCGGCTGGCGGCCACGGTCGGGTCGCCCGAGCGGATCGCCCAGAAGGCGCTGGCCCGGCACATGACCGAGGCGATCCATGGGCCCGAGGAGGCCGAGAAGGCCGTGCGCGCCTCCGAGGTGCTGTTCGGTGGCGCGGTCGCCGGCGTGCCCGCCGCCACGCTCGCCGAGATCTTCGCCGAAGTGCCGGCGATCACGGTCGGGCCCGAGCGGTTCGACGCGCCTGGCGCCAATCTGGTCGACCTGCTGGTCGAGGTCGGCGCCTGCGGCTCGAAGGGCGACGCCCGGCGTCAGATCGGGCAGGGCGCGATCCGGGTCAATGGCGAGGCGATTGCGGCCGGCGACCAGGACCCGCGCATCGGGCGTGGCACCCTGATCGATGACGCGATGCTGGTGATCCGGCGGGGCAAGCGGAACACCTACCTGGTGCGGATGCACCAGTAGGCATGGGCCGGCGCGAGTCGCTGTCGGCCGCGGAGGCCCGCCGGACCGCCTTGGCGGCCCAGGGCTTCGCCGATCCGCGGCCGGACGGCGACGCCGGCCAGCGGCATTTCGGCCGCGTGCTGGACCGGGTCGGGCTGCTGCAGATCGACTCGGTCAATGTCCTCGTGCGCGCGCACTACCTGCCGGCGTTCTCGCGGCTCGGGCCCTATCCGCGGGCGCTGCTCGATCGGGCGGCCCACGGCACCGGGCGGCGCCGGCTGTTCGAATATTGGGGTCATGAGGCCTCGCTGCTGCCGGTGGCGCTGCAACCGCTGCTGCGCTGGCGCATGGCGCGGGCCGAGGCCCATGACGGCGTGTGGTCGGGCATCGCCCAGGTCGCCCGCGAGCGGCCCGACTTCGTCGAGGCGGTCTATGCCGAGGTCGCGGCGCGCGGGCCGATCTCGGCCGGCGAGCTGGACGGCTCGCCGGGCCGGGTGCGCGGCCGCGCCGGCACGTGGTGGGAGCGCAGCGACGGCAAGCGGGCGCTGGAATGGCTGTTCTGGGCCGGCCGGCTGACCACGGCCACGCGCCGCGGCTTCGAGCGGCTCTACGACCTGCCGGAGCGGGTGCTGCCGGCCGACGTGCTGGCGCAGCCGACGCCGGCGCCCGCCGATGCCCAGCGCGAGCTGGTCGCGATCGCGGCGCGCGCCCTGGGCGTCGCCACCGAACCGGACCTGCGCGACTATTTCCGCCTGCCGCCCGAGGGCTCCAAGCGCGCGGTCGCCGAGCTGGTCGAGGCCGGCCGCCTGCTGCCGGTCGCGGTCGCCGGCTGGGACAAGCCCGGCTATCTCGATCCCGACGCGCGCATCCCACGCCGGATCACCGCCCGCGCGCTGCTGTCGCCGTTCGATTCGCTGATCTGGGAGCGCGCCCGCACCGAGCGGCTGTTCGGCTTCCGCTACCGGATCGGGATCTATACCCCCGAGCACAAGCGCGACCACGGCTATTACGTGCTGCCGTTCCTGCTCGGCGACCGGCTGGTGGCGCGGGTCGACCTCAAGGCCGACCGCGCGGCGGGGGCGCTGCTGGTGCAATCGGCCCATGGCGAAGCCGGGATCGACCCCGATGCCGTCGCCGAGCCCTTGGCGGCGGCGCTGGCCGAGATGGCTGAGTGGCTGGAGCTGGAGCGGGTCGCGGTGCAGGGGCGGGGTGACCTCGCGCCAGCGCTGGGGCGTGTGGTGGCGGCGCCGGCGAGGGATGCGGCGGAGCTGCTGGCCAGCTCAGGTTAGGCTCCGGTCCGCCTGGGTCGTGCGCGCGACCATGCGGGTCGGCAGCACCACCCGGCGCGGCGCGCCGGTCTCGCCGCCGGCGATGCGGTCGAACAGCAGCGAGACCGCCCGTTCCGCAATCGCCGTGGTCGGCTGCGCCACCGTGGTGATCTTCGGCGCGCAGACGTCGGCCCACTCGAAATCGTCGAAGCAGCCGACCGCGACGTCCGCCGGGCAGCGCAGGCCGGCCGCGGCGACCGCCTGCAGGGCGCCGATCGCCATCAGGTTGTTGGCGGCGAAGATCGCGTCGGGACGCTCGTCGGCCAGCAGCGCCCGGCAGGCCAGGAAGGCCTGGTCCTGGCGGAAGCGGCCGTGGCGCACCAGGCGCGGCTCGAACGGCAGCCCGCGGGCGGTCAGCGCCGCCTGATAGCCGGCCAGCCGCTCTTCGCTGGTGGACACCTGCGGCGATCCCAGCACCAGCCCGACGCGCCGGCAGCCGAGGTCCAGCAGGTGCTCGACCGCGGCGCGGGTCCCGTCGGCGTTGTCGACCGTGACCGCGTCGAGCGGCAGGTCCGGGTTGGTGCGGTCGATCAGCACCGCCGGCGCCCGGATCAGCTGGGCGACGAGCTGGCCATAGGCCGCACCGGTGCCGGCCGGGGCCAGGATGATGCCGGCGACGCGATGGTTCTGCAGCAGCTTGAGATAGGCCTCCTCGGTCGCCGGGTCCTCGTCGGAGTTGCACAGCAGCATGGCATGGCCCTGGCGCTGCAGGGCCGCCTCGACCGTGCGCGCGACCGCGCCGAAGAACGGGTTGGTGACGTCGCTGATCACCAGCCCGACGGTGCGGCTGATGCCGGTCTTCAGGCTGCGCGCGATGCCGTGGGGCTGGTAGCCGACCTCGGCGATCGCCGATAGCACGCGCTCGCGCAGCGCCGGCCGCACCGGTGCGGTGTTGTTGATCACCGCCGAGACCGTGGCGATCGACACGCCGGCCAAGGTGGCGACATCGCGGATCGTGGCCATCAGGACGCCTTCGTTACGACGCTGCCGTCAGGGGGGCCGTCACAGGGGGCTTGCCAAGCGGCATGGTCGCAGGCAAACCTGTTCGAAACGTTTAGAACGCATCGTCGACGAAAGCGATCGAAACGTTTAGAACGCACCGGCCGGCCGGTGACCCGAGAACGACACCAAGGGTGGAGGAACATGATGAACGGCGACCTCAAGAGACGGACGATTCTGCAGGCCGGCATGGCGGCCGGCATGACGATGCTGCTGCCGACCCGGCGTTCGTTTGGCCAGGCAAAATATCGGTTTGGATTCAGCCAGGTCACGACCGTCGAACCCTGGCGCGTCCAGTTCAATAAGGAAATGAAGAAGGAAGCGGCGCTGCATCCGGAACTTGATCTCATCATTTCCGATGGGCAGGATCGGACCGAGAAGCAGGTTGCGGACATTGAGAACTTCATCACCCAGAAAGTCGACGTACTGCTGATTTCGCCCAAGGAGTCGGCGGGACTGACCGGCGTCACCCTCAAGGCCATCGGCGCCGGGATTCCGGTGATCATTCTGGATCGCAACGTCGACACCGACAAATACACGCAGTTCATCGGCGGCGACAATGCCGTGATCGGCCGGGCCGCGGGCGAATATGCGGTCAAGCTGCTGGGCGGCGCGGGCAAGGCCAAGGGCAACGTGGTCGAGATCTGGGGCGGCATGGGCACCCAGCCGGCCCACGACCGCCATGACGGCTTCCACGCCTTCACCGACAAGGAACCCGGGATCAAGTTCCTGCTCGATCGCCAGGACGGCGACTGGAAGCAGCAGAAGGGCTACGACATCATGGCGACGGCGCTCAAGGCGCACGACAAGATCGACCTGGTGTACGGCCACAACGATCCCATGGCCTACGGCGCCTATCTCGCCGCCAAGGACGCCGGGCGCGAGAAGGAGATCAAGTTCATGGGCATCGACGGCCTTCCCGACGAAGGCGTCAAATGGGTGCACAATGGCGAGCTGACCGCGACCTTCGTCTACCCGACCCCGGGTGCCGAGGGCGTCCGCCAGGGCCTGAAGCTCTTGAAGGGCGAGAAGATCGAGAAAAGCATCACGCTCGCCACCATGACCATCGACCGCAGCAACGCCGACCAGATCCTCAAGCAGAACGGCCTCATCTAGGCGAAAGGGCGGGGCGGCCCTCGGCCGCCCTGTCGACAGGCAATGTCCCAACCGAACACTGATCCCACTCGTGCACCACCGCGGCTGGCCATGACCGGCATCGCCAAGGCGTTTGGCGGGGTGCCGGTGCTGCGCGACGTCGACTTCACCGTGGCCGCCGGCGAGGTCCACGCCCTCATGGGCGAGAATGGCGCCGGCAAGTCGACGCTGATGAAGATCCTGGGCGGCATCCATCCCGACCATGACGGCGGCATCGCGATCGACGGCCGCCCGGTCCGCCTGGCCTCGCCGCGCGAGGCGAGCCGCGCCGGCATCGCGTTCATCCACCAGGAGCTGAGCCTGGTGCCGGAGATGACGGTCGCGGAGAACATCTTTCTCGGCCGCGAGCCGCGCCGGCACGGCGTCCTGGTCGACCAGCGACGGCTCGATGCGGATGCCGACCGGCTGCTGCGGCAGCTGGGCGTGCGGGTCCGTCCCGACGCCCGCGTCGGCGACTTGCGCGTCGGGGCCCGGCAGTTGGTCGAGATCGCCAAGGCGCTGTCGGGCGATCTGCGCATCCTGATCATGGACGAGCCGACCTCGGCCCTGTCCCACGGCGAGGCGGAAACCTTGTTCGCGGTGGTGCGCGGCCTGGCCAGCCGCGGCGTCGCGATCATCTATATCAGCCACCGCATGGAAGAGGTCGCGGCCCTGGCCGACCGCATCACCGTGCTGCGCGACGGCCGCGCGGTGGCGACCGGCCCGTCGGCCAGCCTGCCGCGGCGCGACGTGATCCGCCACATGGTCGGCCGCGACGTCGAGGAGTTCTATGC